>NZ_JBEZHQ010000027.1:0-122005 GCF_040650675.1 Streptomyces sp. NPDC048637
GCCGGCTCGCCAGAGACCTGGCTGAAAGACACTCGACCCCAGCCACGTGACCGATCAGAACGGCCTGCTCTCAATCAACGTCTCCGGTCAGTACATCTAGGCGTCGAGGAAGCCGCCGTCGTGGGCGAGGATGGCGGCCTGGACGCGGTTGGCGCACTGCAGTTTCGCCAGCAGCCGGCTGACATGGGTCTTCACCGTGGACTCGCCCATGTGCAGACCGGCGCCGATCTCGGCGTGAACTCGGGGCGGGGCAGCGGCGACCTCGGTGGCCGCGCCGCCCGGGGGAGGCCGCCGGCCGTGGCCCTGCCCTGGGGGGATGGGCAGGTCCGCGGCCGGCGGGGTGGGAGGGTCAGGCGTCCCGCCGCTCGGTCAGGGCCACCGCGCCGGCGAACGTGATCACCGTGATCAGCGCGAAGTAGCCGAACCCCGGGAGGGGCGCCAGGTCGCCGTGGGTGGGCATCAGCTGCAGGATCTGCGCGCCCGCGACCGTCGGCCACCACTTGTTCAGGACCTCGCCGGTCTCGCCCACCAGCGCCAGCATGTTGGGGAGGATGAAGGTGATGCTGGTGGCCGCGGTGATCCCGCCCGCCGTGGCCCGCAGCACCAGCCCCAGCGCGAGCGAGAACACGCCCAGGAGTCCCAGGTAGCAGCCGCCGCCCAGCACCGCGCGCAGTACCGATGCATCGGCGAGGGACGGTTCGGCGACGCCCGGCGCCAGCATGAGGGACCCGGCCAGGAGCGTGCTGACGAGGATGAGCGTCCCGAGCACCGTGGAGACGGCGAGGACGACCAGGGCCTTGGCCACCAGCAGCCGGGGGCGGCGGGGCAGGGCGGTGAAGGTGCTGCGGATCGAGCCGGTGCCGTACTCGGAGGTGGCGGTCAGGACCCCGAAGAGGCAGACCACGATCTGCCCGAGCGCGATCCCCCCGAGGGTCTTGCCCACCACCGCCCCGGCGGGTTCGCCCGGCGCCGCGTTGCCGGCCCCCAGCAGACCCGCTCCGATCGTGACGAAGCCGGCCGCCAGCCAGGTCCACCACGTCGACCGGTCGACCGGATCTTGATCCACTCGAAGGCCACCGCACCGGTGAACTGCGGCCAGGCGCTCGGGCCGTTCCCCGCCGCGGCGGGCGAGGCGGCCGGGGTCTGTGTCGTCACCCTGTTCATGCGACTCGCTCTCCGTGCTTCACGCGGTATTCGACGGCATCTGCGGTGAGTTCCATGAAGGCCTCCTGCAAGGAGACCCGCTGGGGGCCAGCTCATGGAGCCACAGCCCGTTCTGCCCGGCCAGCTCACCGATCCGCCGGGCGTCCAGCCCCTTGACCACCAAGGGAGCGTCCTCGGCCCGTTCGCCTGCCCGTTCGCCGGCCCGGTGCGGGTGGGGCTCCACGGCGCCCCCCTCGCGTCGCAGCAGCGGAACGAGCTGCGCGGCATGCGGGGTGCGGACCACCACGCCGTTGTGGGCACTGCGCCCGAGGAACTCGGTCATCGAGCTGTCGGCCGCCAGCCGGCCGCGGCCGATGACGATCAGATGGTCCGCGGTGTCCTGCATCTCGCTCATCAGATGGGAGGAGACCAGGACGGTACGGCCCTCGTCGGCCATACCGCGCATCAGCTCGCGCACCCACTGGATCCCCTCGGGGTCCAGGCCGTTGACGGGCTCGTCCAGGATGACGATCTCCGGATCGCCCAGCAGTGCGGCCGCGATGCCCAGGCGCTGGCCCATACCGAGGGAGAAGCCGCCCACCCGCCGTCGCGCCGTCCCGGTCAGGCCGACCATCGCCAGCACCTCGTCGACCCGCTGTCGTGGCAGGTGGTTGGAGGCGGCGAGCCCGCGCAGATGCTCCCGGGCGGTGCGGCCGCTGTGCACGGCCTTGGCCTCCAGCAGGGCACCGACCGTACGCAGCGGACGGGCGAGGTCGCGGTAGGGGCGGCCGCACACCGTCGCGGTACCGGAGGTCGGCCGGTCCAGGCCGACGATCATCCGCAGAGTGGTGGATTTCCCCGCGCCGTTGGGGCCGAGAAAGCCCGTTACCCGTCCAGGGTGGACCCGGAAACTCAGGTCGTCCACGGCCACCTTGTCGCCATAGCGTTTGGACAGACCCGTTACTTCGATCATGCTTGCATTCCTTTCGCGACGCCCCCTGGCGGGACAACCTCACGCTAAGAGGCGCCACTTCCCCGGTGCGTCCGTCGAAAGCGCCTCCCCCGATCGCCCGCTGGTATCAGGCAACGCCGGATCCCTCCTACGTGAGGCGTAGCCGGAGGCCGGGGTCCGCACCCGGTGGCAATGCGCCGGAAAGGGCAGCCCCCGGCACCGCCCGGGCAAGCGGCCGCCACCAGGCACACCCCGCGCTTCCCTCCACGCACCGGCCCGGGCAGTATTCAGCTGATGACCACCGACACACTCGCTCAGGTCTCCGCCGTCGGTCGCTACTTCGCCGTGTCCTGCGGACCGCGGACCGACGCCGCGGACTTCTTGCCGCTCACGGACCTGTACGGGGAGCAGGCGGTGCTGGAGGGGGCCGTCGAGGCCGTGGGCCTGCGGCTGGGCACCGATCAGCGGCGGGTGGCGGCCTCGACCCTCCACATCGGAACGGCGGCCCGGCTGTGGTCGGTCGCCCTGGCCGTCACCGCGCTGACCGGTGAGGTACCCGACCTCGCGCCCGAGCGGCTGTGGTGGCGCGCGGCCCAGTCCGGCCCGATCGACCTGTGGCTGCCCGAGCGGGTCGCGGCGGCCCGTGGTGATGAGGTGCCCGACGCCCTGTACGAGAGCGTCGTCGTACGCAACCTGCTGCCGCTGGACGAGGCGATGCGGCGGCACTTCAGACTCTCCCCACAGGTGCTACGGGGCAACGCCGCCGCCACGCTCGTGGGAGCCGTACACACGCTGGACGCCCGCGCCCCGGATGCCCCGCACCCGCCGCTCCCGCTCGTCACTGCCCTGCTGGAACGGGAGCCCCTCAAGAGCGCGGGCACCCTCACGGTCCACCCCCTCGCCTACCGTCGCCGCAATTGCTGCCTCTACTACCGAGTCCCGGGCGTCGGTTACTGCGACGAGTGCGTCCTCAACCGCGAGAAGGCACCTGCCTGATCACTCCGTCCGGACCTGTCACCTCGACACCACCGCCCGCTGAACCGCGGTCGGCGTCACGAGTGCACGCCAGGATCACGGGCCGGAGTGCTCCGCCCCCGCCATGGCCGGCTGAACGGGCTTCCCCGGGAGGAAGGTCACCTGGGGTGCTCCCGTGCGCGCGTGGACGACGACCTCGGCCGCTACGCCGTACACCTCGGCCAGCAGCTCGGGGGTCAGTACCGAGGCGGGCGGCCCCGAGGCGGTCACCTCGCCGTCGCGCAGGACGTAGAGGTGGTCGCAGTAGTACGCGGCGAGGTTCAGGTCGTGCAGGGCCACCAGGACCGTGGCGGGGAGTTGCCGCAGGATGCCGAGCACCTCCAACTGATGCCGGATGTCCAGGTGGTTGGTCGGTTCGTCGAGGACGAGCAGGGAGGGCTGCTGGGCCAGGGCGCGGGCGATGAGCGCCCGCTGGCGCTCACCCCCGGAGAGCCGGTCGAAGGGCCGGTCCGCCAGGCCGGCGGCGTCCACCGATTCCAGGGCCGACGCGATGAGCCGGGCGTCCTCGGCGGTGTCGCCGTCGAGCAGCCGTTTGTGCGGTGTGCGGCCCATCGCGACGACCTCCCGCACGGTCAGGTCGAAGTCCGCACCCGACTCCTGGACCACTGCGGCCAGCGTGCGGGCCAGCCGGCGCACCGGCAGTGACCAGGCGTCGGCGCCGTCCACGCGTATGCACCCGGCGTCGGGGCGCAGGACGCGGTAGACGGCGCGCAGGAGGCTGGACTTGCCACTGCCGTTGGGGCCGACCAGCCCGACCACCTCACCCGGCCGGGCCGTCAGCGAGACAGCACGCACCAGGTGGTGTGCGCCGGCGGTGAGAGTGACGCTCTCCACGGCGAGTTCGGTCGCGGTCATCCCACTCCTCGGTCGGTGCTCCGCCGGGCGTCCCGGCGCATCAGCCACAGGAAGAACGGCCCGCCGCACAGGGCCGTCAGTACGCCGGCGGGGATCTCCATCGGGGCGGCGACCGTCCGTGCCGCGACGTCGGCCCAGATCAGGAACACCGCTCCGGCCAGCGCGGCCGTCGGCAGCACACGGCGGTGGTCACCGCCCACGAACAGCCGCACGATGTGCGGCAGCATCAGCCCGACGAAGCCGATCGGCCCGGCCGCCGCCACCAGCACTCCGGTGACGAGGGAGAGCAGGACGAACATCCGGGCCCGGAACCGGGCCACGTCCAGCCCCATCGTCGTGGCCGCCTCCTCGCCCGCCAGCAACAGGTTCAGAAACCGGGCCTGGACCAGCAGGACGACGATGCCCAGCAGCAGCGCCGCGCCCGGCAGCCACAGCGTGTCCCACTGCGCGCCGCCGAGACCCCCCAGGGTCCAGGCGAGGACCGCTCGCGCCTCGTTGCCCCGGTCGGTGGTCAGCAGCAACAGGTCCATCACCGCGGTGAGGACGGCCGCGACCGCCACCCCCGAAAGCACCAGCCGCGCGGACGTGATGCGCCCGCCCGCGCGGGCCGTCGAGTACACGAGGAGGAGCGTCAGCAGCGCCCCGGCGAACGCGGCGGCCGACAGCGACACCGGCCCGAACAGGGTCACCCCGAAGACGATCACCATGACGGCGCCCAGGGACGCACCCGAGGAAACCCCCAGCAGATACGGCTCCGCCAGCGGGTTGCGCACCAGCGCCTGCATGGCGGCGCCCACCACAGCGAGCCCCGCACCCGTCACCGCCCCGAGCAGCACCCGTGGTGCCCGTACCTCCAGCACGATCGTCTCGCGCGCCTTGGACCAGACCGGCTCCGACCAGTCGGCGCCCAGCGCGTGCGTCACGATGCCCCACACCTCACCGGGCGGCACCTGCACCGACCCGATGGCCATCCCCGCCGTGACGGACAGCAGCAGCAGAGCACCGAGGACGGCGAGGGCGACGGCGAAGGACCATCGGCGCGGCCGGTCCGCACCGCCGCTGCCGCCTGCGACCGGAGTGGTGGGGGGAGCGGTCTGTGCAGGGGCCGTCACCGGAACCTCTCCGGGTGCAGCCCGCGGGCCAGGTCCTCGACCGCGTACGGCGCTCGGACACCGACCAGCGTGGCGGTCAGCGGCAGCACGACGAACCGCTTGTTCTTCACGGCGGGGACGTCGGCGAGGGCGGGCTGCGAGAGCAGGAACTTCTTCTTCTGCTCGACGCTTCCGGTGCCCGCGTAGTCATAGATCGCGATCACCTCGGGCTTGCGGGCGACGACCTGCTCCCAGGACGCGTCACCGAAGACGTCGTCCAGGTCCGCGAACATGTTCCGTCCGCCGGCGAGCCGGATGAGCTCGGTGCCGAGGCTCTTGCCGCCCGGGGTGAACGCCGTCTTGTCGCCGCTGTCGTACACGAACACCGGCACGGCCGGTGCGCCCTTGACCGCCTTTTCCGTCTTGGCGATCCGCCCCTGGAGGTCGGCGACCAGCTTGTCGGCCCGCTCCGGTACGCCGAAGATCGTGCCGATGGTGCGGATCTCGGCGTAGATGTCCGTCACGGACACCTGCTTCTTGCCGCAGTACTCGCGGTTGAGGTAGGTGTCGATACCGGCGTCGGTGAACGCCTTGCGGGAGCGGCCCTCGTTCTCGGCGAACGCGCTGCCGTAGCCGCCGTAGACGAAGTCCGGCTCCTTCTCCAGGACGGTCTCGAACGACGGTTCCTTCTTCGCCAGCTCCGGCAGGGAGTTGAAGTCCTTTTTGAGCTGAGGAAGGACGGCCGAGTCAGGGAAGGACGTTCCGGCCATCCGCTCCTTGAGCCCGAGCGCGAGCATCAGCTCGGCCGGGTGCTGATGGATGGTGACCGCCCTTGCCGGCGGCCTCTTGTAGGTCGTACGGGTACCGCAGTTGTCGATCGTGACCGGGAAGCCCTTCGCCGGGGAGGCGGCGGGCTTCCCGTCTCCGGGGCTGCCCGAGGTCGTGCCACAGCCGGACAGCAGGGCGGCGGCCGCAGCGGCGGCGCACAGGGCGCGGCGGAGCGGAGCAGACGGGGGAGAGAAAGAGGGACGGGGCATGCGGTCGTACACGTAAAGCCTCCTGGGGAGTCCGCGCTCCTCGGAACGGGCCCGCGACAGGCCAGTTTCCTGACTCCCGGATCGACGTTCCCCCCGCCTTCCCGCGCTGCGCGCAGTGGCGTTGTCGAGGGTCCACTCCCCGGTCACAGTGGCGGGACCGTGCCGGATTCTCACCGGCTTCCTGTCTCCCGTCGCGATGATGACCAGGTGATATTACGTTTCCTTGAGTCGCGGACAAAAGGGCGCGAGGCGGACGGCCAGAGTGACCCGGTCGTTGTCTTGTTGTTGCCGATAACGCAGCGTGGGGAATCTGCGTGCACCGGGAAGGCCGGCAAGCCCTGAATCCGATCGATATCACCGCGCCTCATCTCGGCGGCCCTTCGCCGTGGACCGGTGTGGACTCGAACACGGAGGCCAACGTGTTCTCGACGGTTGTGGAGCTGCCGACGAGTGAACTCGGCGCCAACCCCGAGATCCGTATCTGGGGCCGTTGCAGCGTGCGGAGGGACGGCCGGCTCGTCCATGCCGACCGTGCGGGCCACCCGTCCGTCAGCAGCTTCTTCAACACCGACGAGTCAAAGGTGGCGGCGTCCGGGCCTTGGCTGCTGCGCCGGGAATTCCTTCGTCGGGCAGGTCCGGTGCCGGAGCAGGGCAGCTCCCGCTGCGACGGTGCCGAGCATGCCGACCAGCGCGACCGGCAGGGCCAGGATGGCGAAATACCCCAGTACGGGCTCGCCCAGCAGGCCGATCCCCCCGCCCACCAGGGCCCCTGCCACGATGATGACGGGCAGGGCCTTGGGCAGGGCCCGCAGGGTCGCCTCGCGCGCGGGGGCGAGATGGTGCTGGAGCGTCACGCTCACGGTGCGCCGGATCATGAAGAAGGCGAGGAGCGCGCAGCCGGCCCAGCCGGCCCAGCCGGCCCACATCCAGGGGGATTCGAGGGTGCTGCGGCAGGTGCCCGGCGTCCCTCCGCCAGGTTCGGCCCAGCTCGCGCAGGGGTCGAAGGTGTGATCCCACGACAGGAAGCAGAACACCAGCGCGAGGATGGCCGGCACGAAGGCTCCTCCGGCCGCGGCGACCGCGGTTTCCTTCACGCGCCAGTGCAGGGGCGGCAGTCCGCGCTCGACCGCCCAGGAGGTGGCGAGCGCGTCCACGTCGTCCCCGATGACCGCACCGGCGTCCCGGCCGTCGTGTGCTGCGGCGGTCAGGTCGGCGGCCAGATCCTCGGCCATCTCGGCGGCTGTGTCCTCATCGACCCCGAGGCGGCGCCATGTCGCCATGGCCTGGGGGATCACGGTTTCGACAGTCGGCGTCATGGTTTCTCCGCGGTGTGGGTGACTGGGGATCGGCACATGCCCAGCACGCAGCTGAGCCACTGGGCGCGTGGAGCGGATGCCTCCTCCATGGCGCACTATCTTACACAGCAAGAGTCATGCGGTGCAGGGGAGTGCGGTGCGGGGGAGTGGGGTGCGGGGTGGCACTCGACGGGCACGCCCATGTGATCTTGTTCGTCGGCGGCCCTTGATCGGTCAACGGCCGTTGTCCGGCGGGCAGTTCTCGCCATGCGTGGCCCGTCCGCCGTGTCAGGCAACCGCGCTGCCCTCCACAGCCTCTCCATGGGCGACTTTGTTCGATCGCCAATGGAGGCTCCATGAGCAAAGCGAGAAGGCGCCACGGCATCGTGGCGGGCGCGGTCCTGGCGGGGGCGGCGCTGGTGGTGTCAGCCACCCCGCCCGCCGCCGCGGTCGTCGGGGGAGACCGCGCCGAGATCAAGAAATATCCCTGGACGGTCGCTCTGACGTCGCAGGACGTGAAGGAAGCGGAGTGCGCGGGCACGCTGGTCGCGCCGCGCAAGGTGCTGACCGCGTCCCACTGCGTGAGCCCGGCCACCATCGAGGGCGTTCGTGTGGTGGGCGGGCGGGAAGACCTGCGGGACACCCGCAAGGGCACCGTCCGCAAGGTGGCGAAGCTGTGGATCCATCCCAAGGCCGACACCGAAGGAAACGGCGCCACGTACGCGCACGACCTCGCCGTCCTCACCCTCAACGCCCCCATGCCGTACCGGACCCTGCCGCTCGCCACCCCGGCACAGCAGAAGCTGTACGAGGAAGGCACGCCCAACAGGGTCCTGGGATGGGGCTCCACGACGGGCCGCGACGACGACCGCCGGGTGCCGCCGCTGCAGACCGCGCTGATCCCCAACAGGGGCGACGAGCAGTGCATCACGGCGTACGGCACCCGCAGGTACAACAAGGCCTACACGATGTGCATCGGCTACCCGGCGGGCGGAGTCAGCGCATGCAGCGGGGACAGCGGAGGACCGGTCGTGGTGAAGGGGCGGCTCGTCGGCGTCATCAGCGGCGGCGGCAGCTGCACCAGCCGCCTCTACCCGGGCGTCGCCGTGAAGTCGGCCGCCTACTACCCGCTCCTCCAGAGCCGGATCGCCGGATAACGGGAAGCAGGGAGTATTCAGATGACACGACACAGGTACCTGCGCCGGTCGGCCCTGGCATGTCTCACGCTGCTCGTCGGCGCCGGCTTCGCCGTGCTGCCGGCCCCCACCGCCCAGGCCGTCATCGGCGGACAGAAAGCCGGCACGGCAGCGGCACCATGGACCGTCACGGTCAACCTGTGGCGGCAGACCGACACCTATCCGCGTTCGGGGCAATTCTGCGGCGGCACCCTGGTCACTCCGACGAAAGTCGTCACCGCCGCGCACTGCGTCGTTGACGAGGCCCCCACCGATCTGGGGGTGGTCGCCGGCCGTACCGACCTGCGCCACCACGAGGGCCGGATGCGCAAGGTGACCAAGGCCTGGATCCATCCGCGCTTCGGCCGCCACCTGGAGAACGATGTCGCCGTCCTCACGCTCGATAGGCCCATGCCCCCGAAGTACACCCCGCTGCCCGTGGCCACGGCTGCCGACCTCGGTCTGTACCGCCCGGGCACCGGCGCCCGGGTCTACGGCTGGGGCCTGCTGGACAACGAGGACCGCCAGGCGAACGTGCTCCGGTCGGCGCACCTGCGGGTCCTGCCCGACCGGACATGCCAACGGCTCAATCCCGGGGGCGACTTCGGCCCCACGATGCACGTCTGTGCCAACAACGCGGTCACCGGCGCCCACCATGCCGAAGGCGACAGCGGAGGCCCGCTCGTCGCCGGCGGCAAGCTGATCGGGATCGTCAGCTGGCTGGCCAAGAGCAATGCCGCCACCCCCACGCCCGGCGTCTACACCCGGGTCGCGGCCTTTTCCCAGGAGATCACCCGGCAACTGCGGTGAGGGACGCGTCGTGAGGCGGGGCGGCCGGTCAGCCGGCCGCCCCGCCTCCTCCGGAGAAACGCACGCGCCCCGGAAATGCCGACAAGATCAGCCGGTTCCCCTCGTCAAGTCCGGCCGGCGGAGCCGGGCGAGGAGGAGGTGGGCGGCGGCAGCCAGGAGGGCCAGGGCCAGGCAGGCCGCCCAGACCGCGGTGGTGCCGTCGAAGGCCCCGATCAGCTGTGAGCTGAGCAGCGGTGCCAGGGCCACGGAGACGCTCCACACGGAAAGGAACCAGCCCTGGTAGGCGCCCTGTTGGTGGGGTGGCGCCAGGGCGGCGACCAAGGTCATGCAGGTCGGCCAGATCACGATCTCACCCAGGCTCCACAGCACCACGGTCGCCGCGTACCCCGGCACGGAGTGGACGGCGGCGGTGCAGCCCAGGCCGATACCGGTGAGCGCGCTGGCCGCGGCCAGCGCGAACTCGGGGCGCAGACGCCCCGCGAGGCGGGTCAGCGGTATCTGGAAGACCGCGATGACCAGGCCGTTCATCATCATGGCCAGTCCGTAGGAGGCCGGGGAGAGCCCGTCGGCCGTCATCGTCAGCGGCAGGGCGACCAGCGGCTGCTGGAACAGTATCCCCAGCAGCAGCACCGAACCGAGCAGCACCAGGAACGGCCGGTCGCGGTAGACGGCCCCGGCCGGCAGGGCCGTGGTGCCGGGGCGCGGCCCGGTCGGCTCCGGGCGGGTCTCCGGGACGCAGCGGTAGACCACGGCTCCCGCGGCCAGGTTGGCGACCGCATTGACCGCGAACAGCAGGAAGAAGCCGTGCTCGGCGGCGATCCCGGCGCTGACCGCGGCGACGGAGGACCCCAGGTTGGTGCCCCAGTAGAGCAGCGAGAAGGCCCGGTTCCGGTCCTCCCCGGCCACCAGGTCCGCAACGGCCGCCGCCCGCGCCGGCCGGGTGGCGTTCAGCCCCACCCCCACCACGAGCGTGCCGACCAGCACCATGGCCTGGGTGCGCGCCGTGCCGAGTGCCAGCATGCCGACCACGGCCAGCACCTCGCTCGCCAGCAGGACCGACCGCCGGCCGAGACGGTCCGCCAGCACACCGCCGACCAGCGAGGCGATTCCGCTGCCGACCCCGAACACGGTCAGGGCCACACTGGCGAAGGCGACCGAGTACCCGCGCACGCTGGTCAGGTAGATCGCCAGGAAGGGCAGCACGAACCCGCCCGCGGAGGTGATGAGGGTCTCGCCCCAGAGCCACCAGAACGGGCGCGGCAGCCCGCTCAGGGAGGTGCGGAGCCCCTTCATGAGCGTCCTCCGGCGGTACGGCTGCTGCGTGCTCAGCTCTCCTCCTCGTACTCGACGTGCAGGGTCCGCGCGAGGTGGTCGCGGAACTCCACGGTGGCGGCGTCCGACTCGTGGTGGGACAGCACGATGGCCGGGTACCCGGCCCAGTCCGGGTAGGGGCGGAGCAGGTCACCGGGGCTGACGGTCTGCACCACGTGGTCCACCCGGGGGTCGGCGCGTACGGCGTCCAGCCCGCGCACCCGGACGATCCGTCCGCCCTTGCCGACCGGCACCGAGTAGGCCGCCGCGTGACCGGTCGGCACCGGCTCCTGGCTCCAGCAGACCGGCTCCTGGCCCAGGTGGATGCGCAGCGCCTCGGCAGCCAGGTCGATCCCCCCGGCGATGTGCGTCAGGTAGTGGTTGACGCCCGCGCCGCCGATGCGCGCGGCCATCTCCAGCAGGACCGGCCGCACGCCACCGACCAGCCGCAGCTCCGTGTGCGTGGCGCCTTCGGTGACACCGAAGGCGTGGTGCGCGCCGACCACCTCCTCCTCGATCGCGGCCAGTACGTCCGCGGGCAGTCGGGCGGGCGCGCGTACCGTGGTCTCCTCGAAGTAGGGCCCGGTCATCTCCCCCTTCCACTCGATGGCGCAGACCCGCACCCTGCCGTGGTGGACGAGGGACTCGGCGGCGACCTCCGGGCCGTCCAGGTACTCCTCGACCAGCACGGCGACCTCGTCGTCCGGCCTGCCGGCCTGCCGCAGTTCGGTCTCGCACAGCTCCCACGTCCGGGCGACGGCCGGCACCAGCTGGTCCTTGTCGTCCACGCGGACCACGCCGAGGCTGGAGTAGCCGTTCGCCGGCTTGACCACCACCGGGAAGCGCAGGGTCAGGGCGTCCGCCCAGCGGTCCGGGCGGTCCAGGCTGACGAAGCCGGGCGTCCCCAGTCCCGCCTCACGCAGCAGCCGCCGCATGCTGTGCTTGTCCCGGACCACCGCCGCCACCTCCTCGGGCAGGCCGGGGAGTCCCAGCATCCGGGCGGCACGGGCCACGAAAGGCACCACCTTCTCGTTGCCCGCCATGATCCCGTCGAACGGGTCGCGCCGGAAGCGCTCGACGATCGTGGACAGCGCCGACTCCGGGTCCCCGTCGATGTCCAGCGGCAGGACCTCGACCACCGACTTCGCGCGCCGGGCGGACTCCACGGAGTCGTCTCCTCTGGGAACGAGCACCAGGTCGATACCGGCGCGCTCAGCGGAGTCGAACACCCAGGGAAAGGTGGACAACTGGCCGACGAGGACGACTTTCGGGCGCTGTGGCATGGGGTCTCCGGGTGTGCGGATGCAAGTGGACCGGGCTCGTGGGGGCGCGGACGTCCGCCGCCCGGCACGGCCCGGCCAGACTGCCCCGCGGCCCTTGGCACCCGCTTGCAGAACCGTTTGACGTCCCGCCACACACCGGGGCCGCCGGACGGGTGCGACCGCCGGGGCCGCCGGGGGGACGGGTGCGACCGCGGCGGGACCGGTACGGTCAGTGCACCTGCCCGTCCGGGCCGGTCCGGCTGAGCACGGACCGCAGCCCGTCCACGAGTTCGTCCGCTTCCGCACGGCTGAAGACCAGCGGCGGGTTGATCACCAGCGCGTTCGGGTTGGTGCGCAGCAGGATCCCGGCCTGCTCCCGCAGCGCGTCCGCCACGGCGAGGGTGCCGCCCGTCAGCGGCCGGCGGCTGTCCCGGTCGGACACCAGCTCCACCCCCAGCATCAGCCCGAGCTGCCGCACCTCGCCGACAACCGGCAGTTCGGTCAGCTCCGCCAGCCGCCGCCCCAGGTGCTCGCCGACCGCGGCGGCGTTGGCCGCCAGTCCCTCGCGCTCGATGATGTCCAGATTGGCCAGCGCCACGGCACAGGCCGTCGGATGCCCGGTGTAGGTGTAGCCGACGGGGAAGCCGTGGTCGCCGGTCACTTCGGACGCGACCTCGTCGGTCGTCAGGACGGCGCCGTGCGGCACATACCCGGAGGTGAGGCCCTTGGCAGTGACCATGATGTCGGGGACCACGCCGAAGTGATCCGCCGCGAACCAGTGCCCGAGGCGCCCGTAGGCCGTGATCACCTCGTCGGAGATCAGCAGGATGCCGTAGGAGCGCAGCAGTTCGGCGACCCGCGGCCAGTAGTCGGCGGGCGGAATCACCGCGCCGACGCCGCCCATGACCGGCTCGCCGATCATCGCGGCGATCCGCTCCGGGCCGATCCGCTCGATGGTGTCGCGCAGTTCGGCCAGGCAGAAGTCGGTCACCTCGGCGCCGTTGAACAGCTCCTGGCGGTACGGATGCGGCGGGGTCAGGAAGTGGACGTCCGGAAGGGAGGGCCCGAACCCGTCGTGGTAGACGGGGAATCCGGAGACTCCGCCGCTGCCGTAGCCGATGCCGTGGTAGGCCATCCGGCGGGAGAGGATCCAGGTCCGCTGCGGCTCGCCGCGCCGGTGGTGGTAGAGGCGGGCCATCCGCAGCGCGATCTCATTGCCCTCCGCGCCGCCGCTGGTGAAGTACACCCGGCGCAGTGGCTCCGGGCTCAGTCCGGCCAGCCGTGCGGCCAGCTCCACCGCACGGTCGTTACTGAGGGGGCCCCAGGTGTGGAAGTAGTCGAGGCGGGTCATCTGCTCGGCCGCGGCCTGCGCCAGCTCCTGGCGGCCATGGCCCACCTGGCTCACCCCGAGCACGGCGGAGGCGTCGAGATACTCCCGGCCGTGGGAGTCGCGGACCCGGCTGCCGGAGCCGGAGACCAGCACGGTCCGGTCGGTGCGGTGCGCGGGCAGCGTGGGGTGGATCAGTGTGGCGCGGTCCGTGGCGGCGAGTTCGGCGCCGGACGTTCCGGACGCGTCGGAGAGGGCTGAGGTCAAGGCGGACTCCTTCGGGACGGCGATGGCGCGTCCCCAGGCTCCCCGTCACGGCTTGCCACCCGCTGGACGTCCCGCTGCGCCCGGCCGGCGTCCGGCCCCGCCCGGGCCCGCCGGACCGGGGCATCCGACAGGCGCCGCATCAAATGGATGTCAAGAGCCCGGTGGGACGGTCGAGCCGCCTACAGCACACAGTCATGTGACGGCGCTGCGAACCGAGAGGACCACGGTGAAGTCCATCCTTTTCTATCTGCCCACGGTCGGCAGCCATGCCCAGATCCTGCGCGGCATGTCGGGCGTCAACCCGCAGAACTACCAGAACATGCTCTGGCAGCTCACCCGCCAGGCGCAGGCGGCCGACGAACTCGGTTACTGGGGCCTGTCCTTCACCGAGCACCACTTTCATGTCGAGGGCTTCGAGGTGTCCAACAACCCGGTCATGCTGGGTCTGTATCTGGGCATGCAGACCAAGCACATCCGGGTCGGACAGATGGCCAACGTCCTGCCCTTCCACAATCCGCTGCGGCTCGCCGAAGACCTGGCGATGCTCGACCACATGACCCGCGGCCGGACCTTCGTCGGTATCGCGCGGGGGTTCCAGAAGCGCTGGGCCGAGATCATGGGCCAGGTGTACGGCGTGGGCAGCACGCTCTCCGACGCCGGCGAGAGCGACCGGCGCAATCGCGCGCTCTTCGAGGAGCACTGGGAGATCCTCAAGAAGGCGTGGACGACCGAGACCTTCTCGCACTCCGGCGAGCGGTGGACGATCCCGGCCAAGGACCTGGAGTTCCCCTACGAGGCGGTGCGCCGGTACGGCCGCGGGCTGGACGACGACGGGGTGGTCCAGGAGGTGGGCATCGCCCCCAAGCCGTACCAGCGGCCCCACCCGCCGGTGTTCCAGCCGTTCAGCTTCAGCGCGGACACCTTCCGGTTCTGTGCCCGGGAGGGCGTGGTGCCGATCCTGATGAACACCGACGACCGGGTCGTCCGCCGTCTGATGGACCTCTACCAGGAGGAGGCCGAGGCGGCGGGGCACGGCACGCTGCGGCGCGGAGAGCGGGTGGGCGTCATGAAGGACGTCCTGGTGTCCCGGGACGCCGATGAGGCCCACCACTGGGCGGCCCGCGGCGGCGGTTTCATCTTCGAGAACTGGTTCGGCCCCATGGGCTTCACCGAGGCGCTGCGCAACGAAGGGGAGACCGGGCCGATCGGGGCGGACTACGGGACGCTGGTCGACCGGGGCCTGGAGTGGGTCGGCACGCCGGACGACATCAACCGAAAGATCGAGAAGCTGGTGACGCAGCACGACCCGGAGTACCTGCTGCAGTGCCAGTACTCCGGGCTCATCCCGCACGACGTGCAGATGCGCAGCCTGGAGCTGTGGGCCACCGAGATCGCACCCAACTGGCTCTGAGGCACGCGCAGTTCATCCCGTCCCGGCGGCCGGTGCGGGGCAGCCCCCGGCGCTCGGTGACTGCTCCGCGAACCGCCGGCCGCACCGGACCACAAGGAGGACCGCGGTGGCGCACCGCATCTTCGAGCTCGACGCTCTGCCGCTGCTCAGCGGGGAGACCCTCACCGCTGCCGAGGTCGGCTACGCCGTGCACGGCACACTGGACGCGGACGGCGCCAACGCCGTGCTGTGCCCGTCGTTCTTCGGCGGCGACCACACCGGCTACGACTGGCTGATCGGGGACGGCCGGCCGCTGGACACCCGCCGGTACTGCGTCATCACCGTGGGGCTGTTCGGCAGCGGGATCTCCAGCTCGCCCAGCAACCACCCCTCGGGGGCGGGCTTCCCGCTGATCACCCCGCAGGACAACGTCGCCGCCCAGCACCGGCTGCTCACCGAGCAGTTGGGCGTCCGGGAACTGGCCCTGGTCACCGGCTGGTCGATGGGCGCGGCGCACACCTACCAGTGGGCGGTGTCGCACCCGCGGATGGTGCGCAGGATCGCGCCGGTCTGCGGCTCTCCCGTGACCAGCGAGCACAACCAGGTCTTCCTCGCCGGGCTGGCCGCCGCGCTGAACGCCGACGGCGGCGCCGAGCGGGGGCGGCGGGCCGCCGGCCGGGTCTTCGCCGGATGGGGGACCTCGCACCCCTTCTGGGCCCGGCAGACGTACCAGGAGCTGGGTTTCGCCACCCGGGAGGACTACCTCACCGGGTTCTGGGAGGAGTTCTTCGCCGCCGGCCCGGCCACCGCTGACCTGCTGGCCATGGTGCGCACCTGGGAGAGCGCCGATGTCGGCGCGACGCCCGGGGCCGGCGGCAGCGCGGAAGCGGCGCTGGCCTCGGTCACGGCCGAGGCGACGCTGCTGCCCGGCGCCCTGGACCAGTGCTTCGCCGCCGCGGACGAGGAACGGGTGGCGCGGGCGCTGCCGCGCGCCGAGCTGGCGGTGATTCCGGGGGTGTGGGGGCATCTCGCGGGGACCGGGGCGGACGCCGCCGACCGGGAGTTCGTCGGCGGTGCGCTGCGCCGGCTGCTGGCCCGCCGCCCCGCGACGGCACCGGCCTGCGGCGGCTGACGCCCGGCCGCACGAGCGGACGCGGACGGTACCCCGGGTACCGTCCGCGTCCGCTCGTGTCGTGCGGCGGTCAGGTCGAGTAGTCGGCGTTCAGCCGGATGTAGCCCTCGGTCAGGTCGCAGCCGTACACGGTGAACGCGCCGTCCGCGATGCCGAGTTCGATGCCGATGACCACCTCGCTGCCGGCCAGCTCGGCGGCGACCGCGGCCCGCACCTCCTCCTCGCTCCCCGCGCCCGCCCGGCCGGGCGGATAGACGGCCACCTCGCCGAAGCGGATGACCACCCGTTCCTGCTCGATGTCGGTGTCGTCGGAGCACTTGCCGATCGCCATGGCGACCCGGCCCCAGTTGGGGTCCCCGCCGTGCACCGCGGTCTTGACCAGCGGAGAGTTGACCACGGCCTTGCCGACCCGCTTGGCCTGCGCGTCGTCCCGGGCGCCGCTGACCTGTACCTCGATCAGCTTGCCGGCGCCCTCGCCGTCCCGGGCGACCTCCTTCACCAGCGTCAGCGCCACCTCGTACAGGGCCTCCTCGAAGGCCGCCGGATCCACCTCGCCCGCCAGGCCGTTGGCGAACAGCGCCGCGGTGTCGCTGGTGGAGGTGTCGGTGTCGATGCTGACGGCGTTGAACGTACGGTCCATCACCCGGCGGAAGATCCGGTCCTGCTCCGCCGGGTCCAGCCGCGCGTCGGTGGCGAAGAAGGTGAGCAGGGTGGCCATGTCGGGCTCCATCATCCCGACGCCCTTGGCGATACCGACCACGACGGCGTCGCCGATCCGCCGGCCCGCCTGCTTGGGCCGGGTGTCGGTGGTCATGATGGCCCGGGCCGCCCGGTCGAAGCCGCCGTCGGGCAACGGCACCGTCAGGGTCTTCAGATGGTCGCGGAGGGCCGGCATCGGGTACTGGCGGCCGATGACGCCGGTGGAGGCGATCAGCAGCTCCTCCTCGGGCAGCCCGGCGGCCTGGGCCACCGCGGCCCGCACCTCGCGGGCGTTGCGCTCGCCCTCCGCGCCGGTGGCGACATTGGCGTTGCGGGCGAGCACCACCACGCCCCGGGCGCGGTGGTCCGCGGCGGCGGCACGGCTGAGCACCACGCTGGGCCCCGCGAAGCGGGAGCGGGTGAAGACCGCGCTCACCGTGGCGGGTGCGGTGGAGAGCAGGACGGTGAAGTCGTCCCGCCCGTCGTCCCCGAGGCCCACGGGGGCGGTGTGCACCGCGAATCCCCGCGGTTCGTAGGTTTCGCTGTCCGTCATGCCTGTTCGTCTCCCGGGTGCCGAAGTGGGGGCGGCGCTGGGCCGTCCTGCTGATCCATACCATGTTCCGCTGCCGCTGTGCGGAACGGAGCCGAGCGGCGGGGGAGTGGTGTCCTCCCCCGCGCGCCCGGCTCCGGTGCGGTGGTGTGCTCAGCCGCGCGGGGTGAAGGAGACCACGTCGCCCGCGCGCTCCCCGCCGGAGAGCTGACCGTTGCGGGCGGTACGGATGTAGACGCGGTGCAGCCAGCGGTCCCGGCCGTCCCAGCGGGGGGTGAACGGGGTACGGGCGTGCGTGGTGCGGAAGTTGTCGACGATCAGCACATCACCGGGCGTCAGGTACACCGCCTCGGTGACCTCGTCGAGCGCCTTCGACAGCGCGGCGACCGCCGCCACGTCCTCCGGGACGTCGGGGGCGAGCAGCTCACGGTCATAGCCGATGAAGGGATCCTCGGGGTTTCCGTACAGGGGGGTGACCTGGGCGATGGCCCCCGGGTCCGGCACCCCGCCACGGAACGACACATCCACACAGCACGGCATCTTCCGTCCGAAGAGCCGCTCGCGCACCTCGGCAGAGAGCAGCGGCAGTGCCTTGCGGACCGAGGCGACCAGGGTGGCCGCCGTGCGCTCGTGGTCGGCCCGGGTGCAGGCCAGCATCACGTAGTTGGGCTGAAGGACGTGGTACGCCATCTCCGTGTGGAATTCCAGCAGCGTCTCGGAGGTCTCCGACGACAGGTAGTGGGCGTCGGGGGAGGGGTACACGTCGTGGTAGACGGTGCCCGCGCGCAGCTCCTGGTAGCCGGTGTGCAGGCCCAGGCGGCGGCCGACGAGGCCGAGCATCGCCTCCATGGTCAGCAGCGGGCGGTCCGTGGGAGCCGGGGTGGTGGTCGGGGTGGGCGGCAGGGCGGCCTCGTCCTCCACCGGGAGGCCGCGCAGCATCAGATAGCCGTCCTGGTTGCCCTCGGCGTTGAAGGTGTCCAGCGCGGTCGCCAAAGCGCCGGGGAGCGCGGTGGCGCCCGTCTGCGCGGATTCCAGGAAGGCGGCCAGGTCCGCGCGGGGCGTCTGCGGCAGCCGCGCGGCGAGGGCGCGCAGCTCACCGGCGAAAGCGGTGCAGTCCACGACTGTCACGGGGATTTCCTTTCCTAGGAGTGCTCTTGGACGTGTGCGCGGGCGTACTGGTACAGCAGCTCCGCGCCGATTTCGGTGGCCAGGACGGACGTGATGCCGCCGTGGTCGTAGAGCGGCGACACCTCCATGACGTCGAATCCGACCGGCCGCAGGTCCCCGATGCCGCGCAGCAGCGCCAGGACCTCCCGGGAGCTGGGGCCGCCGGGGGCCGGCGTCCCGGTGCCCGGGGCGAAGGCCGGGTCCACGACGTCGATGTCCACCGACACATAGAGGGGCGCGTCGCCGACGATGTCCCGCACCAGCCGGGTGGCGGCGTCGTTGCCGAGGTCGGCGAAGGTGTCGGCGGTGACGATGTGCACGCCGTGCCCGCGGGCGTAGTCCAGCGAGTCCGGCTGCGGGTTGTGCCCCCGGATGCCGATCTGCACCATCCGCTGCGGATCGACCAGCTTCTCCTCGATGGCGTGACGGAAGGGCGTGCCGTGGTGGTATTCGCCGCCGTAGAAGGCGGGGTTGGTGTCGCTGTGGGCATCCAGGTGGAGCACGGCCAGCGGTCCGTGCTTCGCGGAGACGGCCCGCAGCGCGGCGAGGGTCAGCGAGTGGTCGCCACCGAGCATGAGGAACGCGGCGTTGTCGGCGAGCAGTTCGTTCAGCCGCCGCTGCGCGGTCTCCATCGCGATGTGCATGTTGAACGGGGTCAGATCGATATCGCCGGCGTCGACGCAGCTGATCAGGTCGAAGGTGCCCGGTCCGCGGTCGATGCCGACGCCGTGGATGAGCCCGGATTCGCTGCGGATGGCGCGGGGGCCGAAGCGGGCCCCCGGCCGGTAGCTGGTGCCGCCGTCGTACGGGGCGCCGATCACCACGACGTCCCGGCCGCGGGGGGCGGGATCGTGCGGCAGGCGCATGAAGGTGGGTAGCTGCGCGTAGCGGGGGGAGACGGTGGTGTCGATGCGTTCCACGCCCTGGTTGCTCCTTCGTTTGTGCGCGAGGTGATGGATCGTCACGAAATGGGCTGGGTGCGGCGCTCCAGCTGGTCGACGACCAGCTGCACCGCCTCCTCGGTGGCCACCTCGTCCGGGTGCCGCCCGGCCACCACCACCTGGTCGAACAGCTCCTGGACGACCAGGCGCTTGGCGTGGTGCACCCGCCCCTCGGGGACCCCGGCGCCGGTGAGCAGCCGGCTGAACGACGAGGTGGTGCCGGATCCCTCGTGCACCCCGAGCTTGGGGCGCAGCACGGTCTCCTGTGGCAGCACATCGCCCATGGCGGCCCGCAGCACCCACTTGTCCTGGCCGTAGCGGCGCTTCAGCCCCGCCTCCAGGGTGACCAGGACGTCCAGCACCTCGCGGTCCCAGTAAGGGTGGGTGGACCAGTGGCCGCCGATGCCGGAGAGCACCGGGGACATCTCGTTGAGGCCGTCGAAGGTCTCCATGTCGTGGGCGAGCGCGGTGTCCAGGGCGGGCAGCCGGTCCTCGCGGTGCATGCCGCCCAGGGGGATGTCGGCGCCGTAGCCGGTGAGGATGCGCCGCCCGGTGCCGTCCAGCCGCAGGTACAGGGCGGTCAGCGGGAGCAGGTACTCGATGATGTCGGGGTCCAGGGACTCCGCCGCCCGGACCGTGTGCGGGAGGTGGCGCAGCAGGTCGGAGGTGGGGATGGTGAGTTCGCGGTGCGCCGTGCCGAGGTGTGTGGCGACGACCCGGGCCTGCGGGAACTCATCGGCCTCGTCCGTGCCCATCGAGACGGTGTCGATCGGGCCGGCCGCCTGGTGGGCGGCCAGCGCCGCGACGCTGGAGGAGTCGATACCGCCGGAGAGCACCACCAGTGGCACCGCCGGGCCCAGGCGGACCCGGACCGCGTGGTCCAGGGCCTGGCGGACGGCCGCCACCGCCTCGTCCTCCGGCAGGATCCGGCGGGAGAGCGGCGGTGCCCAGGTGCGGTGGGCGGTGCAGGTTCCCGAGCCGAGGGCGACCTCCAGCACGGTGCCGGCCGGGACCTGGTGGACCCCGGGCAGGCGGCGGACCGGGCGGGCGGCGGGCAGCGGAAGCCCGGTGGGGGCGGTACGCAGCGCCTTGGCCTCGGTGGCTGCCAGCACCCGGCCCGGCGCGGCCGTCACGTACAGCGGCACCGAGCCCGCGTGGTCGGTGGCGAGCAGCACTCGCCCCTCGCCCTGCACCAGCGCGGCGAAGCGGCCGTTGAGCAGCCGGAACGCATGCAGGTCGTAGGTGCCGAAGAGCGCGCGGACGAGCTGGGCGTCCCCGTCCGGCTCGGCGCCGGGCGGCAGCAGCGACCGCAGCTCGGCCTGGTTGTAGAGCTCGCCGGCGAACACCACCGCGCAGCCCGGTCCGTACGCCCGGGCGGCCTCCGGCGCACCGCTGTGCAGCAGACCGGTGTGCAGTGTGTGGCCGTGCCGTTCCTCCCGCTCCAGGTCGCAGGAGCCCAGCGAGGCGAAGACCGGGGCCGGGGCCCGGCCCCCGTCCTGCTGGACGGCGGCCAGGAAACCGGTGGCGGCGGGCAGGGTCCGGTCCATGTCAGATGCTCAGGGCCGCGAAGCCGCCGGCCTGGAAGTCGTAGTTCACCGGGACCTCGATGAGGAACGGCCGTCCGAGACCGGCACCCTTGCGCAGCGCGGCGAGCAGCTCCTCGCGGCTGCCGGCCCGCACCGCCTCCACACCGTTGGCCCGGGCCAGCTCGGTGAAGTCGACGCCGGTGAACTTCACCGCCGGGTCGTGGGAGCGGTGGTGGCCGATGTTCTGGTACAGCTCGATCAGCCCGTTGGTGTCGTTGTTGACCACCACGGTGACGATGGGCAGGTTGAGCCGGGCGATGGTCTCCAGGTCCGAGCTGTTCGAGTGGAAGCCGCCGTCGCCCGCGATGAGGAAGGTGGGCTGTCCCGGGCGGGCCAGCTGGGCGCCCATCGCGGCGGGTATGCCGTAGCCGAAGCTGGAGCAGCCCGCCGAGGTCAGGAAGCCGAACGGCTGGTCGGCGCGGGCGAAGAGCACCCCGTAGTGCCGGAAGAAGCCGATGTCGGAGACGATGGTGCCCTCGCCCGGCTCGGCGCTCTCGGCCATCACCGTGTTCATGCAGTCCATCACCTGGTGGACCCGCATACCGTCCGCATGGCGCTCGGGGTCGGAGAGGAACTCGGCGATCCGCGCGCGGAGCGGGGCGATGTCGTGCGGGGTCTTCGGCGTCACCTGGTCCGTGTGGGCCTCCAGGTGCTCGACGAAGGCCAGCACATCGGTGACCACGTCCACGTCGGGCCGGTAGACCCGCGGGACGGGGTTGACCGTCGGCGAGACCCGGACGGTCTGCTTCGCACCGCCGCGCTGCCACATCGACGGCCGCAGGTCCTCGGCGTAGTCGTAGCCGAGGGTGAGGATCAGGTCCGCGGGGCCGAACAGGGTCTCCAGCGCCGGGAAGGAGAGGATCCCGTCCATGTAGCCGGTGACCGCACCGTAGTTGAGCCGGTGGCCGTGCGGCAGCACGCCCTTGGCGATGTAGGTGGTGATGACCGGGATGTTCAGGCGCTCGGCCAGGGCGCGGATGGCCGGTACCGCACCGGACCGGATCGCCGCTGCGCCGACGACCAGCACCGGGTGCTCGGCGGCCGCGAGCAGCTCGGCGGACTGCTCCGCCTTGGCCTGCCAGCCGTCCTGCACCGCGCCGACCGGCTTGCCGGGGGCGCTCACCGCCGGACGGTCCAGCGTGGTGTCGACCTCGCCGGCGAGCAGATCGACCGGGAGCGAGAGGAAGCTGGGGCCGACCGGCTCGGTGGTCGCGGCGGCGACCGCGGAGTCCACGAGGTCGGTGATGTCATCGGGGCGCTGCAGCTCCACCGCGTACTTGGTCATCGGACGCATCACGGCGACCGAGTCCAGGCACTGGTGGGTGTCGTTGGGGAAGATGTCGTACGACTCGGACTGGGCGGCGAGCGCGATGACCGGCGAGCGGTCCAGGATCGAGGTGGCAACACCGGTGGACAGGTTCGTCATGCCGGGGCCCAGCGTGGCCCAGCAGGCCTGCGGCCGGCCGCTGATCCGGGCCAGTACGTCGGCGGCGACCCCGGCGGTGAACTCGTGCCGGGTCAGGACAAAGTCGATGCCCTCCACCTCGTCGAAGAGGATGGACGCGGCCTCCCGGCCGACCACACCGAAAACGGTCTGCACCCCGTGGTCCCGCAGGCGCTGGAGCAGGGCGTGCGCGGTCGTCGGATTGTTACCGGGGGTGGTGGACACACGGGACATGACAGCTCCTCATAAGTGGGGGGACTGCGACGACACCGGGCGGATCGGCCGCACGGTCCGGTGCACCGACGGCATGGGCCGGTCGGAGCGCCGTGCTCACCATGCGGAGCGGGCCTTGCACAGCTGTGGACGTTCCCCTTGCGGACATCCGCCGCGCATTGCGGTCCGGTGCACGCGGGACGCCAGCGCATTGTCAAGCGCTTGAAAAGGAGGGCGTTGTGGCCGCGGGGTGCCGGCGGCTACGGTGCTGCGGGCCGGCTTCCGCGGCGGACCGCCAGGGCAGGTAACGCGTCCTGTCCGTCCGCGCGCTGCGGCCTCCTCCGCAGCCGGCCGTGCCCCTCCCCGAGCTCCGTCAGCTCTCCCTTTCCCGCTGCCCGCCCTGCCCCAGCGGCGTCCGCACTGGAGGTTCCGCCATGTCTGCATCCCCGCGCCCACCCGTCCGCGTACTGCGTGATCTGCACGTCAGTGCCCAGGGGTTGGGCTGTCTGCCGACCACGGCCTTCTACGGCCACCCGGATCCGGCCCGGTCGATCGCCACCATCCGCGCCGCGCTGGACGCCGGGGTCACCCTGCTGGACACCGCCGACGTCCAGGGTCTGGGCGCGGGCGAGGAGCTGCTCGGCCGGGCCGTCGCGGGACGCCGGGACGAGGTCGTGATCGCCAGCAAGTTCGGCATGGTGCGCTCCGCCGACGGCGCGTTCCAGGGGCTGTGCGGCGAGCCGTCCTATGTGCGCGAGGCCTGCGAACGCTCCCTGCGCCGCCTCGGCGTGGACCACCTCGACCTGTACTACCAGCACTGGACCGACCCGGCGGTCCCGGTGGAGGAGACCGCGGGCGCGGTGGCCGAGCTGGTGCGTGCGGGCAAGGTCCGCCATTTCGGGCTCTCCGAGCCCTCCGCGGCCACCCTGCGCCGGGCGGACGCGGTGCACCCGGTGACCGCGGTGCAGAGCGAATGGAGCCTGTGGTCCCGGGACATCGAGGCCGAGGTGGTGCCGGCCTGCCGCGCGCTGGGCATCGGCATCGTCGCGTACGCCCCGCTGGGCCGCGGCTTTCTGACCGGAGGCATCCGCACCACCGACGACCTGGCCGCCGAGGACTTCCGCCGCGGCCAGCCGAGGTTCAGCGCCGGCGGTCTGGCACACAACCGGACGCTGCTGGACCGGCTGCGTCCGGTCGCCGCGCGGCACGGCCTGACCCTGGCCCAGCTCGCCCTGGCCTGGCTCCACCACCACGGCCCCGACGTCGTCCCCATCCCGGGCACCAGCGACCCGGCCCACCTGACCGAGAACCTCGCCGCGGCCGCGGTCCGGCTGGACGAGGACGGCCTGGCGGCGGTGGCGGAGGCGCTCGCCGTCCCGGTGCTGGGGGAGCGCTACGCACCCGCGCTGCTCGCCATGACCGGCAACTGACTCCTCGCAAGCCGGGCCGCAGCGAGACGTCAAGCCGACGCCAAGGCCGCCCTGCGACGGTGGAGACCGCCTGCCGGACAGCCGCAATGACGCCGCCGTCCCCTGTGTGCGGCGCCCCTTCCGCAGAATCCCGGCACATCTGGAGGTCGTTCATGCCCGTGGCACCGGGCGGCATGACGGACGAGCAGCGCAAGGCCGTCATCACCGCATATCTCAAGGCATTCGACAACGGCGGGGTCGGCAGCGACGGGACCGCCGTGCTGGACTTCTTCGCCGAGGACGCCGCCTTCTTCTTCCCGAAGTGGGGGCTGGCCCGCGGAAAGGCGGACATCGCCCGGATGCTGGCCGACCTCGGCAGCACCGTCCAGGCGGCCACGCACCATCTGTGGTCCCTCAACTGGATCGCCACCGGCACGGACCTGCTCGCGGTCGAGGGCACCACGCACGGCGAGCACCGTGACGGCCCCTGGCGGGCGGGCGTGCCCGAGTGGGGCGCCGGACGGTGGTGCGGAGTCTTCGAGGTGCGCGACTCCCTCATCCAGCGCGCCTTCATCTATCTGGACCCCGACTACGCGGGCAAGGACACCGCCCGCTACCCGTGGCTGTGACGCCGCACCCCCGGCCTCCCGCCGATTCCCCTGCCAAGGAGCACTGATGGACGTCCTGGCCGCCTTGCAGCGAAGGCCCAGCCTCAACCTCTTCCCGATCGAGAACCGGCTCTCACCGCGGGCCGCCGCCGCCCTCGCCACCGACGCGGTCAACCGCTACCCGTACTCGGAGACGCCGGTCGCGGTCTACGGCGACGTCACCGGCCTCAAGGGCGTCTACGACTACTGCGTGGACCTCACCAAGGAGTTCTACGGCGCCCGGCACGCCTTCGTACCGTTCCTCTCCGGGCTGCACACCATGCACACCGTGCTCACCGCGGTGGCCCCGCCCGGCGGCCGGGTGATGGTGCTGGCCCCCGACGACGGCGGCCACTACGCCACCGTCACCATCTGCGAGGGCTTCGGCTACCAGGTGGACTACCTCCCCTTCGACCGGCAGCGCCTGGAGATCGACCATGCCGCGCTGGCAGCGCGGATCGCGGAGCGCCCGGTCGACGTCATCTACCTGGACGCCTCCACGGCGCTGCGCTTCCCCGACGCCCGGGCGCTGCGGGCCGCCGCTCCCGAGGCGCTCCTCTGCCTGGACGCCTCGCACCTGCTCGGCCTGCTGCCCGCGGCCCCCCAGACCCTGGTCCTCGACGGCGGCTTCGACAGTATCTCCGGCAGTACGCACAAGACGCTGCCCGGCCCGCAGAAGGGTCTGCTGGTCACCAACAGCGACTCCCTCGCGGAGAAGATGGCCGCACGGATCCCCTTCACGGCGTCCAGCTCCCACTCGGCGACGGTCGGCAGCCTGGCGATCACCCTGGAGGAGCTGCTGCCGCACCGGGTGGAGTACGCACAGCAGATCATCGCCAACGCCCGTCGGCTGGCCGGTGAGCTGGCCGGGCACGGCTTCGACGTGGCCGGCGAGGAGTTCGGCCACACCGACACCCACCAGGTCTGGGTGCACCCGCCCGAGGGCAACTCTCCGCACGCGTGGGGCCGGCTGCTCACCCGCACCGACATCCGCACCACGACGGTGGTACTGCCCAGCAGCCGGCGTTCCGGCCTCCGCCTCGGCACCCAGGAGCTGACCCGCTGGGGGATGAAGGAGGACGACATGGCGCGGGTGGCCGAGCTGCTGGCCCGGCTGCTGCTGCGCAACGAGGACTCCGGCAAGGTCGCCGCGGACGTCACCGAACTGGCCCGCGCCTTCCCCGGCGTGGCGTATGCCGAGGTTCCGCCGCGGTGACGGCCGGCTGAGCCGGGACGGGGAGGTGCCGCGGACCGTCCCGCGGCCGTCCCCGGCAGGAGCGAAGGAGACCCGTATGTCCCTTTCCGTGCCGCACGGTTCCCTGCAGAGCGGTACCCCGCAGAGCGGCCCGGCGCCCGTGACGGCCGGGCAGCTGCGCCGGGTGGCCGGCCATTACCCCACCGGGGTGGTCCTTGTCACCGGGCCGCGACCGGCACCCGGGGAGCCGCCACCCGCCATGGTGGTGGGCACCTTCACCTCGGTGTCGCTGCACCCGGCGCTGGTGGGTTTCCTCCCCTCGAAGTCGTCGACCACCTGGCCGCGGATCCGGGCGGCGGGCCGGTTCTGCGTCAATGTGCTCGGTGCGGACCAGGAACAGGTCTGCCGCCGCTTCGCCGCCGCCGACCCCCACCGCTGGGAGGTGCCCCACCAGGAAACCGCCACCGGATCCCCGGTCCTGCTCGACGCGCTCGCCTGGTTCGACTGTGAGGTGGCGGGCGAGGTGGAGGCGGGCGACCACTGGTTCGTCACCGGCGCGGTCCGCGACCTCGGCGTCCGGCGGCCCGGTCCGCCCCTGGTCTTTCTGCGCGGCGACTACGGCCACTGCGCCGAGGACGCCGGTGCCGCCCGGTCCGGACGGCCCGCCCACCCCGATTGAACCTCCGCTGCCGCTCGCGCTGCCGGGGCACCGTACCGGCACAAGCGGTGCCCCGGCCCGTCGGACGGCGCGGCGGCAGCGGAGGTCAGGGTTGGGCTCCGGCCGGCAGCCGTCAATGACGCTCGTGATCGACGTGCTGCGCGGCCGTGATGCCGGTGTCGTGCTCCCGGAGCAGCGCGGCGAATGGCCACTGCGGCCGGTAACAGAAGTACTCGCCGCGCTCCTCGATCTCCTTGACGGCGGCGGCGCTCGTCCGCCGGGCCTCGTCGTGGGCACCCGCACGGTGCAGCGCGTCGGCGAGCAACCCGAGGTGCAGGGTGCGGCGCAGCACGGTCCGGTGCCGGGCCGCGTCCTCCAGCGCCTTCCGCATCCGGGCCAGGCCCTGTTCGTGCATCCCCTGGTGCACCTCGGCCCAGCCGAGCGGGACGGCGAGCATGCGGTGCCAGAACGGGAGCTGGCAGCGGGCGGCGAGGTCCAGTCCCGCCCGGCCGGCCAGCCAGGCACCCTGTACGTCGTGCTCGGTGACGGCGATGAGGGCGTCGACATACCGGGCGAAGGCCCGGTCCCACGGCCGGTCGTAGCGGTCGGACTGGGTGAGGTGCAGGAGCTCCGACCGGTAGCGCCGGGTCTGGACCCGGTCGCCGTTGAGGCAGTGACCGAGCGCCAGGTAGGCCCGGTAGTCGATGCGCTGGTCCCTCAGCAGCGCGCTCGGCCGTAACGGCACACGGGGGGCTACCAAGAGGGTGTCGATGATCTCGACGCCCTGTGCGAGCGCGGCGAGCGCCTCGTCCAGACGGCCGCTCACATACAGGGTGACCCCGCCCACGTAACAGGCCGCTGACCGGGCCTCCGGGCCGCCGCCGTGGTCGGCCAGCTCGTAGAGCAGACCGCCGATCTCCGCTGCCTCCGGGTACTGGCCCGCCGTGATCGCGCGCATCGCCTGAGCGTGCAGCAGTCCGGTGGGCTGGGTGCCGTCGAAGGCCCGCTCCAGTTTCTGGGCATGCCAGAGGATCTTCTCGACCCGGGCCGAGCCGTAGCCTTCCATCAGGGCCTGCAGCCACATCATCCGCTTGCGCAGCTGCAGTTCCACGGCCGAGGTCGGCTCGTCCCCGGGCAGCGCCGCGACGACCGACGCCGCGGCCTCCAGCCAGTGCAGCGCGGCCGCATGGGAGAAGCGGGCCTGCTCCCGGTCGGCCAGGGCCAGCAGCGGCCGCACGCCCGCGCGAGCCCCCAGGAGCCGGGCGGCCGCCAGGCAGTGGCGGCGGATCTCCGCGGCGTCGTCACCCGGCCGGGACCGCACCGACAGGATGGTGGCCACCCGGTGGTGCCACCGGGCGCGGGTGACCGGCTGGGTGCCGTCCAGCAGGAAGTCACGCGTCAGACCATGGGCGAAGGAGAGCCGGCCGTCGACGGACCGGTCGTGGCGCAGCAGACCGGTCTGCACCGCGTCGTCGATCAGGGTCTGCGGCAGCCCGAGCGTGGACAGCAGGTCCGCGAGCAGGGGACGGTGCACATCCATGCCCATCACGGCGCAGAGGGTGAGCACATCGAGCGTGTCCGAGGAACATTCGCTCAGCCGCTCGTGCAGCACCTCGCGCACCTCGAAGGGGACCGAAGACCGCTCCCGCCGCTCCCCGCCGGACTGTGCGCAGACCGCGCTGAGCAGAAGGAAGGGATTGCCGCCGGAGGCGCGCTGGAGCTGCTGGGCCTCGCCGGGCGAGGGCGCCGCTCCCGAGGCCGAGGCGATCAACTCCCGGCTCTGCTCCTCGGCGAGTCCCTCCAGCCGGAGCATGCTGGTGTTGCCTTCCTGGAGGATGCGGCCCACGGCGCGGCGGACCGCCGGCTCCTTCGCCAGCTCGTGGTCGCGGAGGGTGGCCACCACCATGACCCGGGCCTGGCCGATCTGCTTGACCAGCAGTTGGAGCACTTCCAGTACGGGGACGTGGGCGAGGTGCAGATCCTCCAGAAGAAGGACCACCGGAGTCCGTTCCGCAGCGGCGAGCACGGCCTGGCAGATCCGCATCTGGTGGGTGAGATGCTGCTCGGGCAGCCAGTCGGCCTGCGCGACGACGTCCACGGCGACGTTCCCGCCCGCTCCGCTCCCCGACTCCAGCTGGCGCACGATGTGTTCCCATGTCCAGTAGCCGGGGTCCGGCAGGCTCCCGACGCAGTGTGAGCGCACCACCCGGAACTCGGTGGCGGCCAGACAGCGCTCGGCCTGCTGCAGCAGCCACGTCTTGCCGATGCCCTGCTCGCCGTAGACCAGCACCACATGGCCATGACCGCTGCCGGCGCCGGCCAGTAAGCGCTTCAGCCGCTGCATCTCCGCCTGACGGCCGCCGAACCGGTCACCCGGCGGCGGGGACACGGGCGGCTCCGGTTTCTCCGCTTCCGGTGGCACGGGTGCCGCGGCGGAGGCCGGCGCGAGCGCGGTCCGGTCCGCCGGCTCCGGGACCGGTGCGGCCGCGAGCTCCTGCCGCAGGATCTTTCCGTGCAGTGCCTGCAGTTCCCGGCTGAGATCGGCTCCCAGGTCCTCCGCCACCGCATGGCGCATCCGCTCATAGGTCAGCAGCGCCTCCGCCGACTGACCGGAGTGGTACTGGGCCGTCATCAACTGCCCGCCCAGCCGCTCCAGTCCGGGATTGCGGCGGAGTTCCTCACCGAGCCGGACCGTCACCTCCTCGTAGGCGCCCAGACCGAGGCATGCCTGGGCCCACACCTCAAGTGCCCGGAGGCGGACATGTTCCAGGCGGTCGGCTTCCGCCACCGCGAACTCGTAGCCGTACAACTCGCCCAGGGGAGTGCCCTTCCACAGCTCCAGCGCGGCCCATGCCGTCGAGCGAGCGGCGTCGAGATCACCGGCCTTGAGCAGTTCCCGGCATTCCCTGATCTTCGTCTCGAAGACCGCGGCGTCGACCAGCCGCGCATCGGCTTCGAGCAGATATCCCTGGAGGTGGTGGACGAGCCGGATGGTGCGGTCGTGGCGGTGCAGCAGCTTCCGGAGCCGGGAGACGTAGGCCTGCAGCGTCCCCGTGACCTGACTAGGTGGGCTGGTACCCCAGATGGCCTTGATGATCGTGGGCAGCGACACCACGTTGCCCACGTGGATTAACAGCAGGGCGAGCAGAGCACGCTGTCTCGGCGCACCGAGGTCCACGGTTCTCTCACCGGAACTCACACTCAAGGGGCCCAGGATGTCGAATCGAAGGCCGGAGGTACGTGCATCATCTTTCATCGTGCATCCCGACTGGAGAAATGACGGAAGAACATGAACGCGAAAGTAAGTTGACGGAGTGTCAGTTATGTGTCCGAGGCCTGCGCTCGGCGAGGTCTCAGCGCTTTCCGGGTTCCGAACTCCGGGTGGGAGCAGGGGGAGTACCCACCAAGAGGCGGTCCCGGGGGTGCGCGAAGGAAGGGAAGGTGTCGGGTGGGGTCCTTGTGGTGCCGGTCGACGAGGAGAGGCCGCGTGGCCCGGCAACTCCCCGTGTCACGTGGGCTGTGCTCAGCGCTCCACGGGAGGCGTCATGCCCTCGCAGGCGGCGGGCATGACGACGGCTGTAGCTCTTCATGCTGTAAATGATGGCCTACGCATGTTTTTTGGTTCATTCTCAAACGGAATTGTTGCTTTCTGAGTGGAGTGGCTACCCGCACGGCCGGCGCGAGGTAGGGGGCCGCCACGGCCGGCCGACCCGCCGACCGCCCGGACGCGGGCGGCGGACCCGACGGTGCCGGACGGTTCCGGACGGGGGAGGGCCGACCCGGATCGTGGTCAGTTGCCGGTCAAATTGCCGGTCAGCAGCTGGTCAGTTGCTGATCAGTACGTCAGTACGTCAGTACGTCAGCGCGTCGGACGCCGAGCTCTGCCAGTAGGTGACGGCGGCTTTGTCGTCCTTGTGCGTGCCCGCGGGCAGGGTGAGCTTGAGGGGGGCGCCCACCGAACCGGAGCCGCTCCGCGGAGCGAAGTGCACCGTGAGGTTCCGGGCGGTGCGGCCACCGGAGTCACCGCCGCCCTCGCCGCTGAGCAGGATCGAAGCGTACGCAGATTCGCCCGGGGCGACGGTCACGACGGACTGCGGCTTGCTGTCCTCCATGATGCGGGTCGTCGACTGTTCGTCGTCGAAGCCCAGGAGGGGCGCCGAGTAGGCATCGCAGGAGCGTGATCCCGTGTTGGTGATCGTGAGGAGCACGTGATTGATGGGGCGCGCGACCTTGCTGACCACGGCCTTGGTGTTCTCTCCCGTACAGGTGGCCGACGAACCGTCCCCGGCGCCCTGGTTCTTGCCTCCGGTCTTGCCTCCGGCCTTGCCGGTGCCTCCGCTCTGACCGCCGGCGGCGCCCTGGCCGGTGCCCGGGCCTTCGCCGTGTCCCTTGCCGGTTCCGCCGGCCTCGCCGCTCGGGGTGGGGCCGGCTTCCGTGCGTGCCTCGGCCGGGGTGCCGGACACCGCACCGGAGCTCTGGCAGGCGGACAGGGACAGGCCCGCGAGAACGGCGGCGGTGGCGGCGGCTGCGGTACGGGATCGGATGGTGCGCATGGTGGTTCTGGTTCTCCTTGCACGTGGTTTCAGCGGTGGTTGATCAGTGCGACCAGCACCGCGGCACAGATGATCAGCACGGCGATGGCGACAACATCGCTGGTGCACCAGCGGGTTCGCATGGGGTCTCCCGTCTCGGTGGTGCTGCTCACAGCGTGCGTGGTGGGTGCCCGGGTGCCAACAGATCCGGGGCAATGAGAGAAGCCGGAATGCGGAAATGGGTGCTGACCTGGGGAAACGACCACTCCCTGGAATGCCGTCCTGGAACGGCGGAGCGAACTGGGGAGCAGGGCGGGGACGGAGACAGCGGCGTTCGCGGGCCTGCTGCGCCTGCTGAGGGAGCGCTCCGGACGCAGCTATGGCGTCCTCGCCGGGCAGCTGCACATGAGTGTGTCCACGCTGCACCGGTACCGCAACGGCGATGCCGTTCCGAAGGACTTCGCACCCGCCGACCGGCTCGCCAGGCGGTGCGGGGCGACCGCGGACGAACTGGTGGAACTGCACCGGCGCTGGATCCTCGCCGACGAGGCCCGCAGACGAAGCCGCGCCCTGTCCCCGGGGCCACCTCGTCCACCGCAGCCGCCGAACGGGCACCGGCCGCCCACGCAGCGGACGCTTCGGCCGCGGTGGTGGATTCCGCGGTAGCGCCTTCGCGATCACCCGCTGGGCGGACCGTCACCCCGGCCGCCTCGCACAGGGGGAGGAGTAGCGCTCCCATGCACCACCGCGTACATGTGAAGACCTCCGCAGGCACGGTCCTGGGCAGGCAGGACGCCGGGGTGAGCGTCTTCTGGGACATCCCTCATCACCGACGTCTTCACCGAGGGAAGCAGGAAGCTCGCGGACGCCCATGCCGCTCGATCGGCGGCCGGTACCCATGCCTACCTGTTCCGTTGGCGGCCGGCTGCGTTCGGCGGCGCCCTCGGAGCGTGCCACACCGGGCCTGGGTCCGCTTCGCCGCGACCGGCGATCCGGGCTGGCGCCCGTATCGGACCGCGGACCGGGCCGTCCTGGCTATCGACGAGCGGTGGCCGCTGTCATACGTCTGAGGTGGGGGAGCGACCGGGCTTGCGGGAGCCGGGGGAAGCGGACAGGTCAGGGGCGGGTGCCGAGGCGTCCAGGGCCGCAAGAAGACCGCTCGGAAATTTTTTCAACCGGCCACCAATCCGCCCCCGTTGCGGCTCCGAATCACGCTCGACACCTCACCGAGGTGTTGCTGTCGAACCCGGACGACGTGCGGTCCCCCTCCTCCGTGGAGGCCGCCGGAAAAGGAACGATCGTGATAGCCAAGCGCACCAGCCGCCTCGCCGTACTCGTCGCTCTCCCCGCCGCCCTGGCCCTCACCGTGGGCGCCTCGTCCCAGGCCGTCGCCCAGGGCACCGGAGCGTTCCAGATCAACCTGGCGCAACTGAACGACTCCGGTTCCAAGGGCACGGCGATGCTCAGCCTCCAGGGCAACCGGCTGACCGTGAAGATCGAGTCCGAGGGACTCGTGCCCGGACAGCCCTCCGCCCAGCACCTCCACGGCTCCACCGACGGCCATGACTTCCACTGCCCGGACGCGAGCGACGACACGAACGGCGACGGCGTCCTCAACAACACCGAGGCCACGGTCGATTACGGCGACATCCACATCTCGCTCACCACCAAGGGACCCACGGACATGGCGAGCGGTCTCGCCGTCGACCGCATGCCCGTGGCGAACGCGCAGGGCAAGGTCTCCTACGAGCGCACCCTCGCCGTCTCCCAGGACGTGGTCGACCACATCAAGGACCTGCACATCGTGCAGCACGGCATCGACCGCAACGACAACAAGAAGTACGACTTCGAGGGGGCGGGCAAGAGCGAACTCGATCCCAAGCTCCCCCAGGAGGCCACCGCTCCCACCAACTGCGGTGAGGTCCTGGGCGCCGCGGTGGGTTCCATTCCGGTCGGCGGGGTCGAGACCGGCACCGGGCCCGCCGAGGAGAACGGGGTTCCGGCCGCGGTGATGGGCGCCGGCGGGGGTGCCCTCGTGGCGGCGGCCGGCGCGCTGGTCTTCGCGCGGCGGCGGAAGAGCGTGCTCGCCGCCGGACAGACCGGGGACAACGGGGCCGCCGCGTGAGCCGCCGGAGCGAGGACACCATGATCACCGTACGCCGCCGGGGCCACCGCGCCACCGGCTACGCCCTCGCCGCGGCGCTGTCGGCCGTGCTCCTCGCCGGGTGCGGAGGGCAGGACGCGGCGCCGGCCGGGTCGCTCCCCGCCGGGCAGCAGCCGGGCGGCGGCGGGCAGTCGTCCGACGGCGGGGCGCCGGGCGGCGGCTCCGGGAAGCAGGCCGCCGCCAGCATGCCGAAGTCGGTTCCGCAACGGCTCTCCATCCCGTCGCTCAATGTCTCCTCCTCGCTGGAGACACTGGGACAGAAGAAGAACGGGACCATGGAGACCCCCCGCGATCCCGACAAGGCGGGCTGGTACCGGCCGGGGCCGACACCCGGCTCCGAGGGACCGGCGGTGATCGCCGGCCATGTCTCCTGGAACGGCAAGCCCTCGGTGTTCCACAAGCTGTCGTCGCTGAAGCGCGGTGACACCATCGAAGTGGCCCGGCAGGACGGGAAGACGGCGAAGTTCACCGTCGACCGCATCGCCCAGTACCCGAAGAACAAGTTCCCCACGCTCGAGGTGTACAAGAACCTCGATCACGCCGGCCTCCGCCTGATCACCTGCGGCGGTGAGTACGACGAGGGTCAGCACTACTACCCCGACAACGTGGTGGTGTTCGCCAGCCTCACGGGCGTCGCGTAACCGGATGCGCGCATACCGGCCGGCGGTCCGGCGCCCTCGCACGGGCGACCGGGCCGCTCGCCGGTGCCACCGGCCGCAGGGCGAGCGGGTGAGCAGGTGAGCGTGATCAGGGCCGCGTCGTCGCCCAGGGGGAGGGCGGGCCCGCGCCTCCGGACGGCGGCGGCCCGCCGTCCGTGATCCGTCGGCGCCGGGGCGCCGGTCGGCCCGCACGGGGCAACCGCCATACTGCCTGCGATCTTTCTTCGCGCCCCGAAGGGACCTTCGTCACGTGTCCTCCACCACCCCTCTCCCCGTCACACGCACCCGCGTCGCCATCGTCGGCGCCGGCCCCGCCGGGCTCACCGTGGCGAATCTGCTGCGCACCGCCGGAGTCGACTGTGTGCTGCTGGAGACGGAGAGCAGGGAGTTCATCGAGCAGCGGCCGCGCGCCGGGTTCCTGGAGGAGTGGGCGGTGCGCGCGCTGGCCCGGCGCGGGCTGGCCGACCGGCTGCTCGAACGGGCCGAGACGCAGGGCGAGTTCGAGTTCCGCTTCGACGGGGAGCGGCACACAATACGGACCGCGGAGCTGTCGGGGCGCCGTCACTTCGTCTATCCGCAGCCCCTGTTGGTCACCGACCTGGTGGCGTCGTACGCGGACCGGGCGGGCGGCGACGTCCGCTTCGGGGTACGTGAGGTGGCACTGCACGACATCGACAGCGCCCGGCCGGCGGTGTCGTACACCGATCCGGTGACCGGCGCCCGGCACCGTATCGCCTGCGACTTCATCGCGGGCTGCGACGGCGCACGCGGAGTGACCCGGGCGGCCGTCCCCGCCGGCCGGGCGGCCCTCACCCGCCATGATGACGGCGTCGCCTGGCTCGCCCTCCTCGCCGAGGCGCCGCCGTCCGCGGACGGGGTGGTCTTCGGCATCCACGAGCGCGGATTCGGCGCCCAGATGGCCCGCAGCCCCCAGGTCACCCGCTATTACCTCCAGGTCGCGCCCGGTGCGGAGGCCGAGGACTGGTCGCATACGCGGGTGTGGGACGAACTGCGCCACCGGCTCGCCGCCGACGGTGCCCCGCCGCTGACCGAAGGACAACTGATCGAGAAGGTGGTCCTGGACATGCACAACTACGTGGTGGAGCCGATGACGTTCGGCCGCCTCCACCTGGCGGGTGATGCGGCACATCTGGTCGCGCCGATCGCCGCGAAGGGCATGAACCTCGCGCTCAATGACGCGCTGCTGCTCGGCGACGCGCTGATCGCCCACTACGAGGGCGACGACAGTGGTCTCGCCGGATATTCGGAGGCGTGTCTGCGGCGGGTCTGGCAGTACCTGGAGTTCTCGGAGTGGTTGTCGTACGTGCTGCACGGCGCCTCGTCCGGCGACCGCTTCCGGGCGGGCACGGCCCGTGCGCGGCTGCGGCGGCTGCTGGGGTCCGAGTCCGCCGCGAAGGCGTTCGCCGCGCTGTACCTGGGCGAGGAAGCCGATCTGTGACCTCGTGCGGGACCGGGTGGGCGGCACTTCCGTGGGGTGATTCACAAACCGGGAGGGGGTGGGCCCCCGCAGGCCTGGGTACGCGGCTTCGTGATCGCCGGGCGAGATACCGTTGAGAAGTGGTAGAAATTCGGCGAAAAGCATCGCTGAGTCACTGAGGAAGGAGACAGACGTATGTCATCGAAGCGCCGTCGTAAGAAGAAGGCCCGTCGCAAGAACGGTGCCAACCACGGCAAGCGGCCCCAGTCCTGAGCGAAGGCTGCGACCGACCTCGCCGATGGGGTTTCTGTGGGCTCCCCGCGTCCGTGCTTCCGCGGACGCGCGGAGCCCACAGCGGTATGACGCCCCGGCTCACGCCTTCGTCAGGGCCTCGGTCATCCGCTGGGAGACCTGCGCCTGGGTGGCGTCGCGCCGGGTCGGGTTGAACGAGAAGACCGCGCGGCGCTGTTGGTCACGGGTGGCGACCATGGCCGAGGAATAGCCGTAGCGCTCACCGGTCTTGCCCCACAGTGTGATGCCGTTCATCGTGACGGTCTGCAGGCCCGCGGCATAGCGCGCCGGGCTGCCGTCCAGCATGCGCACCTCGTCCGGCGGCAGGGTGAACATCCGCTCCAGCTCATGGGGCGGCAGGAGTTCGCCCGAGAACAGGGCGGTCAGGAAGCGGTCCAGATCGCCGGTGTGGGAGATCATCTCGCCCTCTCCCCAGGCGGCCGACTGGTGGAACTCGGTGATGTCCAGCAGGGATCCGTCCGTCATCTTCAGATAGCCGTGCACATGCGGCCCGTGAATCCGCGGGTCGTTGCCGGGCACGCTGGTGTGCCGCAGACCCAGCGGGCGCAGAATGCGGCGGCCGATCGCCTCGCCGTAGCGGCACCCCGTCAGCCGTTCGATCAGCAGCGCCAGCAGGACGTGATTGATGCCCCGGTACTCCTGCGCGGTGCCGGGGGTGAACTTCATGGGGCCGTGCGACACCCGCGCCACGAGCTGTTCGGGCGTCCACCGGTCGTAGCGGTGCCGGGCGATGGCCTCCGGGCAGGACGGGTCGTAGGGCGGGGCCTGCTCGTCGGGGAGTCCGCTGGTGTGGTTCAGCAGCTGTAACACCGTGATCGGCGGGAAAGCCGCCGGCAGCAGACCGGGCAGCAGACGCTGCACCGGCAGCTCCGGTGACAGCCGGCGCTCGGCGGCGAGCTGCAGCACCACCGTCGCCACGAACACCTTGGTGATGCTGCCGATCCGGAAGGTGTCCCGCTCATGGACCCCGCGGCCGGTTTCCCGGTCGGCGACGCCCGCGCTGCCGTACCACCGCCCGGCCGAACCGCTCACCCGCAGCTGGGCCGCGGTCAGCTGCGGGTGCTCCAGGTCGGAGAGGGCGGCCCGGAGCGCGGGCACATTCAGCGGAGGGACGGGGGCAGCAGCGGACGGGACCGGGCGGGCCGGACCGCCGCCCGACGACGGGGCCGGACGGGATGCGGCACGGGCCGGGCCCGCCGTCGCGGCGACCACCGCACCGGACAGTGCGGCCCCCACAACTGCCCTGCGGGACAAGGAAGAAAGGCTCATACCGAACAGCTTCGCGGGTACGCGCCGCGCCGGCGTCAGGGCTCTCCCCGATCCGTCCCTGACGCGACCCTGACCCGCCCCTGATACGTGCCCGGGTCCTCGCCGGATGCGCGCCCCGACAAGCCCGAGTAGAGGGAGCCCGGGCGGCGGTTTAGCGTGGAAGGGAGTTTCGCCTCCCAGGAGGGGCTGTTGCCATGTCACCCGGCACGACGGATACCGCTGCCGGTGGCCGGCTGTCGCAGTTTCTCGACAGCCCCGTCATCGGCATGTCGCCGTGGATCGCGATGTCGGTCCTCGTCGGGCCGGGCCGCTTCGAGCTGGCGGTCGGAATAGCCCTGGCGCTCGCCGTGGCGCTCGTCATCATGGGCCGCATACGCCGTCCCGGGAGCTCCTTCAAAATCCTTGAGATCTGCGATGTGGTGTTCTTCGCGGTGATGGCGGTCATCGGCCTCTTCGCCTCCCCGGGCGCACACCGCTGGCTGGAGAACTATGCGGGGGAGGTCGCGAACATCGCGCTGATGGCGATCGCCCTCGGGTCCATGGCGTGCCGGGTGCCGTTCACCCTGCAGTACGCCCGGGAACAGGTGCCCCGGGAATTCTGGAACGAGCCCAGATTTCTGCGGACCAATTACTACATCACGGGTGCGTGGGGTGCCGCATTCGGTGTGGCGGCGATAGCGGGAGCGTATGGCGACCTCGTGCTGCACAATTCCCATAACCTCTGGACGGGCTGGATCATCCAGATCGCGGCCATCGTCGCGGCCTTGCAGTTCACGGAGTGGTACCCGGACGTCGTGCGGGCGCGGTCGCTGCGCGAACGGAACCTTCCCGGCCCGCCCGAACCCCCGGTGAGCAGCTTTCTCATCCCGCTGGCGGGCTATCTGACGCCGGTGGGCATCCTGGTGCTCGCCTTCGGTGCCGGGCCGGTGTGGCTGGGGGTGGCGCTGATCGTGCTCGGGGTGGTAATCGTCAAATCGCTGAGCCGTCCCAAAGAGGCCGAACCGGACGCCTCGGGGTGAGGGGTTGACGGCACCGGGTGCCAGGTGATCTAGAATTGGCGGATGATCTTTATCGTCGTCAAGTTTCCCGTGAAGCCCGAGTACGCCGAAGAGTGGCCGCAGCACGTCACCGCCTTCACCGAGGCCACCCGCGCCGAGCCCGGCAACCTGTGGTTCGAATGGTCCCGCAGTATCGAGGACCCGAACACCTATGTCCTGGTCGAGGCATTCAAGGACGACGCCGCCGAAGCGCATGTCAATTCCGACCACTTCCGCGCCGGGATCGAGCAGATGCGCCCGCTGCTGCGCCGCACCCCCGACATTGTGAGCACCACCATCGAGGGCGCGGACGGCTGGAGCGCGATGGGTGAGATCACCATCGACTGAGAGCGTCGGCTGAGGCCGTCGGCTGAGAGGTCATCTGAGGTGATCGACGAGGTCATCTGAGGCGATCGACCGGAAGGCCATCGGCTGACGGGCCGCAGCGGGCTCGCTCAAGGCCCGCTACGACTCCTTCACCAAGTGGCTGATGAACCAGTCCCGGGCGAGGTCGGCGACCTGCTGGAGCGCGCCGTGCTCCTCGAAGAGATGGGTGGCGCCGGGAATGATGTCGAGGCGGGTATCGCAGCGCAGCGCCGCCTCGGCCTCCCGGTTGAGGTCGATGACCAGGCTGTCGTTGCCGCCGACGATGAGCAGAGTCGGCGCCCGTACCCCGGGGAGCAGCGGTCCGGCGAGGTCGGGGCGGCCACCGCGGGAGACCACGGCACCGACGTCCGCGCCGGGGGAAGCGGCGGCCCACAGCGCCGCCGCGGCGCCGGTGCTCGCGCCGAAGTAGCCGACCGGTACGGCGGTGCGGTCGCGCAGCCAGCCGGTGGCGTCCGTGAGCCGCTCGGCGAGGGTGGCGATGTCGAAGACGTTCGCCCGGTGGGCTTCCTCGGCCGGGGTGAGCAGATCGAAGAGCAGGGTGCCCAGACCCGCCTCGTTCAGGGCCGCCGCGACCAGCCGGTTGCGTGGGCTGTGGCGGCTGCTGCCCGAGCCGTGCGCGAACATCACCACCGCCCGGGCGCCTGCCGGCAGGCTGAGGTCCCCGGTCAGCCGGACCCCGGCGGCGTCGATCGCCACCTCCTTCTCGACATCCTCGCCCGCCGCGGTCTGCGCGTCCGGCGCGGAGCCTTCCGGCTCTGGACCGGCCGCGGCCTGGGCCAGCAGCGCGACGACTTCGTCGTCGGGGGTCTGGGAGAAGTCCTGGTACCACTCGCCGACGGCGGAGAAGGCGAACGGGGTGGAGAGACAGACGAATTCATCGGTCGTGCTGCGCAGCCGCTCGGCCGCGTCCGGAGGCGCCACGGGTACGGCGAGCACCACACGGGCCGCGCCCTGGGCGCGTACCACCTGGCACGCGGCCGCCGCGGTGGCGCCGGTCGCGATCCCGTCGTCCACCACGACCGCCGTCCGGCCTTCGAGGGAGAGCCGCGGCCGCCCGGCACGGAAACGCTCCGCCTGCCGGGCGAGTTCCGCCGCCTCGGCATGCTCCACGGAGGCCAGATCCGCCTGTTCGAGCCGGCCCCGGCGGACGATGTCGTCGCTGATCACCCGCACGCCGCCCTCGCCGATGGCGCCGAATCCCAGCTCGCGCTGGTAGGGGACGCCCAGTTTGCGGACCACGATCACATCGAGCGGGGCTTTGAGCGCCCGCGCCACTTGGAAGGCCACCGGGACCCCGCCACGGGGCAGGCCCAGCACGACGGGCTCTTCCCCCTCCAGGTGCCGTAGCGCTTCGGCGAGACGGTGCCCCGCATCCGCGCGGTCAGTGAACAGCACAGTGTGCACCCCCTAGCCAGGGGAGAACGGAAGCTGCGTTCACACCTCACTTCGAAATAACCCCATCCACGGCTACTTCGCAAGTCGGGCGGTGGACCGGCCCGGCCGTCCGCCCGGCCACGGCCGGCCGTGGTTACCGTCGGCGTATGAAAGGAATCGGAGCGGTCCTGATCGATATCGACGGTGTGCTCACCGTGTCCTGGAAGGCGCTGCCCGGCGCGGTCGCGGCCATGGAGCGGCTGCGCGCCGCCGGACTCCCGCTGCTGCTGGTCACCAACACCACCTCGCGGACCCGCGCCGTGATCGCCGGGCGGCTGGCCAGGGAGGGATTCCCCGTCGGCGCCGACGACATTCTGACCGCACCCGCCGCCACCGCCGCCTACCTGCGCGAACACCATCCGGACGCGCGCTGTCTGCTGATCAACAGTGGGGAGGTCCGGGCGGATCTGGAGGGGGTGGAGGTCATCGGGGAGGGGGCCGGCGAAGAGGGCCGGGGGGCGCCGGATGTGGTGGTTTTCGGCGGTGCGGGCGACGAATTCAGCTATGCGGCCCTCAACACCGCCTTTCGCCATCTGCAGCGCGGTGCCCGGCTGGTCGCCATGCACCGCAATCTCTACTGGCGTACGGCGGACGGGCTCGACCTCGACACCGGAGCCTTCCTGCCGGGCCTGGAACGGGCCGCCGGGGCCGAGGCGGTGGTCACCGGCAAACCCGCCGAAGCGTTCTTCGCCACCGCCCTGGCGCACCTCGGCGCCTCGGCGTCGGAAACGCTGATGGTGGGCGACGACATCGAGTCCGATGTGCTGGCGGCGCAGCGCCACGGGCTCACCGGGGTGCTCGTCAAGACCGGCAAATATCTCCCGGAGACCCATCGCGCGGCCGGCGGCACCCCGGACCGGGTACTCGACTCCTTCGCCGAGCTGCCGGGACTGCTCGGTCTGCCCGGCCCGCGGGAGCGGCCCGCCCCGTGAGCCGGGGTGGAGATCACCCTGCGGCAGCGGCTCCGGGGCGCCGGTAGTGGAGCAGGACGACGCCGGGGCCCGAAGGTCCGGGTCCCAGGGCGTGCGAGGTCGGTCCTGGCGTCCGAGGCGCTCCCGTGTCCCCGGGGCGGGCGCGGCGGCGGCCGGTACGCGGTGCGGACGGTGTGCCGGGAGCGGGGCGGACGGTCAGGGCGGGGCGGTGAGGAGCGCCGCGATCTGCGTCGCCGTCCAGTGTCCGTCGGCTCCCGGGCAGCCGGCGAGATATCCGGCGGCCTGGCGGGCGCTCCACCCGTGGGAGGCGACGATGCCGGCCGCGATATGCCGCAGATAGGCCGCGGAGGGCGGGTTCACGGCGACGTCCTGGCTGCTCCACGGGGCGGTGCAGGTCAGCACCGGGTAACCGTCCAGCAGTCCGGCGCACACCAGCGTCTCGTACCGGCCGGGGCCGAGCCGGGACCGGCCACGGGTGACGGCCTCCGTCAGATCGAGATCCTCGCCGGGCTCCCGGTACATCTCCTGAGCGGCGATATCGGAGAACTGGGAGAGCGTCAGCAGATAGCCGCGGGCGGGCAGTTCGTCGATTCCCGGCCGACTGTCCCCGTGGCCGTACGGTGCGGCGCCGGGGTCGTAGAAGGCCCTGCCGCCGGTCCACACCTGCGATTCGGTGGCGAAGTAGAGCAGTCCCGGCAGCATGATCGGTGCCGTACGTGCGGGGCCGCGGGGGTCCCGGCAGCCCGGGTAGCTGCGCAGTCCACCGGCCGGCCGGCCGCCGGCCAGGTAGGCGGTGAGCCGGTCGAGATGCATGTTGGAGCCGTAAGCGGCGTACCACAGCCGGTGGACGGGGGTGCGGTGCCGGACGGCTTCGGGAGCGTCGTCCAGGGCTTCGAGGCGTCGGGGCCTGATCACGCTCTCACGCTACGCGGACCGGCCCGCCGCCGGGGCGCTCGGCAGGGCCGCCGGCGGGCGGCCGGGCGGGGCGATGACGTACGGGCGAGCGGCCTGGGTCAACCTGGCTTGATCGTTACCACCATGGGTTTTGCCGCGGAGGGTCTGGAGATGCGCACTGCACGGACCGGACCGGACCGGTCCGCACGACAACCGGTGTCCGGCCGCCGGCCGGATGCCGGGGGACGGAGACAGTGTGGCGGACGACGGAGACAGTGTGGCGGACGAGGTGCCAGGGCGAACCGACGCAGAGATACGCACGGCCGGGGTGGCGGGCCGCCGTCCCACGGTGGCGCCGCACGCGAGCCGGCGTCAGATGCTCGCGGCCACGACAGCGGCCGGGCTCGGACTGCTCACCGCCTGCGCGGGCACGTCCTCGCGTGCCGGCTCCGCGTCCAGGGCCTCACCGCCCGGCGGGCCGGGGTCTCCGTCGGCCGGGACCGGCACCCCGGGCCCGTCCGGCTCCGCGCCCTCGGGCCGCCCGACGAAGCGCCGCCGTCCCGAACTCCCGCGCGGCGGAAGGGAATTGTTCCCGCGGTACCGGCTGGTCGGGTTCTGTGGCCTGCCGGGCGCCGCGGCGCTCGGCAGGCTCGGGACCGGTGACCCCGGGCGGCGGGCCGCCGAGGCGGAGAAGGTGGCGCACTCCTACGCCGCGGGGCGTGAACCGCTGCCGGTACTCGAACTCCTGGCGACGGTCGCCAACTCCACGGCCGGTGCGGACGGCAGGTACCGCTCACGGACGCCCGACCACACCATCCGCCGCTTCCACCGGCTGGCGCGCACCCGGCGCGGGCTGCTGCTGCTGAACATCCAGCCGGGCCGTGCCCGGGTGCTCGACGAGGTCAAGGCGCTGCGCGACTGGCTCGTCCACCCGGACGTGGGGATCGCCCTCGACCCGGAATGGGAGATGCGCCCGGGCGAGGTGCCAGGCGACACCTACGGGCACACCGACGGCCATGAGCTGACCGAGGTCGCCCGCTATCTGTCCGGGCTGGTCGAGGCGCACGATCTGCCGCAGAAGCCGCTGGTCTTCCATCAGGTCGCCACGTCCGTGGTGAGCGAGCAGTCGGCACTGCGTCCCCAGCCCGGCGTGGCGCTGATCAAGAGCGCCGACGGCATCGGCTCGCCCGGCCTGAAGCGCGGAACCTGGCGCAAGCTGGTCGACGACCTGCCCGATGGCCTGCACACCGGCTTCAAGCTCTTCTACGAGGAGGACGCCGAGGGCAGTCGCCTCATGACGCCGAAGGAGGTACTGGCCCTCCGGCCGCAGCCGGAGTACGTGATGTACGAGTGAGCCGTCCGGAACGTTTCAGATCCTGACGGCTCAGGTGCAGGTCGGGGCCGGCGGCCCGCCGCGCGACGGACATCGGTCTGCCCGCCCTCGCGGCGGCCGGTGACCCGTTGTCAGTACGGGGTTGTCAGTACGGGTGCTTGTCCGGCCGGTCGGTCCATGCCGCATAGGCATGGGCGCCCATCTCGGGGTAGATCTGTGCGATCTTGATCCGTCGCTCGTCGAGAGGCCTCTTGAAGTCCTCGTACTGGAACGTGTCATCGAAGCCGATCCGCGCGGTGTCCGCCAGGTCGCAGCTGTAGTACACCGCGTCGATCCGCGACCAGTAGATGGCGCTCATGCACATCGGGCAGGGGGCGCCGCTGATGTAGATCGAGCAGCCCTGCAGCATACGGGCGCGTTCCGCCACCGGGTCCGGTGACCCTTCGGGCCGGGGGACGTACTCCAGCGTGCTCTCGTTCTGATGCTCCACGGCGATTGACGGAGCCTCAGGGTTGAGGATCTGGATGGCTTTGCGGATCGTCTCCATCTCGGCGTGGGCGGTGGGGTCGCCGGTCAGCAGAACGCGGTTCTGCCCACGGGCGAGGATGTCCCCGTTGCGCGTGAGCACCGCGCCGAACGGGCCGCCCCAGCCGTTCTCCACGGATTCCGTGGCCAGCCGTACGGCCTCTGCGAGGAGTTCTTTGTCTTCCATCACGGACTCTCCGATCGGCATCGGTTCCTCTGCGGGAATGGACTGAACAAATGCCCAATTTGCCCCATAATTCCCTTATGTACTAGGCTACTCGATGTGAGTGCCCGTGCAAGCCGTGATTCCACGGCCGTCAACGCCACCGTCGTGACCTCGCTGAAGGTGCGCGAGGGCCGGGCCGGCGAGTACCAGCGCTGGCAGGACAGAACGAATGAGGCGGCCCGCGAATTCGAGGGTTTTGTGGGTGCCGAGGTTTATCCGCCCGGCGCCGGTGAGGCCAATGAATGGGTGGCCGTATTCCGCTTTTCCGCCATGGATTATCTGACCGCATGGCTGGATTCGGACCGGCGGCAGGAGTTGCTGCACGAAGCGCACGGACTCTTCGAGGGCCCCCCGACGCAGGAGGTGCTCCAGGGCGGCAGTCCCGCCCAGCCGGCTCCGGAGGTGGTCACGGCCGTGATCTCCCACGAGGTGAAGCCGGGCCGCGAAGCGGGCTTTCAGCACTGGCAGGAGAAGACGCTCAGGGAGCAGGAGAAGGCACCGGGCTTCATGGGGTCCGAACTGTTCGCGCCGGTGGCGGGCGTGCAGGAGAACTGGGTCGTCGTCTTCCGGTTCGATTCGCGTGCGCACCTCGATGACTGGCTCGAATCCGACGTACGCAAGAAGCTGTTGGAGGAGGGGAGCAAATACTTCACCTCCTACGACGTGCGCAAGGTCGGTTCGTCGTTCAGCGGGTGGTTCCGGTTCGACCACGGCACGGACCAGAGCGCGCCGCCCAACTGGAAACAGGCCATGACCGTTCTGCTGGCCCTCTATCCGACGGTGATGGTGCTCAACCTGACCGTGGGATACGGACTGGAGAAGCTCGAAGTCCGGGAGTACATCGGCTTGTTCCTCTCCAATGTGCTGAGCGTCAGCGCGCTGACCTGGCTGCTGATGCCGACGGTGAACAGGGTGCTCGCCTTCTGGCTGGTGCCCGCCCGTGTCCGCACCCGCCGGGTGCAGGTGCTGGGGATGGCGCTGGTGGTGTTCTGCTATGCGGTGTTCATCGGCGTCTTCGGCATGATCACTGGCCAGATCTGGTGAGGAGGCCGCAATGCGCCCACGGGCAACGGCAGTTGCGGCGGACATCGAGGGCCCGCTGATCCGGCGGGGTGACCCCGGCTACGAGGACGCCCGGACCGGCGCGGTGTGGAACGAGGTCACGCCCCGGCGGTTCCCCGAGGCCCTGGTGCGGGCCGCCACGGAAGCGGACGTGGTGCACGCCCTCACCGGTGCCCGCGCCCAGGGCCTGCGGGTCTCGATGCGCTCCGGCGGGCACAACTGGTCCGGCTCACCACTGCGCGACGGGGGCCTGCTGCTCGACCTCTCCGGGCTCCGGCAGTGCGGCAGCACACCCGCGCACGGCACCGGCCCGGCGACCGCCACGGTGGGGCCCGGCGCCACCGGTCAGGACCTGGTCGCGGCCCTCACCCCGCAGGACCTGGCCTTCCCCGTCGGCCACTGCCCCACCGTGGCGGTCGGCGGATTTCTGCTCAGCGGCGGCCTCGGCTGGAACTCCCGCGCCTGGGGCGCCTCCTGCGCCGACGTACGGGAGATCCGGGCCGTCACCGCCGAAGGGCGGACGGTCACCTGCAGCGACACCGAGTACCCCGATCTCTTCTGGGCCGCCCGGGGCGCCGGGCCGGGGTTCTGCGCGGCCGTCACCGGCTTCCGCCTCGCCCTGCACCCCCACCCTGCCTCGATCATGACGACCGGCCTCACCTTCCCGCTGGCCGAGGTCACCCGGGTCACGAAGTGGGCGGAGCCGCTCGCGCGCCGCCTCCCGCCGTACGTCGAAACGGCCTTCGTCCTCGCGTCCTCCGGTCCACCGGCGGCCGGCATTCCGCGGGGACCCCGGATCACGGTCGCCGCCACCGCGTTCACCGCGACGGACCGGGACGCCCGGCAGGCGCTGGAGCCGTTCGCCGACTGCCCCTTCGGCGCCTGCGCCGTCACCCGGCGGCCGCCCGCTCCGGTGTCCTTCGCCGCCCTGCACGAGGGCGCGGCGGCGATCTGGCCGCCCGCACACCGGTATGCGGCGGACACTCTGTGGTCACCGGAGAGCTACTCCACCCAGCTGACCCGGATCGCCGAGGCGGTCGCCCACGCCCCCTCCGGGAAGTCCCTGGTGCTCTCGCCCGTGCAGCCGGTCTCCCAGGACCCCGCGCTGCTGCGGAACATGGCTTTCGCCCCGCTCGGCAACTCCTACCTCGTGTGTTACGCGATCTGGGACGACCCGGCCGGGGACCTGGACAATGCGCGCTGGCTGCGGGACGCCATGGCCGCCGCGGACCCCGGGGGCGACGGCTGCCACTACATCGCCGAGACGGACCTGGAGGCCGATCCCGCACGGGCCCGGCGCTCCTACGCCCCCGCCACCTGGGACCGCCTGCAGGAGATCAAGGCCCAGTGGGACCCGGAAAACCTCTTCCACTCCTACCTCGCCCCGTGAGACGGGGCACCGGGACGGGCGCGGGCCCCCGCCGCCCGGGGAAGCGGGGACGGCGCCGCGGGGGCACCATGGCCCTATGCTGCTGGCGCATCTCGCACAGGTGTCGGGGGAGGTCGCCGCGACCTCGGCGCGTTCGCGGAAGATCGCGCTGCTGGCCGGGCTGTTCCGGGCCGCGGCGCCGGAGGACGTGCCGGTGGTCATCCCGTATCTCGCCGGACGGCTGCCCCAGGGGCGGATCGGGATCGGCTGGAGCGTGCTGCGCGAGCCGGTGCCGGCCGCGGACCGCGCCACGTTGACCGTACGGGACGTGGACACGGCACTGACCGGCCTGGCCCGGGTCTCCGGGTCCGGGGCGCAGGCCGAGCGGCGCGCACTCGTCCGGGAGCTGCTGGCCGCGGCGACGGCGGAGGAGCAGCGGTTCCTGACCGGTCTGCTCACCGGCGAGGTGCGGCAGGGCGCGCTGGACGCCATCGCGGCCGAAGGACTCGCCGCCGCGACCGGGGTGCCCGCGGCGGACGTCCGGCGGGCCGTGATGCTGGCGGGATCGCTGCCGGACGTGGCGCGGGCGCTGCTCGCCGAGGGGCCGCCGGCGCTCGCGGAGTTCCGGCTCACCGTCGGCCGGCCCGTCGGGCCGATGCTGGCGCACAGCGCCAAGTCGGTGGCCGAGGCGGTCGACCGGCTCGGCGCCTGTGCCGTGGAGGAGAAGCTCGACGGCATCCGCGTCCAGGTGCACCGCGACGGGCCGGACGTCCGCATCCACACCCGCACCCTGGACGAGGTCACCGACCGGCTCCCCGAGGTCACCGCGGCCGCCCGGGACCTGCCGGCCACCCGCTTCATCCTCGACGGCGAGGTGATCGCCCTGGACGGCGCGGGCCGGCCGGTGCCGTTCCAGCGGGTCGCGGGACGGTTCGGCTCGCGGGTGGACGTCTCCGCGGCGCGGGCCGCGCTGCCGCTGTCCCCGGTCTTCTTCGACGTACTGTCGGTCGACGGCCGCGACCTGCTGGAACTCCCCGGCGAGCAGCGGCATGCGGAGCTGGCCCGGCTGGTCCCCGAGCCGCTGCGGGTGCGCCGCCAGGTGGTCCGCGACCCGGCCGACGCCGCCGCCCGCGCGGCCGCCGAGGAGTTCTGGGCCGACACCCTGCGCCGGGGCCATGAGGGCGTCGTGGTCAAGGCACTGGACGCCCCCTACAGCGCGGGCCGCCGCGGCGCCGCCTGGCTGAAGGTCAAGCCCGTGCACACCCTGGACCTGGTGGTGCTGGCCGCGGAGTGGGGACACGGCCGGCGCACCGGGAAGCTGTCCAACCTCCACCTCGGGGCGCGGGCACCGGACGGCGGCTTCGTGATGCTGGGCAAGACGTTCAAGGGCCTCACCGACGCCACCCTCGGCTGGCAGACCGAGCGGCTGCAGGAACTCGCGGTGGCGGACAACGGCCATGTCGTGACGGTGCGTCCGGAACTCGTCGTCGAGATCGCCTACGACGGGCTGCAGACCTCCTCGCGCTACCCGGCGGGCGTGACCCTGCGCTTCGCACGGGTGGTGCGCTACCGGCAGGACAAGACGGCGGCCGAGGCGGACACCGTCGAGACCGTGCTCACCGCGCACGACGGCGGGGCGTCGTAGCCGCCATGGCCGGGAAACGCAGTGCCGGACTGCTGCTGTACCGGGGCACGGCGCACGGTGTCGAGGTGCTGCTGGCGCACATGGGCGGGCCGTTGTGGGAACGGCGGGACGCGGGGGCGTGGTCCGTGCCCAAGGGCGAGTACGTACCACCGGAGGAAGCCTGGGACGCGGCCCGGCGGGAGTTCGAGGAGGAGCTGGGCATCCCGCCTCCCGAGGGGCGCTGTCTCCCGCTGGGCGAGGCCCGCCAGTCGAGCGGCAAGGTGGTGACGGTCTGGGCCGTCGAGAGCGATCTCGATCCGGAGCGGGTCGTGCCCGGCACCTTCGAGAGGGAGTGGCCGCCCGGATCCGGGGTGGTCGGCACGTTCCCCGAGATCGACCGGGTGGCCTGGTTCGGCCCGCAGGAGGCGCGAACGCGGCTGGTGGCGGGCCAGCGGGTGTTCCTGGAGCGGCTGGCGGAACGGCTCGCGACCGGGGACTGACCGCGGGCGCCGCGCACTCCCCGGCTTCACCACCCGCGCAGGCCACACGCCACAACTCGCCCTGGACACCCCCGTTTCGCACCGGCAGTCTGGCGGCGGGGCCGTCCGACCCGGTCCCGAACGGGGGCCCTGGCAACGGGGTCATGAGCATGCCGCGGGGGCCGCATGTTGCGTATTCACTTCGAAGACCGGGATATCGCGCGGGTACAGATAGCCGACGCACCCGATCCCCTGTGGGAGACGGTGCTCGCCCTGCACCATGTCGCACCGGCGGCGCGCGGGGTACCGGTGTACGGCGCCTGGCGCGCCCGGGCCCGCCGCGAACTGGACGCCCGGGGACTGACCCGCGCCGCCCGGCTGATCAGCGCACTGGCCCCGGCCGAGGCCCGCTACTTCCCGGACTTCCTCACTCCCGACGCGTCCCGCGACGGGCTGGCCGCCGGGCTGGCGGCGCTGCGGGACACCTCCCCGGTCCGGCTGACCGCGGAATCCGCGCGGGCCGCGCTGCCGGACCGGCTCCCGCGCTGGACCGCCGCGCTGGCCGCCGGGAGCCGGGAGCCGCTCGACGAGCTGGCCCGCGCGCTCCAGGAGGTGCACCGCGCGGTGATCGCCCCCGACTGGACGGAGGCGGCCGCCACGGTCGACTCCGACCGCGGCGCCCGCGCCCGCGCCCTCTGCCGGGGCGGCGTCGACGGGATGCTCAACAGCCTCCGCCCCGCGCTCCGTTGGGAGCCGCCGGTGCTGTACGTCGACTATCCCCAGGACCGCGATCTGCGGCTGGGCGGGCGGGGGCTGCGGCTGATCCCCTCGCACTTCTGCTGGCGCCGGCCCATCGCCCTCGCCGACCCCGGCCTGCCGCCGGTCCTGGTCTACCCCGTGGAACACTCCACGGCCTGGGCACCGGCCACCACCCGCAGCTGTCATCCGCAGGCGCTGTCCACCCTCCTCGGCCGCACCCGGGCCCGTATCCTCGCCGCGCTCGACGCGCCGGCTACCACGGGTGAACTGGCCCGCCGCTTACGGGTCTCCGCCCCCTCGGCCAGCGAGCATGTGAGCGCGCTGCGGGAGGCCAACCTGGCCCGCAGCCGGCGCGACGGCGGCTCGGTCATCCATGCCCTCACCCCGCTCGGCACGGCGCTGCTGCACGGTGAGCTCGCCCCCGTACGCCTGCCGAACTGAGCGCCGGGGACGAGTCACCCACTGCCGGACCGCCACAGGGCCTGCCTTGCGGATCAGCCCCGGGCCCGGCTCACGGCCGTACCAGGATCTTCCGGCCTTCGCCCGCCCGGAAGCGGCCCAGCGCCTCCGCATAGTGGTCCAGCGGGAGCCGGTCGCTGATGAAGACCTCCGGGTCCAGGGCGCCCGCCGCGAAGAGTTCCGCGGCGCGTTCATAGCTGTGCAGAACGGCCATCGAGCCGGTGATGGTGATCTCCTGGTTGTAGATGCGGTAGGGCTCGATGGTGGCGCGGGCGGCGTAGTCGGCGACGCCGAACTGGAGGTAGGTGCCGCCCTTGCCGACCCGCCCCAGGGCGTCCTGGATGGCGTGCTCGTTGCCGGTGGCGTCGATGACCACGTCCCAGCCGCGCGGGCGGTCCAGTTCGTCGGCGGAACCGGCCGCGCTGCTGCAGCCCAGGGTGCGGGCGGTGGCCAGCCGCTGCGGGTTGATGTCGACGACATCGACCCCGGCCGCCCCGGTGCGCTTGGCGAGTTCGAGCATCATCAGGCCCATCGTGCCCGAGCCGTAGATGAGGACCCGGGTGCCCAACTGCTGGGAGCGCAGGATGTCGTAGCCGCGCACGGCGCAGGACAGCGGCTCGATCAGGGCCGCGTCCTCGGTACGGATGTGATCGGGCAGCTTGACGCAGTTCCCGACGGGGGCGACGGCGAACTCGGCGGCGCCGCCCGCCGTGGTCACCCCGATGGCGGCCCAGCGCTCACAGAGGTTGTTGCGGCCGATGCGGCAGTAGTGGCACTCGAAGCAGTAGAGCGAGGGGTCGACGGCCACCCGGTCGCCCTCGGCGAGTTCGGTGACGGCGCTGCCGGTCGCCACGACCGTCCCGGCGAACTCATGGCCCGGAACGACGGGCAGGGTGGGGGCGAACTCGCCCTGGAGGATGTGCAGATCGGTGCCGCACAGCCCGCAGGCGGCGACGGAGACCACGACCTCGCGGGGGCCGGGCGCCGGGTCCTCGACGGTGGTGACCTCGACCGTGCCGGGGGCGCTGATCACTGCGGCTTTCATTTCACGGCTCCAAGCGACAGGCCCTGGACGAGTTTGTCCTGGGCGGCGAATCCGGCGACGATCACCGGGAGGGAGATGACGGTGGCGGCGGCGCACACCTTGGCCAGGAACAGGCCCTGGCTGGTCACGAGTCCGGTCAGGAACACCGGCGAGGTACCGGCCACGATGCCCGTCAGGACCCGGGCGAACAACAGCTCGTTCCAGCTGAAGATGAAGGAGATCAGGGCCGTGGCCGCGATCCCCGGCATGGCGACCGGTGCCACGATCCGGGTCAGCGTGGTGGTCAGCCCCGCGCCGTCGATCGACGCGGCCTCCAGCATCTCCACCGGGACCTCGGCGAGGAACGAGCGCATCATCCACACCGCGATCGGCAGGTTCATCGAGGTGTAGAGGAGGACCAGCAGCCAGATGCTGTCCAGCATCCCGGTGTTCTGCGCGACGAGGTAGATCGGCAGCAGCCCGGCCACCAGCGGCAGCATCTTCGTGGACAGGAAGAAGAAGAGGACATCGCTCCATTTGCGTACCGGCTTGATGGCGAGGGCGTAGGCGGCGGGCACCGCCAGCAGCAGCACCAGCACAGTGGCGACGACGGAGGCGGTCAGCGAGTTGATCAGCGGCGGCCAGGGGCTGACTCCGCTGCCCGCGCCGAAGAACTCGCGGTAGCCGTGCAGACTCAGCCCGGCGCCGACGCTCGGCGGGTTGGTCGCCGCGTCCGTCTCGCTGTGGAAGGACGTCAGCACCATCCAGGCGACGGGCAGGAAGAAGCCGATCCCGCACAGCCAGGCCGCCAGGCCCAGCATGCTGCCGGTGCGGCGCCGGCGCCGTGCGGCGGGGGAGCCGGGGCGGCGCGGGGCCAGGGGGGCGCGGTTCATCGGGTGACCTCCTCGCGCAGCAGGGACGAGACGGTGCGCAGCGCGAAGGTCGCCACCAGCAGCGAACACAGCACCACGACGACGCCCTGCGCGGACGCCCGTCCGTAGTCATGGGCCTGGTAGAAGGTCTGGTAGATGGTGTACGGAAGGTTGGCCGTGCCGAGTCCGCCGGAGGTGATGGTGAACACCGCGTCGAAGTTCTGCACGACGTACACCGTGCCCAGCAGCGCGGCCAGTTCGAGGTAGCGGCGCAGATGCGGCAGGGTCAGATAGCGGAAGATGTCGAAGGCGGAGGCGCCGTCCATCCGGGCCGCCTCGACGGCGTCCGTCGCCCGGCTCTGTAGCCCGGCCAGCAGGATCAGCATCATGAACGGTGTCCACTGCCAGATCAGCGACACCTCCACCGCGGCCAGCGGCGAGTCGGTCATCCAGTCCGGCTGCGGCGGGTCATCGCTGCCGAACAGCCGCCAGATCCACGTCAGTGAGCCGTTGAGCAGCCCGTACGAGGCGTTGTACAGCGCGTGCTTCCACAACAGTGCGGAGGCGACCGGGACGACCAGGAACGGCGTGATGAGCAGGGTGCGGACGATCCCGCGGCCGCGGAAACCACGGTCGAGGAGCAGCGCCAGACCCAGCCCGAGCAGCAGGCTGACCAGCACCACGGTCACGGTCAGCAGCACCGTCGTGCCCACCGAGGCGCGCATCGCCGGATCGGTGAAGACGGCCCGGTAGTTGTCGAGGGCGGCGAAGCCGCGGTGCTCGGGTGCCAGCGCGTTCCAGCGGGTGAAGGAGATCACCACGGTCGCCACGAACGGGAGTTGGGTGACGATGACGAGGAAGACCAGCGCGGGGAGAAGAGGGGCGCGGCGGGCCCAGTTCTTCGCCCGCTCGGTGCGGCGGGCGCGGGCCGCGGGGCTGCCGCCGCGGGGCACGGCGACCGCCTCGGCCCCGGGAGCCTGCTCAGTGGTCCGTATAGGCATCGGACACCTCCTGCGCCGGTCGCCGGCTCTTCCTGAGGGCCTCGGACACGCTCTGCTTCCCGGCGATGGCCGAACTGACCTCGTGGGAGACCTTGGTGCCCAGGTCGGCGAACTCGGGGATGCCGACGAACTGGATGCCGGGGGCCGGGCGCTGCTGTACGCCGGGGTCGCCCGGCCGGGCCGAGCTGATCGCCCGCTCGGTCGGTCCGGCGAACGCCCCGGACGCCTTGACGTAGGCCGGATCGCGGTAGAGGGAGGCCCGCTTGCCACCGGGCACCCTCGACCAGCCCAGCTCGCGGCCCACCAGCCGTTCATAGCCCTTGCCCGAAGCCCAGCGGATGAACTTCCATGCCGCGTCCTGGTGCGTACTGGCCTTCTGTACGCCCCACGCTCAGGTGTAGAGCCAGCCCGCGTCACGGGTCCGCTCCACCGGCGCCGGTGCGTAGCCGACCTTGCCCGCGACCTTGGAGTCGGCGCTCTCCAGCGAACCGGCCCCGGCCGTCGCGTCGTACCACATGGCGACCTTGCCCTGCTGCATGTCGTTGAGGCACTCGGTGTAGCCGGCCTGCGGGGCGCCCGCCTCGCCGTGCCTGCGGACCAGATCGACATAGAACCGGGTGGCCCGGGTGAACTCGGGGCTGTCGACCTTCGGCTGCCAGTCCTTGGTGAACCAGGTGCCGCCGAAGGTGTTGACGACGGTGGTCAGCGGGGCCGCCAGCTGGCCCCAGCCGGGCTGGCCGCGCAGACAGATCCCCTTCATGCCCTTGCGGAAGCCGTCCAACTTGGCTGCCAGGGCGGCCACTTGGTGCCAGGTGGGCCGTGCGGGCATGGTCAGCCCGGCTTCCTTGAGGAGGTCCTTGCGGTACATCAGGAACGAGGACTCGCCGTAGAAGGGCTCCGCATAGATCTTGCCGTCGGCGGCGGTGAGGGAGGAGCGGACCGGGGCGAGGATGTCGCCCTGGTCGAAGGCGCGGTCCTTGGCGGCACGGGTGCCCAGCTCGGTCAGCCAGCCGTTGCGGGCGTAGATGGGCGTCTCGTAGTTGCTGACACTCGCCACGTCGTACTGCCCGGCCTGGCTGGAGAAGTCCTGGCTCATCTTGTCGCGCAGATCGTCCTCCGGCAGCACGGTGAAGTTGACCTTGATGCCGGTCTCCTGGGTGAAGTGCTCGGCGGTGAGCCGCTGCAGATCCACCATCTGCGGATTGTTGACCATCAGGACATTGATGGTGTTCCTGCCGCTGTTGCCCGCGTCGCCGGCGCCGCGGTAACAGCCGGCGGTGGACAGGGTCAGGGCCACGGCGAGGGCGGTCAGCCCTAGGGAGCGGCCGCCGCGGCCTGGTCCGGGGGATCGTGCTCTCACGGCTCGTACCTTTCTGGGGACAAGGGGGCATGCATGTCCGGCGAATGCCGCACAAGCGGCGGTTCCAGGGCGTACGGCGCCGTTTCGCGGGTACGACCGGGAGCCGTCCGACGGCCGGCGGTGCGGGCCCGGCCTTCGGCGGTCAGCTGTGGGGGATGTGGTGCCGCGGTGCGGGGCCGGTCGTCCGGCGGCCCCGGCCGCGGTCAGACCCGGAGCACCTGCGGCCCCAGGAGCGAGTAGCGATGCGCCTCCGGCGCGGACAGCCCCGCGTCGGTGACGATCGTGTCGAAGTCACGTACCTCGGCGAACCGGCAGAAGCTGCTGGCGCCGAACTTGCTGTGCACCCCGACCAGCACCCGCCGCCGCGAGGAGCGGACGGCCTGCTCCTTCACCTCGGCGACCGCCGGATCCGGGGTGGTCAGGCCGTGCTCCCGGGAGACGCCGTTCGCCCCCAGGAACGCCAGGTCGATCACGAAGCGGGCGAGCATGTCCCGGGCCCAGGACCCCACCGTCGCCTGGGTCCCGGAGCGGACCCGGCCGCCGGCCAGCAGGACGGTGGTCGATTCGGACGCCGCGACCAGCGAGGCGGTCCGCAGCGAAGCGGTGAGCACGGTCAGCGGCCGGTCGGTGGGCAGCAGCGTGGCGACCAGCTCAGGGGTGTAGCCCTCGTCGACGAACACCGTCTCGGCCTCGCCGGCCAGCGCCGCGGCGGCCGCCGCGATCCTGCGCTTCTCGTCCACCTGCTGGGTCTCCCGCCGGGCCAGCGTGGTCTCGAACCCGGCGCTCTCGACCGGATACGCCGCGCCGTGCGTACGCCGGACCAGGCCCCGGCGCTCCAGCTCGCTCAGATCGCGCCGGACGGTCTCGCGGGCGACCCCGAATTCCGACGCGGCCTCGGCGACCTCGACCCGGCCGGACTGCCGGGCGAGCGCGAGGATGCGATGTTGGCGTTCCTCGGCCCTCATGGCGCACTCCTGCCGACTTCTGGGTGTTTCCGGTCTGCGTTCGGTCACGGGGCTGCCCGTTTCCGCCCGCATCAGGTTTATAGCAACCGGGGCGGCGCGAAAGGCTGCCCGTAACAGCAAAAAACCTGACCGTTTCTGCCCGCTTCAGGGCGCTGTCAGCTTGGCCGTATGCACGAACGGGTGCCCGTACGGCACGTGGGGAGGGCCCGTACGGACGCGGCGGGCCGGGGCGGTGTCCGGGGCGGCCCGTTGCGCCCCGGCGGGACACCGCGGTGGTGCAGTCGGCGGCGGCGCTTAGTCTGGACGGCATGAGCTCGGAGATGCGGTCGTTGGCGGTCACTGCGATCGTGCAGGCGGAAGAGTGCGCGGTGCTGCGGGTGAGCGGAGAGCTGGACCTCCGCACGGAGCAGGCCTTTCTCGCCGAGGCACGGTCGGTGGTGTCGGCCGGCCACCGCTTTCTGGTGCTCGATCTGACCGCGCTGCGCTTCTGTGACTCACGGGGGCTGAGCTGCCTGCTCGCCCTGGAATGGCTCTGCCGGCGCCTGGAGGGCAGGCTCCTGCTGGCCTCGCTCGGCGTACGCATGCTGCGGCTGCTGATCGGCACCCAGTCCCTCGGCGTCTTCTCCTGCTACCCCACCGTCGGCCATGCGCTGACCGCGGTCCCCGACGCCAGCCGCCCGGCGTGGCCGCCCTCGGTGGAGGACCCGTCCGAGGCAAAGGCCGAGGAAAAGGCCGGGGGGAAGTCCGAGGAAAAGGATGACTCCTGAGGCCTGAGGCCTGAGGCCTGCGCCCTGAGGCCTGCGGTCAGCCGGCCGGACAGTTCACGCCCAGCCAGGCGTCATCGAACCGGGCAAAAGTGATCTTCCGGTACGGTCCGGATTCGTAGAGCAGTCCGAAGGTCCTGTCCTTCAACCGGGTCAGCGTCGAGTAGGCCGCCGGACCCGGTGCGACGGACCGGGCGATGGGCCAGCTCTGGCCGTCGTCGCAGGACGCCCGCACCGTGAGGTTCTCGCGGGCGCCGGTGCTCGCCGTATTGCTGAACAGCAGCCAGTGCGCCCGCGCCCGGTGCGGCGGTGCCGTCGGGTCGTAGCGCAGGATCGAGGCATTGTTGGCCGGATCGATCAGCTCGTCGTCCGCGACCGGGACGCCGTACGTCAGCCCGCCGTCCCGTGAGTGTGCGACCAGCCGCCGGGTGGTGCTGCTGGTGCGGCTGTTGAGCATGACGCGGCCATCGGCCAGCTCGACGGTCTTGTTCTCGTCCATCAGCGGCCCCACCGGCGTCCCCATGCGCCAGCTCGCGCCATGGTCGTCGCTGTACGCGCTGGCCGCCCACATGCTGCCGTCGGCCTTGCGGAACGCGTACTGCTGCAGCAGGCGTCCGCCGGCGAGCTGGTTGCCGGTGCCGGACGAGGCGAAGATGCCGCGCCAGGAGGGGTCCTTGAGGTCATGGGTGATCCGCCGGCTGCGCCAGCTGCGGCCGTCGTCGTCGGAGTAGCGGTAATCGGTGTGCAGCACGGTGGTGCTGTCGTGGGCGTTGCCCGTGCCCGCGCTGCCGAAGCCGACCCCCTTGGGCGCGTAGGCGTGGAAGAGGAAGACCCGGCCGGTCGTGCGGTCGACGAGCAGGCTCGGATCGCCCGCGCCCACCCCGCCGTCGTAGTCCACGGCCGCCTGCGCGGCGCTCCAGGTGCGCCCCTGATCGGTGCTGCGGCGCACCATCACATCCACATTGCCCGGCAGATCCGCCGCGCTGTCGTTGCGCCGGTCGTAGGCCGCGACGAGGGTGCCGTCCGGCAGCGTGGCCAGCGCCGGGATGCGATAGGTGTGCGCCCCCTGACCGGACACCGCCAGATCGGTGGACTCGAACAGGGACGGCCGGCCGGCGGCGCGGTGCGGGGGGACGGCGGGTGCCGCGGGGGCGGTCAGCAGGCCGGCGCCGACGGACAGCAGCGTGGCCAGTGTGACGGGACGGGCGGCTCTCACCGGTACCTCCAGGACGGGGCACGGCACGGGGCACGGCACGGGGCGCGGCGGGCGGCGCCAAGCCACGGACCTCGGACGTTCTGCGAATCTAAGGTCCGGGTGACACCCCGTCAATTCAGGCGGGGGAGGGGAGTGATGAACCGGCGAAGAGGCAGGTGGGCAGGTGGACGTGGGGTGCGCGGCGGGAGGCTATTCGGCCCGGCCGAGGTCCCGGACGAGCGTGGGCGAGGGGCGGGGGATCGCGCCGAAATCCTCGTCGTCGCCGTCCACGACGAGGCGGTTGATCACATTCTCCAGCGCGGTCGGCAGGGTCGGCGCGAGCCCGCTGTGCCACTGGACGAGGAGGTTGTGCCGGGCCGCGTCCGGCAGCAGCTGCTTCTCGTCGAACGCGGCCACCGAGCGGCGGTCCTCGTCCGGCGCGTGGGCGGCCTGCTCGCGCCAGTAGGCGGCGTCGCGGTACTCGCCGTCACGGCGGTGGGACAGATACAGGCAGTAGGCGGCCGTCCGGCTGCCGGCGCCGGCGCCGAAGTGCCACCAGAAGTGCGCCGCGTCGGTGCGCCCGGTGATGTGCAGCAGACAGGCGAAGACCAGCGCGCCCTCGGGGTCGATGTGATGGTCGTCGACCAGCCGTTCCAGGCTCGCCGCGGCCGCCGCGGCATTGACGACCAGCGCGCACGCCAGCTGGAGCTCATGGGTGGCCTCGTCCCGGGCGCTGGGATAGGTGCTGGGCGCGCCCTGGTCGGCCCGGAGCGGCCGCGCCGTCGTCGGCGGACCGCCCGCGGCCCCGGACCCCGCGCGCAGCGCCGCGCCGAGGCCGCTGAGCGCCCCCGCGTCATCGAGGTCGCAGAATCCGGCCAGGTCATCGATTCCGGACACCGCCGCGGCCGCGCTGAGCAGCGTCTCGACGGTCTCCCGGCGGTCGGCGGGACGGGTGTGCCACATGGTCAGTTCCCCCTTGCGTTTCCCTGGTCGATGCCGAGCGCGGCGGCGAGCTTCCGTTTGCCGCGGCTCGCGTAGGAGCGGACGGTGACTTCGTCGACGCCGAGCAGCGAGCCGATCTGTGCGTCGCTGTACCCGATGACATGACGCAGCACGATCACATCGCACTGCCGCTCCGGCAGCCGGGCGATGGCCGCATACAGCCCCAACTGGCTCTCCAGCATGGCGAATTGCTGCTGACACTCACGCAGCAGGGCCTGGGTGACGACGGCGAAGGCGGCGGTTTCGGTGAGCGCGGTGGGCTGGTGGTGGTCGTACAGCCACTCCACGACACGTTCCTTGAGGACCGACCAGGCGTACGCCTCCACCGACGCCTGCCGTAGCGCATGCGGCCACAGCCGGCCGAGCTGCCCGTACGCCGCCCGGGTGACCTCACGGGCCGCGGCCTCGCTGCCCGTGTGCAGATAGGCGTAGGTCAGCCACTTCCGCGCATGTGTGGCCAGGAACGCTTCGAAGGTGATCGACAGTCGGTGGTCGAACGGGGCCGGCGCGGAGCCCGGGAGCGAACAGCGGGGAAGTGGGGCTAACTCCGCGGTACGGACATGCGCCGGAGCGCACGCCGGCAGCGGTCGGTCCCGGTCTGCACTCACGAGCCGTCCTCGTTCCGTTTGCCGTGCACCGAGCCGGGCGCCGAGGGGCCACCGGCAGCGGGAGGGCGGTTGCCCTCACCTTCCAATGAACCGGATAGCGAGCCCATTTGTGGCATGGGTAGGGTAAAAATCTGCCGCTGCGTATTCATATGACTACGCATGACAGTGGCATGTGGCCGCCCATGACGGTGGCACGGCGCGGCCCGCCATGGACCTCGTCGGGTGCGCTCCGGCACGACCCGGGACATACGGGGCGCCGCACTCCAACGGCCGGGCGTGCGACGGCGTTTGATGTGCTGTCCGGGCGCGCGCGGTTCATGGAACGGGCATCATGGTGCGCGGGGGAGGCGCCGGGCGGGATGCCGGATTGGGGAGGCAGCGCACGATGAGCGAGCACGATTCCGTGGTGGACCTACGGCTGGACCGGGCCCACTCGTCCCGGATCTATGACTATTTCCTGGGCGGCAAGACCAACTTCCTGGCCGACCGGATGGCCGCCGGGAGTGTGCTGGGCGTCTTCCCCGCCGCGCTGGTCGCCGCCCGCATCAACCGCGAATTCATGCACCGCGCCACCCGCGTCCTCGCCGCCTCCGGTCTGCGGCAGTTCCTCGACATCGGCACCGGTATCCCCACCCCGCCGAACCTCCACGACATCGCCCAGGGCGTCGCGCCCGACGCCCGGGTGGTCTACACCGACAACGACCCGATCGTCCTCGCGCACGCCGCGGCCCTGCTGATCGGCACCGCCGAGGGCCGCACGGCATACGTCCAGGCCGACGTCAATGACCCGGAGGGCATCCTCACCGCGCCACAGTTCCTCGACACCCTCGATCTGACCCGCCCGGTCGCGCTCAGCCTGAACGCCCTGATGCACTTCGTTCCCGACGACGGCCAGGACCGCGCCCACACCATCGTCGAGACCCTCAAGGCCGCGCTGCCCAGCGGCAGCGCCCTGGCGTTGAGCCATGCGACACCGGACTTCAGCCCCGGGGCGATGCAGAAGATCATCAAGATCTACGGCGATGCGGGCACCCGGCTCCAGTTCCGCTCCCGCGCCGAGATCCTGCGCTTCTTCGACGGCTGGGAGCTGCTGGAACCGGGCGTCACACTCTCCCACCAGTGGCGCCCCGACCGTCCCGAGGACGCCACCCATGTCACCGACGCGGAGGCCGCCTGTTACGCGGGCGTCGCCCGCAAACCCTGAGCGGGGCCGGCGGCCTCTCGCGCGGCGTCCCTCACTCCTTGCGGTAGCCGTACGCCTCCCCGGCCGCCGCGGCGACCGCGTCCAGATCCGCCCCGGCCGCCGCGGTGACCACGGCGGCCACCGCACCCTCCACGAACGGCGCGTCCACCAGCCGTGCCCCCTCGGGGAGTTCGTCCCCCTCGGCGATCAGCGCCTTGACGGTCAGTACGGCACTGCCCAGGTCGACCAGGATCGCCACACCCGCACCACGGTCCACCGTCCGCGCCGCCTCGGTGATCAGCTCAGCACTCGTACCGAGACCGCCGTCCGGGGTACCGCCCGCGGCGGCCACCGGCACCGTGTCACCGCCCCCGGCCAGCCCCACCGCCAGTGTCGCCACCGACTCCGCGACCGGCCCGCTGTGCGAGACCAGTACCACCCCGACCGGCGCGCTCTCGCCGCCGGCCGTACCGCCCGCCGTCTGCGCGCTCACTTCGCCACCTCCGCGAGCGCCGCGAACAGCAGCGCCGAGGACGTCGCCCCCGGATCCTGGTGCCCGATGCTGCGTTCCCCCAGGTAGCTCGCCCGGCCCTTTCTGGCCTGCAGCGGTACGGTCGCCAGCGCGCCCTCCCCGGCGGCCGTGGCCGCCGCGTCGAAGGAGGCCGTCAGCGCCTCGACGCCCGGCGTCAGCGCGTCGAGCATCGTCTTGTCACCCGGCGCCGCGCCGCCGAGCTGCCCCACCGCGGCCACCCCGGCGGCCAGCGCCGAGCGCAGCTCCTTCGCCGAGACCTGCGGCGCCTCGCCCAGCGCCTTGCCGGCCCGCCGCAGCAGCGTCCCGTAGAGCGGACCGGACGCCCCGCCCACACTGGAGATCAACTGCCGTCCGGCGGCGATCAGCACGGCACCGGGCGCCGCCGGCGGCTCCGCCTCCAGCACCTTGACCACGGCCGCAAAGCCGCGCTGCATGTTCCTTCCGTGGTCGGCGTCACCGATGGGGGAGTCCAGCTCGGTGAGCCGGTCTGCCTCCCGGTCGATGACGGCGGCCGCCGCCGTCATCCAGCGTACAAAGAACGCGGCATCCAGCACCGTTTCGGACACGGACCACTCTCCTTGGTTGTTCAGGCACTGAGCAAGAAAGCACTGCGGATACGGGTACGGAGGCCCGCTCACCGGCCCCAGCGGAGCCCCGCCGTCTGCACCGGCGCGTCCCACAGCCGCAACAGCTCCCCGTCGACCTGGCACAGCGTCACCGAGCACCCCGCCATGTCCAGCGACGTCACATAGTTCCCGACGAGCGTACGGGCCACCGCCACGCCCCGCTCGTCGAGCACCCGGCGGACCTCCGCGTTGAATCCGTACAGCTCCAGCAGAGGTGTCGCCCCCATGCCGTTGACCAGCACCAGCACCGGCAGCCTCGGATCCAGGTCCTCCAGGATCGCCTCCACCGCGAAGTCCGCGATCTCGTGCGAGGTCATCATCGCGCGGCGTTCCCGCCCCGGCTCGCCGTGGATCCCGACCCCCAACTCCAGCTCCCCGGCCGGGAGATCGAACGTCGGGCTGCCCTTCGCCGGGGTCGTACAGGCGCTCAGCGCCACCCCGAAGCTGCGCGACGATGCCACGACCTGCCGGGCCAGCGCCTCCACCCGCTCCAGCGGCATGCCCTCCTCGGCCGCGGCACCGGCGATCTTCTCCACGAAGAGCGTCGCCCCGGTGCCGCGCCGCCCCGCCGTGAACGTCGAGTCGGTCACCGCGACATCGTCATCGATGAGCACGCTGGCCACCTGCACCCCCTCGTCCTCCGCCAGCTCCTCCGCCATCTGGAAGTTGAGTACGTCCCCGGTGTAGTTCTTCACGAGGAACAGCACGCCATGGCCACTGTCCACGGCCGCCGCGGCCCGCACCATCTGATCCGGCACCGGCGAGGTGAAGACCTCGCCCGGACAGGCGGCGTCCAGCATGCCGGGCCCGACGAACCCCCCGTGCAGCGGCTCATGCCCGCTGCCACCCCCGGACACCAGCGCCACCTTCTCCGCCACCGGCGCGTCCCGCCGCACGATCACCCGGTTCTCGGCATCCACCACCAGCTCGGGGTGCGCCGCGGCCATCCCGCGCAGCGCGTCCGTGACCACGGTTTCGGCGACGTTGATCAGCATCTTCATGGGTACCTCCTGGGGAGCTGGGCAATCGGATCGCTGACCGGCGTTTTCCCAGGCCAGGCTCCGGTGATGCATGGCTATTGATCTTGTCGGTCGCCGGGCGGCCGGGGAAGGCGTCCGACAGGGCGGATGCCGGTGTCCTGCCGACTCTTCGGATGGGTTGTCAGCTGCGTTCCGGGAGGCCTCGGACGTGCCCGGACCCGGTGCTTCCAGTATCGGACCGCGAGTGTGCCGGCGGCATCGTTACGTACGGGTGTCGCTTCGCTCCGTGGCGTTCCTCCCCGCTGCCGACGGGCGGACCGCGCCGGCTGCCGTGCCCCTGGACGCGCACCCGTTGCTCTCCGGCCATTCCGCTCTGTAGCCAGAGTCCACGAGGGCACGTTCCTTCCCGTGATGCGCGCCGGACGGAACGGAAACGCCAGGCGGACGAAGCGCTGAACCGTAGGAAAGAGGCCGCACCCAAGCTGTGCTCGACGCGGGCGCGAACACAACTCCTGGTGCTGTGACCGAATGGGTTCGCCGGTTGCTCTTGATAGGAAGTGCTCGATGAAGCGGACGTGCTGGTGTGCCTCAGCGGTAGTCGGCCAGGCCGTCTGCGAGTTCTTCTTCGTCGCCGTCGCGGATTGCGCAGAGGGCTTGCTGCAGGGCGAATGTGCCGCGGATCGCGGCGATGCGGGTAAGGAGTCCGTGGTTTGACCAGCTGCCCAGGGCGAGCACCCGCTCCAGGAGCTCACGGCCGTTGCCGGCACCGATGGCTGCGAGGTCCTCGGCAGGGTCGCTGAGTGTGACATCGTCCCAATCGAGTACTCCGGAGAGATGCGGCAGGCCGTGTCTCCACTCCCACAGGACATTTTCGGCACCGAGGTCGCCATGCACCACTGCTCGGGTGACGTGGGGAAGGGCGTCGAGGGCTGCGAGTTCCCGCTCGGCCCGGAGGCGCCCGTTGTCGGACATGAGCGGGAACAGCTCCCCGCGCACGTTCTCCGCGAACCGCCGCCACCGGCCTTCGGCTGCCTGAGGGAGTACTGCTCGTACCGTCTCGTCGGTGCCGGCACGGGCCAGACCGGACAGCAGCGTGGCGTACTGCGCCGCCGCGGTGGCGACCACTTGGGAATCGTTGAGTGCGTCGGTCTCCAGCGGTTCCCCGGGAATGCGGCTGAGTACCAGGAACGGCGCCTCATCGGTGCCGGGGGCGCCGCCCTGGCGCAGGGGCTCAGGTGTGCGGATTCCGAGGTCGAGGCCGGCGAGTGCGTGTAGTGCGGCCACACGCTCAGGCAACCGGGCGGCCGCTGCCCGGGTGCGAGGCAGGCACACGACGCGGTCTGAGCCAATGACCACTGTGTGGAATTGCCCCTGACGTACTGCAAGGTCGCCCAGTTTGTCGTCAGGCAGCAGACGGCTCAGCAGAGCGCGATGCGTCGTATGGATACTCACGAGTGTCACCTTTGGATGCTTCGATGGGTCGGGGCTATCCAGGATGATTCCGATGCCGTGATCACACACACCACATAGAGATCACCACATCAGACCAGCCCTACGCCGGGGCGATCGCTGAAGCTACGCTTTCACAGGGGCAACCGATCATGGCGAGACCGGGGGAAACGTGAACCGACCACTGCTGTTCCTCGACGTGGACGGGCCACTCAACCCTTATGCGGCCAAGCCGGAGAAGCGTCCCGCCGGCTACACCACACTCAGAGTCCCCCAGGACGGCGAAACCCGGGAGGAGCACAGAGGCCCCTCGACCCGGCGGCGACCCTTGCGGGTCTGGCTCAACCCGGAGCACGGGCAGTCCCTGCTCCGGCTCGGCTACGAGCTGTGCTGGGCCACCACATGGATGGCAGACGCCAACCGGTGGATCGCCCCGGTGCTCGGCCTTCCCGAACTCCCTTTTGTTGACTTCGGCGACGCCTTGTTCCAAGAACGCCCCGACGGGGTCCACTGGAAGACTGGTCTCCTGGTGGACTACGCCAACGGCCATCCTTTCGCTTGGGTGGACGACGAACAGAGCAATCTGGACCAGGCGTACGTGACCACTCACCACCGCGGGGCCGGGCTTCTGCACCACGTCAACCCGCGGATCGGTCTACGCGAGGACGACTTCCACACACTCGCCGACTTCGCCCGGTCCCTGCACACTCCACGAGCCACCGGCTGAGCATGTCGCCAGCCCTTCGGCCAGCTCTGTGCTCGGAGCCGCGATCCTTGCGGGACAGCCCTCACCAAGGTCGTTCAGCCTGGTGACCTCCAGTCACGTGCCCCGCAGACCGCGCAGATAGGCGCTGCGCCGGCGGGCGATCAGCAGCAGACCGGCCGTTGGCCCGAGCACGGTGGTCGCCAAGCAGATGGCCAGGGCCGTCCCGTTCCCGTAACCGATGCCGGCCGCGATGAGGCATACGGACAGGAAGCCGACGCCGAAGGCGATCAGGCCCGGCTTGTGGACCTGTGGCTGCCACAGGACGTAGGGCCCGACCGCGCGGGTCGGTTCCGGGCTGGGGAGCGGCTGGGTGACCGGCTCGCCGGCCGGTGCACCCGCGTGCCGGTCCGGAATCGGTCCGTCGGGTGTTGCGCCCATGACGAACCGGCCGTCATCGAGGACGAGCAGGGCAGGCTCCGACCACCCCGGCTGCCCGTCGGGCCCCGGCCTCCAATACAGCCATCCCGAGCGGCTCGCCAGCACTTTCGCGAGAGGGACGGGGTCGAGACAGCGGTCGAGGTACAGGGCGCGGTCGCCGCTCGACGCCGTCAGCCGGAGGGCGGGATGGAGCCGGCAGTGGCGTTTCGCCCCGTCGGTGCGTGCGGGACGGGGGAAGTGCAGGCCCGCGCCGGCGCCGGTGATGCGTACCCGCAGCATGCGGGACCGGTTCGCGATGAGGTCGGCGTTGAAGCGGCGCGGGGAGGTGCCCTCCCGCAGGGCGAGCGCGGCGTAGCCCGCGCAGGCGCAACCGGAGAGCGCCAGGAGCAGCATCTCGTGACCGGATGCCGTGCCGTCCAGGAGGGCACGCAGCTCGTCCTGGCTCGGACTCAGGAGGGCGCCCGCCGCGGCATTTCGGGAGGAGTGCAGCGCCCAGACCCCGTCGCCCTTTCTGAGCGGCTTGGACGTGGTGACCTCCTCAGTGGTCAGCCGCGTGCCGTGGGTGCCGGGAACGGCCACGGAGACCGAGGAGTTGTAGTGGACGCCGCCGTGATTCTCCTGGGACCGGCTCGTGGAGTGGACGGCCTTTATGGTGAGTCGGGACAGCACCGGCCCGCTGTGGGTGATCTCTGCCAGCCTGGGAGTGGTGTCCACTGCGGAGAACGCCAGCATGGCCAGTGGCAGGAACAGGGCCCAGAGCGCGAGGCCGACCAGGCCACTGCGCCGCGCCGGCCACCACCGTGCGCGCCCGGCTCGCCCCCGGCTGCGTGCGCCGCGCGGCCCCGTGCTCCCGGTGGGCTTCCGCGCCCGCCACCACCACATCGCGACGGCGCCACCGGAGACCGCCAGACAGGCCAGCAGATCCCAGCGCGGATACGGGGCCACCTTGCGCACCAACAGACAGACCAGGAACGCGGCGGCGCCCGCCCAGGCCACTGCCGAGGCGGACACCACTGCGCGATCTCGTTCCCTCACCCGAAGACGTCCCTCACGCTTTTCTTGGCCGGGTCACCCGGGGCGACCGTGTCCTCGGATTCTTCCTTGGCGTGGGTGAGCGCGTCCTTCAGCGGCTGCCCGGCCACCCCGCCGGCGCCGTAAGCGGTGCCGTTGATGATGCCGTCGACCGAGAAATGCGGCCCTTCGCGGCCGGCCGGGAGATGGGTGTTGGCGGCATGAACTGCGGCGCCGCCGGCGGCTCCGGTGGCGCTGTTGACGAGGGCGTTGCCGAGGAACTCGCCGCCGCTGACGTTCTCCCCCAGTGCGGTCCGCGCGCCGTCGACGGCCAGTCCGCCGGCGACATTGCCGACGCCTCCGCCGAGGACGGCGCCCCGCATTCCGCCCACCACCTTGCCGATACCGAGCGCGGGTCCGGTACCGGCGACCGCGGAGAGACCGCCCTGCCAGACCGCGTCGCCGAGATCGGTCTCATTGCCCGTCAGGCTGTTCGCCATGACGGTGGAGCCGGTATTGCTCGTCCAGGTGACCAGGACGTTCTTCAGGAAGCGGTGCTCCTTCGCCAGCCGGGAGACGGTGGTGAAGGCCTGGCCGACCTTGCGCAGGACCGTGCCGAGCGTCTTTGCCAACTTGGCGGCCTTCGCCGCCAGTTGGGCGGCTCGGGCGGCCCCCGCGGCCGCCGAGAAACCCATGGTCAGGAAAGACAGGCCGACAGAGACACCGATGGAGATTCCGATCTCCAGGTAGATCTCGTGGATCTCGCTGTTGATCTCCTCGATCGCGTCCGCGGCCTCGTCGAGGCTCTTTGCCACCGCGGGCAATTGGGGCAACGTCTTGCCCATCGCGGTGTCGAGATTCTTCCAGTGCTCCGCAAAGGCGTCCGCCGCGGGGCCCTGCCAGTGGGCGTCCAAGGTGCGCTGCACTTCGCGGTCCAGGTCCTTGAACATGGTCCGGAGGTTTTCGTGAAGGTCCCGCCAGCCTTTGGCGGCCGAGCGCAGAACGTCGGGTTCGCCGCCTGGATTGATGATTTCCAGGCCGGCTTCGTAGACCTGCTCTGCTACGGACTCATCACCGCTCATGCGTGACGTCCCTGGCCGAAGCCGGCAGCCAGGGACTCGTCCGTCCCTGTGGCGTTGCCCTGGACGGTACGCAGCCCCTCACCGATGTGGTCGAGGTGCTTCCGCAGGGCATTCAGCGACTCGACCATTTCGTGAGACATCTCGATGTAGGCGGACGTGACTTCCTCGGATTCGGTGAGTACGCCGAACCCGTCATGAATCACCTCGGAGTCGGTCTTCGCCTGGAATTCCTTGAGGTAGCTCTCCAGATCCGAACCGTATGTTTCGAAGCTCTTCGCCAGCTTCGAAAGTGCCACCGCATCCACTAACGACTCGTTTTTTGACATGAGTGTCCCCCTACTGCTCCAAGACATGGAAAAGATGCGGCGCCGGAAAGGGCCGTGGCACGGAAGTCTAGAAGTGGGGTGATCTTCGGGGGAGTCGGCCAGGGGTGTTCTTGTCGGAACCTTTATGGCGGGCGGCAGGCGGCACCTGAGCCGGGTACCCCGCGGTGAACATCCGGGCCTCGACGGGCACTTCACCTCCGTGCCCTGTCACCCACTCGATGACCTGGGCGGCCGCACCTTTGCGGATGGCGCAACCGGCTGAAGTGGCTCTCGTCAGGTGTCGAGCGGCAGTTCCAACAGTTCTTCCGGGAGCTGGAAACCGGACCGCTGCCAGAGGGGGCTGCTGCGCTCTGACGGCCAGACGATCAGAGTGTCGAAGCCGGCGCTGCGTGCATGCTGTTTCAGCGCCCCCAGGAGCACTGAGCCTGCTCCCTTGTTGCGTTGCGACGGGGTGACGTAGAAGTTCGTGACGTAGCCGACCGGGGTGTTGTCGCTGTACGGATCCGGCATCCTCTCCACCTGACAGAGGAAGACGTGGCCGCGGATGATGCCTCCGGTCTCCACGACCCAGGCCAGCCAGTGGCCCTCGCTGAGCCGGTCGCGGATCCAGCGTTCGGCCTCTTCCACGGGCCGTGCCGGTGCTGCCGGCCGTCCTTCGTGGTCCTCTTGCTTGAACGTCCAGCGCAGTTCGGCCAAGGACCGTGCATCGGAGGGTCGGGCAGGGCGCACGATGAAGTCTGTGGTCATGAGGTGAGGTTCGCTTCTGCAGGCCCGTGAGGCGAATTCATTTCCGTACTGGTCGGAGCCATTCGTCGATGACCGCTACGACACTCCTGTTCCGGCCCGAGTTACCCGGCAGGCGCTCTCGTGCAATCGGCCCTGGGCAGGCACACTCATACCTTCCGCTGCCCGTTCGTGACGATCGGAAGCAACCCATGACCCACGGCCGCTACCGAGGGCTGATCCTCGACTTCGCAGGCGTCCTGACGGACGGCATCCGTGAGGCGCACGATGCCTGGTGCGCCGCCGAGGGCCTCCCGCCCCGTGCCTGGGAGCGAGCACTGGAGCAGCACCCTGAGGGCCGGCGCTTCTACCGTGCTCTGGAGATCGGAGAGATGACACAGGACGAGTGGAACCGGCGCACCGCGCGTCTCCTGGGCTTGGCCGACCACCACGACCTGATGGGCCGTGCATGGAGAGCCGTCCGTCCGGCCATCGACATGCGCAACCTTGCCCGTGCCGCCCGCGGGGCCGGGCTGCGACTCGCGCTTTTGTCCAACAGCTTCGGCCTCGACCCGTTCGACCCCTACGCGCACTGCGGCGTGTGGGACCTGTTCGATGTGCACGTCATCAGTGAAACCGAACGCCTCGCCAAGCCCGACCCAGAGATCTACCGTCGCACCCTGGAGCGCCTCGAACTACCTGCCCAGGAATGCCTGTTTGTCGATGACAACCCGATCAACCTGCCGCCGGCCAGGGCATTGGGCATCACCACGGTGCACGCGACAACGCAGGCCGAGACTGTCGCCCTGCTCTCCGAGGCCCTTGGCGCAGCCCCGTCCGCCCGGGCAGAGCCACCGACGGCGACCAGCTCCTGAGCAGGCGCGGCGGTCCCACCGGAATCGGGGCCGCCGCAGTCCGTTACGCGACCTGTCGGACTCGGGCGGTAGGCAGAGGAGGTCGGGCTGATCGAGGTGGGCAGTCGGGTTCGGCGTTGCTGGAACTGGCGAATGTGGGTGCGCAGTTCGGCGTCGACCCGCTCGATCTGTTCCGTGGCCCGGTCGGCATCGGCGTCCAGCACGTCCCGGAAGCGGGCCGGCGGGACGCCGGCTTGGGCGAGGGTGACGATCCGGGTCAGGTCGATGAGTGCATGGGGGAATCCGCACCAGCAACAGACGCCTCGGAGAGACGAGTTGAGGGCCGGCTTTCATGAGCGCGGACGGTCCGCGCACCTGGCACACCGTTCCCAGGAGGTACGGAAGGCCCGCAAGGCCGCGCTGATCGCCTCACCGCTTCCGCCGACCCTCGTGCACATGTCATGCGGGGTGGGGTTGCCGCACCTCGTTGCGAATCCTGGTCGTCGCGTCGGTCAGCTCGTTCTTGTTCATCACATCGGACTCGATGCCTGCCCCCTGCTGCTGCACGACCCCCACAGCGCTGGTGTCGCCCCACACGCAGCGGGTTACCGTCACGTCGCTGCCGGGGGGACCGTGCTTCGGCACCATCATGATTGACTCGCACATCATGAGAGTTCCGTCGAACGAGTCGCCCTTCCACGCGGTTTTAATGGTCTCTTCGATGACCTCGATCTTGGCCCCCATCGCCTTCGCCTTCTTCGCGTCGTCCTTGTGCATGCGCGTCAGGACGCTGTCCACCGAGGCGTCCGGTTTGGTGACCCCTCCCTGGATGCCGATGACGGTGAGCGTCGGCCCCTTGCTGACCGGCGGCACGTAGTAGGCCGCCCGTGGGAAGCCCTTCTTGATGCCCAGCTTCTTGACCTCGTCGACGGACGTGAGGCAGTCGGAGTGGGGGCAGACGTTGGGGATGTCCTTCTTCTTGTAGTAGTCGCCGTTGAGGAGCTTGTGGGGAAGGCTGATGGTGTACGGCACCATCTCGCTGTCCCGGCTCTGAAACCACACAACGCCACCGGCCACGAGCGCGAGCACCAGCACGGCTGACACGGAGATAACGGCGATCAGCGCGCCCTTGCCCTTGCGCTGCGGGGGCGGGGCGACCGGTGGGCCACCCCAGTTGTTCGGTCCGCCCGGTCCACCGCCTGGCGGCGGTGGCGGCGCAGCGCCCCACCCGGGCTGTTGCCCAGACTGCGGGAAGGGCGGCTGCGAGCCGCCGGGGGGCGGACCGCCGGGGGTGGGGTAACCGGAAGGTGGCGGTGCCTGGTTATAGCTCACTCTCGTGTCCCCTTACAAAGGATCAAAGGTCTGATCCTGCCATGTCAGTCACGCAGACACTGCCTGGTGCTTTGACCGGGAAGGTTCGCCGGGTTGGTGGTCGCGTGGCCGGGGTGGGTCTTGTGGTGATGCGACATCCGGTCCCAATCGGCACCCGCGTCCCCGTCCGTGAGGTTGCACCGAGGGGGCACCTGGGAGGGTGCCGGGCATGCCGAGAGGAACATCGACCCGTCCCTCGTGCAACCAAAACTGCAATCAAAACTGCAACCAAAACTGCAGCCGAACCGGCCCGGTCACGTGACGCGGAGAGAGCGAGTGTCCGAGCCCCCGGGCCGAGCGGTCCCGGCCCGGTGGCGGGGGCCGGACCGATCCGTACGAGAGGCCCCGGATGTCGTGTGAGGGGCACAACAGGGATGTGGTGCAGCTCGGGTACAACCATTCCGGGGCACCGGCTGTCCCACTCCCCGTCACGAGAACTTCAGGCCTTCGTCTTGAGGCCGACATCTTCGAGGAGCAACACCGCCATGCCCGAGACGGGCCTCAGATCCGCCCCACGCTTCAGCATCGTCGTTCCGGTCTTCAATGTGCAGGGCTATCTTCGCGCGTGCCTGAACTCGCTGCTGGCGCAGGACTTCACCGACTTCGAGGTCATTGCGGTCGACGACTGCTCGCCGGACCGCAGTGGCGAGATCCTGGCGGAGTTCGCCGCCCGTGACCCGCGGGTGATCCACGTACGCCACGAGGAGAACGGTGGCATCGGCGCGGCCCGGAACACCGGGGTGGAGCGTGCGCGCGGGGACTACCTGCTGTTCCTCGACAGTGACGACACCCTCACCACGGGCGCGCTGCGGGCCATGGCCGACCGTCTGGGCGCATCGCAGGACCCGGACCTGCTGCTCTTCGACCATGTGCGGTCCTACTGGTGGCACGCGGTCAAGCCGAGTGCCGCCCGCGAACTTCTCGCCGGGGCCGGCGCCGAAGTGTTCCGGCCCGCCGAGCGCACCGAGTTCCTGCAGATGTTCGCGGTGGTGTGGAACCGGGCGTTCCGGCGCGAATTCTTCGTGGACAACGGCTTCCGGTACACCGACGGGCTCTACGAGGACGCCCTCATGGTCTACACGACCATGCTCACCGCCGAGAGTGCCGTGTGCCTGGACCACGCCTGTGTGGAATACCGCCAGCGCCGTCACGGCAATTCCATGAAGACGCCGGGCCGGAAGCACTTCACGATATTCGACCAGTACCAGCGGCTCTTCGACTTTCTCGACGGGCGGCCGGACCTGGAGCATCTGCGGCCGCTGTTCTTCGAGCGTATGGTCAGCCACTTCCTGTTCACCGGCGCGCGCGAGAGCCGGGTGGTCGTCCAGGACCGTCCGGAGTTCTTCCGTCGTTCCGCGGCGATGTACCGGCGGCACAAGCCCGCCGGATTCACCCCGCCCGCGGAGGTCGACGCCCTGCAGTTCCAGGCGCTGGAGCGCGGTTCGTACCGCGCTTTCCAGGCCCTGAACCTGATGAGCCGTACCCGGCAGCGCGGGCAGCAGCGGGTGCGCAAGGCCCAGCGCGCCATGAGCAAGCGGGCCTCGACCGGCTTCTACCGGATGCAGCTGAGGCGCCCCATCGACCAGAACCTCGCCGTCTTCAGCGCCTACTGGAACCGCACCCCGTCCTGCAATCCGCTCGCGGTCTACGAAAAGGCCAAGGAGCTGGCCCCGCACCTGCACGGGGTGTGGGTCGTGCGCGAGGACGTCGTGGACACGGTGCCGGACGGCATGGACCATGTCGTCGTCAACACCCAGCGGTACTGGGAATTGATGGCGCGGGCGAAGTACTTCGTCAACAACGTCAACTTCGCCGACGACGTGGTCAAGCGCAAGGGGCAGGTCCACATCCAGACCCACCACGGCACCCCGCTCAAGCGGATGGGGATCGACCAGCAGAAATATCCGGCCGCCGCCAAGGGAATGAGTATGCGCAAGCTGCTCGAACGCGCCGACCGCTGGGACCTCTCGGTCTCCGCCAACCAGCACACCAGCGAGCAGTGGGAGCGGGTCTACCCCTGCAACTTCACTTCGATCGACGCTGGATATCCGCGCAACGACGTTTTCTTCCGGACCGGGGCCCGGGAAATACGGGACATCCGTGACCGGCTGGGGATCGCACCCGGCAGCACGGCAGTTCTCTACGCCCCGACGGTGCGCGACTACCAGGTCGGCTATGTGCCGCAGCTGGACCTGGAGAAAATCACCCGCGAACTCGGCCCGGACATCGTCCTGCTGGTCCGTACGCACTACTTCTACGGCCAGAACCCGCAGCTGCAGAAACTCCAGGAGCAGGGTGCGCTGATCGATGTCTCCCGGCACCCCTCGGTCGAGGAGCTGTGCCTCGCCGCGGACGCGCTGATCACGGACTACTCGTCGATCATGTTCGACTACGCCAACCTCGACCGTCCGATCATCAACTACGCCGATGACTGGGCGACGTACGTCCGCTCCCGCGGTGTCACCTTCGACCTGCTGTCGGGCAAGCCGGGCGAGACCCCCGGGATCGTCGCCACCACCGAGGACGAGCTGATCGAGGCGTTCCGGAGCGGCCGCTGGAAGGGCGCCGAAGCCGCCGGGCTGCGTGCCGCGTTCCGCGCCCGTTTCTGCATGTGGGACGACGGCCACGCCGCCGAGCGGGTGGTCAACCGGGCCTTCCTCGGCAACCAGGACCTGGTCCCGGCCCCTCTTCCGCTGTCCGAGCGCACCGTCGCGCCGTCCCCGCACGAGGCCGCGCGCACCGCGGAGGGCGTCGTCCTCGCCCCCGGGGCAGGCGCCTCCCCGGGCCGGCCGGAAGCCGAGCTCACCTGCTGACGGAGTGGTGTGCCGGCCCGGCCTCCGGGCCGGCGCCCCGCCCAGGTGTGAGCAGACGCGGACAAGGAGCCCGCACCACGGCCCGGCCCCGGCCGCAGCTCGCGCGCCGAGGCGTCGCCCGGCGTGGCGGGCGCGGGGCGGCCGGCGTAACTGCCCGGTACGACGCTGCCGGCCGGCTGCTCCCCGGATCGTGCCTCGCCGTCGCGCCCAGGCCCGGTGCCGGCCCATGGATCACCGCCGCGGCAGGGCGGAGATGCGGAGGATCCCGATGGCCCTCAGCCTGGAGGTACGGGAGCTTCCGACGCAGACGACGTAGGAGGCGGCCCGGCATGGGCATCGTGTCCATCGAGAGGCTTTGCGCAGGGCGAGGACGGTTTGCGCCGCGCCGCATGCAGGGCGTGGTCCAGCGGCGACCGTCGGCGACGCGCAGCGTAGGGAGCAGCAGTGACCAAACACCGAAAGTCCTCGCACCCGAAGATGGGCGAGGGCCACAGCATGCACAAGGGAACCGAGCAGCACGGCTGGTCGCCCGACGTCGACCAGGCCGAGCAGCAGAAGAACGAGAGTGCGCACCGGTCGTTCCACCCGGAGGAGTACGCGCCGGAGAAGGGCCGCAGCAAGAAGGACCGCAGCAAGGAGTCCGGCGGACAGGAAAAGGTGCCTCCGGCGAGCGAGGTCAAGAGCGAGACGCGGTCGGGCGAGCGGCGAGCTGCCGAAACCGATGAGAAGGGCATGCGGGATATGGGGGCCAAGGGCCCCTCGCGCCGGCCCAGCGGCGGCAGGGACGCGGAGGCGCACACCGGGGTCGACCCGCAGAATCCCTGAAATTCCGTCTCCGCACGCGCCGGTGGGCCTGCGCGGAGCCCGCGCAGGCCCACCGGCCGACCGGCCTGGCTACCAGTAGTGCTTGCGGCCGGCGACCGCATGCCCCATTGCACCGAGGATCCACAGGATCGCGCCGATGACGGCGAGAATGATTCCGATGGTCCACAGAATGCCGATGCCGGTCAGGAACCCGATGAGAAGCAAGATGATTCCGAGAACGATCACGATCCGCTCCGATCTGGCATACGTGCGTATTCATCACTTTGATTCCGGATTGCCCCAACGGCAACTGCTCACCGGCCGAGGCCGGCCGTAACGGCCGCCAGGCCGGGCGTCCTGGTCGCTTGCCGCCCTGGTGCGGGCGCCTCGTACCGCTCGGGAGGCCGGGACCGGAGGCGCGCTCTACGCTGGTGAGGAAGCCGGCGACCGAGGTCCGGTGAGGCGGTGGAAGGCTTGTGGCGGTACGACACCAGCTGATCAAGCGGTCTCCCGAGGCGCTGTGGGCGGTACTTGCCGACCGCTCCCGCTACGAGGACTGGGTGGTCGGCACCGCTCGTTCGCGGCCGAAGGACGGCAACTGGCCGGAGGTCGGCGCCACGCTGGAGTACACCGTGCGCCTGGGACCCTGGGACATCACCGGTCACACCACCGTCCGCCGCAGCGTCCCGCCGCGCACGCTCGAACTTGAGGTGGACAGCGGCCGGCTGGGCACCGCCCGGGTCGCCGTCGAGGTGCGCCCCTGGGGCGACGATTCCCTGGTCATCGTCGATGAACACCCGCTGGCCGGGCCCGGCGGACGGCTGCACAACGCGGCTCTCGACCTCCTGTTGCAGCTGCGCCACCGCAGCATGCTCAGCAGGCTGGCCGAAGTGGCCGAAGAGGCCAATGTCCGCACGCCCGGCGGTGCCTGACCGCAGCCCCGCCCGGTGGCCGGCCGGGTGCACCGCGGCCGGGTGAACAGGAGGCAGCGATGCCGGACGCAGTGGTGATCGGTGCCGGACCCAACGGCCTCGTCGCGGCGAACCTGCTGGCCGACGCCGGGTGGACGGTGGAGGTGCTGGAGGAGCAGGACGAGCCGGGTGGCGCGGTCCGCAGCGACCGTGCGGTGCACCCCGACTTCGTCAACGACCTGTGCAGTTCCTTCTATCCCCTGGCCGTCGCCTCCCCGGTCCTCGCCGCCCTGGACCTGTACGAAGAGGGTCTGGTCTGGAGCCATGCACCACAGGTGCTGGCCCATCCGCTGACCGACGGCCGCTGCGCGCTGCTGCGGCGCGCCACCGCCGACACGGCGGCCGGGCTGGAGGCCTTCGGCACGGGCGACGGCGCGGCCTGGCGCGGGCTGTGCGGCCTCTGGGACCGGGTCGGCAGCGACCTCCTCGACGCGCTGTTCACCCCCTTCCCGCCGCTGCGTGCCCTGGCCCGGCTCACCGCCCGGGCCCGCGGTGCCGGCGGGCTGCGGCTGGCACGGACGATGCTGCTGCCCGTACGGCGCCTGGGCGAGGAGGAGTTCCTCGGTGAGGCGGGCCGGTTGCTGCTGGCGGGCAATGCCCTGCACGCCGACCTCGCCCCCGAGACCGCGGGCAGCGGCGGCTTCGGATGGCTGATGTCGATGCTCGGCCAGCGTTACGGCTTTCCGGTACCGGCCGGTGGCGCCCAGTCGCTCACCTCGGCCCTGGTGCGGCGTCTGCAGCGCCGGGGCGGGGTGCTGCGCTGCGGGGAGCGGGTCGATGCGGTCGTCGTCCGCTCCGGGCGCGCGGTGGCGGTGCATACCGCGATCGGTGAGACCGTGCCGGGCCGCCGCGCCGTGCTGGCGGATGTGTCCGTGCCCGCCCTGTACGGCCGGCTGGTCGACTCCCGGCATCTCCCCGGCCGGCTGCCGGCGGACCTGCGGTGCTTCCAATGGGACTTCGCCACCTTCAAGGTGGACTGGGCGCTCGGCGGCCCGGTGCCGTGGACCGCCGAGTCCGCCGCCACCGCGGGCACCGTGCATCTGGCCGACGGAATGGACGAACTCACCCGCTTCGCCGCCCAGATCGCCGCGGGGCAGGTGCCCGACCGGCCCTTCGCCCTCTTCGGCCAGATGACCACCGCGGATGCCACCCGCTCACCGCCGGGCACCGAGGCGGCCTGGGCCTACACCCACGTACCCCACCGGATCCAGGGGGACGCGGGGGAGGACGGGATCGGCGGAGCCTGGGACCAGGGGGACCAGGAAGCGATGGCGGACCGGCTGGAGGAGCAGGTCGAGCGCTTCGCGCCCGGCTTCCGGTCCCGGATCAAGGCGCGCCGTATTCTCGCCCCGCCCACATTCGAGGCGATGGACGCCAATTTGCACGGGGGTGCCCTCAACGGCGGTACGGCCGCCCTCCACCAGCAGCTGGTGTTCCGTCCGCTGCCGGGCCTCGCCCGCCCGGAAACCCCGGTGGCGGGCCTCTATCTGGCCTCCGCCGGGGCCCATCCGGGCGGCGGGGTGCACGGCGCCCCCGGCGCCAACGCGGCCCGCGCGGCGCTGCGCACCCGCGCGCCGAGCGGCGTCCTCAGCCGGGCCCAGCGTGCGCTCCAGCGCAGCGGCGCACCGCGGCGGGCCCCGACGGAGGGCGCGCGGTGAGCGGGGCGGGTGCCCGGGGAGCGGGAGGACGGTGACCACGGCGGTGCCGGTCCGGGTGCCGGTGGGCGCGAGCAGGCTCTGCCGCCTGCTCCTCCGTCAACTTCCTTCAGGGTAAGTAGAGGTGACGTGTTGTCAGGTCCTCCGCTCAAGCAGGTGTGACCGGCCCGGCCGGCAGTGCGGCCAGCAGCATGAGTGCCACGTCGTCCTGCCGGTCCGCATCGCCGTGCCGGTTCGCCAGGAGGGCGTCGGCGAGGCGGTCCGGACCCAGCGTGGGCGCGTCGTTGAGGCGTCCGGCGAGGTCGGCGACGGAGCGATCCGGATCGACGCCCGGCGTTTCGACCAGGCCGTCGGTGTAGAGCGCCAGGACGGACTTCGGCGGCAGGGTGATCTCCGTGGTGGAGTACCGGGCGCCGGGCTCGATGCCCAGCAGCAGTCCCGGGGGCACATGCAGCACCGTGGTGTGCCGGTCGGGGTGGCGGAGCAGCGGCGGCGGATGACCGGCACTGGCCAGGCAGGCCCGGCGGGTGCGCAGGTCGATATGGACGTACAGGCAGCTGGTGAACAGCCCCGGGTCCAGATCGGTCAGCAGCCGGTTCGTCCGGGCCAGGACCTCGTCCGGCGCGGCGCCGGCGGTGGCGTAGGCGCGGACGGCGGTGCGGACCTGCCCCATGAGGGCGGCGGCCGCCGCGTTGTGGCCCTGCACATCACCGATGACGGCGGCGACGCTGTCCTCGTTGAGGCGGATCAGATCGTAGAAGTCGCCGCCGATCTCCATACCGCGGGTCGACGGCAGGTAACGGGCGGCGACGGCGAACCCCGGCACCCTGGGCAGCCGGTGCGGCAATAGGCCGGCCTGCAGATCGTGCGCCAGCTGCTGCTTGGTGTCGTACAGCCGGGCCCGGTCCAGCGCCTGGGCGATCAGCCCCGCCAGTGAGGTCAGGACCTGGCGCTCCTCCAGGCTGAAGGTGCGGGGCCGGGTGTACGCGAGGATGCAGCAGCCGACCGGGCGGCCGGACACGATCAGCGGCAGCACGGCCCGCGCCGCCTTGCCCGTCAGATGCGGCAGCCCCGGGTAGTCGCGTTCCATCTCCTCGGGGGAGGTGAAGAAGCTGGGCTCCCCGGTGGCGAGGGCGCGGACGGCGGGGCTGTTGGCGGCGCTGAGGGCGACCCCTTCGAAGGCGGCGACCGCCTCCGCGGGGTACCCGCGGTGCCCGATGGTCCGCAGCCGGCCCGCCTCGGCCACGTACATGAGCATGCCCTGGGCGCCGAATGCCGGCACGATCTGGTCGGCGACGAGAGCGACGACATCCTGGGTGCCCACGGCCTCGGTGAGGGCTGCCGCGAGATGCAGCACGTGGTAGATCTGGCCGGCCCGCACGGGCACGACCTCCCCCTGTGCGGACGAGGGCGCCACCGGACCGTAGTCCTTGCCCGACGGGCTGATCCACACGCTCAGGCCCCTGCCGTCCGGGAACAGCCGGAAGGTGAGCCAGTGGTTCGGTGGCCGGCTGGTGGTGAACGACGCCGGCCGGCGGCTGATCACCGCGGCGCGGTAGTGGTCCTCGAAGACCGGGTCGCGCAGCCACGGCAGGACCTCCCAGGGGCGTGAGCCGATCAGCCGGGTGTCCGTCTCGCCGAGCAGCTCCGTCGCGCCCTTCGTGACCAGGGTGATGCGTCCCTCCAGATCGAGGGCGCAGCAGCCGCCGGGCAGCCGTTCCAGGTAGTCGGCCGCCGCCAGCGCCTCGTCCGGGCTCACGGTCCGCACCGGCGGCGGGGTGAGGACCCGCGGTGCCTCGACCGGACCGGAACCGTCGGGCCGGGGGTGCTGTTCCAGCAGCGCCGCCAGCCGCCCGCACGCGGCCTCCACCGCCTCGCGTTCCTCCGCCGACAGCTGCGGCGCATGGCCGGCGGGCCACAGCAGCAGCAGGGCGCCCCGGCTGCCGGCCGGGCCGCTGACCGGAGCCGCCACCTGCGAGAAGTCGTACGGCACCGCCACCGCCGTACGGGGGAAGTCACGGGCCATCTGCTGCGGGCCGCCCACCCACACCAGGCGCTGTTCGCGGGCGGCGACGGCGACCGGGATGGGGGCTGCCAGCGCGACCCGGTCCCACGGTGCCAGGAACGGCGCCGGCATCCCGCTCATGACGGTCAGCTGCAGGACCGGCGTGTCGGCCGCCAGCACATAGACCCCGCCGGCGGACGCCCCGGTCTCCCGCATCGCGCGCAGCAGCGCCCGGCCCGCCAGGTCGTCCACCGGGCCGGACCCGGTCCCGCCGGTCATCGCGCACCTGCGCACAGCTGTCGTCGTGCCATCGAGACCCACTCCGGCCCGCCGGTGTCTCCCCGTGCCGAGACCGTCACGACGTCTCTCCCGGGACAGTGCTGACGTTACGCCGCCCACCGGGCCGTGGCACTCGCGGCCCGGTGGCGCCGGTGCCCGCGGGACCAGGCACTTCGTCCCAAGATGCGCTCAGCTCAGGCCGTATATCATGTAGTGGCGCCTCTTTGTAGTGGCGCGGGCAGCATGTCGCCTCCGATTCCGGAGAGAGAACATGGCCGCAGGCGAAGAGGACGAGGCCGAACGAGTCCGGCGACCGTCCAGTAAGAAGACCGCCAAGAAGACCGTCAAGAAGACCGCCCAACGATCCGGCAGCGTCCGGGCCGGCAGCCGCGAGAGCGAGAGCGAACCGCCGCGCGCGGGCCGTCGTGTTTCGGCGCCACGTGCCATGCGGTACGCGGCGGAGCAGCTCAAGGACCTGCTCGGACGGGCTCCCGAGTCCGTCTCCGCGGTGAAGCCGACGGAGGACGGCTGGCAGGCGGACGTGGAAGTCCTGGAGCTGGAACGTGTCCCCGGGACCACCAGCGTGATGGCGACCTACCGGGTGATGCTGGACAAGGAAGGCGAGCTGGTGGCGTACGAGCGCACCCGCCGCTACACCCGGGGCCAGATCGACCGTCGTTAGGGCCCCGGGAGGCCACGCAGGACCGTTCGCCGGGCGAACGATACGGCCACTCCGTACGGCAGGAGTGAGCCGGTGAAAGGAGGCACCGTGACTGTGGTGCCGCAAAGCGGAGGAGCCGTTGCCGCAGGCGGCGGCGGGGGCTCCGGAAACCTCTACGACATCCTCGATCTGATCCTGGACCGCGGTCTGGTCATCGACGTCTTTGTGCGTGTGTCGTTGGTGGGCATCGAAATCCTCAAGATCGACGCCCGCATCGTCGTCGCAAGCGTCGACACCTACCTGCGCTTCGCCGAGGCCTGCAACCGGCTCGACCTGGAGTCGGGACGCAAGGCACCCTCCCAGCTGACCGATCTCGTCGGCGAGGTGACCGAGGGCGGCTCGCACGGCAAGGCCAAGGGCGCCCTGTCCGGGGCCGCGGAAGCGGTGACCGACGCCCTCAAGGGCGGCGGTGAGGACGACGAGGAGCACGAGACGAGGCACAAGGAGCCCGCCGAGCGGCGCGAGCGGTCCGCTCGTCGGCCGGCCCGGCGCCGGAAGGAGTGAGAGATGTCGGTCTACGTCTACTCCATCGTCGCGACCAGCCATCCGCAGCGCCTGGACGGCCTCCACGGGGTGGGAAACCCACCCTCGGACCTCCGCACGGTACAGAGCAAAAAGCTGTCCGCCGTCGTCAGCGACGCCCCGGAGGAGTTGCGTCCCAAGCGCCGGGACCTCGGCGCGCATCAGGCCGTCCAGGAACGGCTGATGGCCGACGGCACCGTCCTGCCCTTGCAGTTCGGCTTCACGACCACGGACGACGAGGCCGTACGGGCCGTCCTGAAGGAGCGGGCGGACGAATTCACCGAGCGGCTGGAGGCGTTGGAGGGCTGCGCCGAATACCACCTCAAGGCCGCCCAGGACGAGGATGCGCTGCTGCGGCAGATCCTCACGGAGTCGGATCAGGCACGCGAGCTCAACGAGCAGATCAGAAGCGGCAATGCGGCTCCGGAACTCCCGCTCGCCCTCGGTGAACTGGTCGCCCAGGAAGTACAGGCACGGCAGGAGCAGCTCGCCGCCGGAGTCCTCGATGCGCTGCGCGGCTTCGCGCAGGAGGAGCGCACCTCACCCCCGGCGGGGAACGACTTCGTGAGCGTGTCCTTCCTGGTGGAACAGGACAACGAGAAGAGTTTCCTCGGCGCGGAGCGGGATCTTGCCAAGGAGCTGGGGGAGGACTTCGACCTCCGGCTGCTTGGTCCGCTGCCCGCCTACAGTTTCGTCTAGGAGTCCCCATGGGCCTGTTGAGTCAACTTGCCACCCTTCCGCTGGCACCGGTGCGCGGCGTGGCCTGGGTCATGGAACGCGCCCTGGAGGCCGCGGAGAACGAGTACTACGACCCCGAACCCGTCGAGCGCGAACTCGCCGAGCTCGAACGCATGCTGCTGGCGGGAGACATCTCCGAGGAGACCTTCGACCGGCGTGAGGACGAGCTGCTCGACCGGCTGGACGAGATCAGGGCCCATGCCCAGGGCACCGACAGCTGACCGCGGTGGCCGCCGCGGAACGGGAGCGCCGCCCCGCGCTCCCGTCGCAACGCCGGGAATCGAGGTGCAGCGGCCGTGAACGAACCCGTCGCCAGGAGGATGGGCGACTATCCGTCCCGGGCCGGCCCGTACGGCGGCCAGGGCTCCTCGGCCAACCTTGCCGACATCCTGGAGCGGGTGCTGGACAAGGGCATCGTCATCGCGGGCGACATCCAGATCAACCTGCTCGACATCGAACTGCTCACCATCAAACTGCGCCTGCTGGTCGCCTCGGTGGACAAGGCCAAGGAGATGGGCATCGACTGGTGGGAGCACGACCCCTCGCTCTCGTCCCGCGCCTCCGACGGCTACCGCTCGCTCGCCGACGAGAACAAACGGCTGCGCGCCGAGATCCAGGCCCTGCGCGAAGGCGACGAACTGCCCCCGGCCGAGGACGAAGAGGGTACAGAGGACGACGAGGGCGAAGCGGAGGAGCGCCGCCCCGGCGCCCGCCGTCCCGCCCGTGGCGCACGCACCAAACGGGACGGGCCCGGCTCCCGTACCAAGAAGCGGGACGCACCATGACCGAGGTCATCAGCTATGCGTACGCCGTCGCGCGCGATGCCGACGGCTCGCTGGCAACGGCCCTGACCGGACTGCCGGGAGTCGCGGAGGCACCGGTGCATCTGGTGCGTGCGGCCGACCGCGGTGACGTGGTGGTCGCCGTGAGCCCGGTGCCCGAGCCGGACTTCCAGGAATCCGCGCTGCGCGCGAACTTGGAGGATCTGGACTGGCTGGAATCGGTGGCCCGCGCCCATCACCGGGTGATCGAGGCGCTGGCCGCCCGGACCACCGTCCTGCCGCTCCGGCTCGCGACGGTGTATCTCGACGACGAGCGGGTGCGGCGCATGCTCGCGGCCCGCCAGAAGGCGTTCGCCGGCCGGCTGGCCGAGCTGGCCGCGCACACGGAGTGGGGCGTCAAGATCTACGTCGAGGCGCCCGCGCCCACCGACAGACCGGCCGCGCCGCCCGCGGACGCGGGCCTGAGCCCCGGACGGGCCTACCTCAGCCACCGCAAGGCACAGCGGCACGCCCGTGAGGACGCCTACCGCGACGCCGAAGAGGTCGCCCGGCGGGTCGAGGCCGCCGCCCGCGGCCATGCGGTCGACCGGGTCCAGCACCGGGTACAGCAGGGTGAACTCGCCCGCGGGCCGGGCGAGAACGTCGTCAACGACGCCTACCTCGTGCCGCTGCGGGACGCCGAGAGCTTCCGCGCCGACGTCACCCGGGCGGCCGAGGGACTGTCCGGCGTACGCGTCGAGGTCACCGGGCCATGGGCCCCGTACTCCTTCGCCACGCCGCCCGAGGCCGAACCGCTGACGGGAGCCGCGCCATGAGACCGGCGGGCGGCCCGCCGGCAACGACGGACGAACCGCTGCCGGACCGGCAGATCGCGCTGATCGATCTGCTGGACCGGTTGCTCAGCGGAGGTGTGGTGCTCACCGGTGATGTCGTGCTCTCCATCGCCGATATCGACCTCGTCCGAATCTCGTTGCGCGCGCTGATCGTCTCCATCAGCGAACAGAACCCCTCCCCGTGGTCCGCCCTCGCACCCTCGGTACGGGACGACCATGACGGCTGAGGACCGCCGGCCCGGCAACCGTTTCGACGATGTCGCCGACGCGGCCCATCGGGCCTTCCGCCTGCTGCCCGCGGCACCGCAGGACATCCCGCCCCCGAGCAGCGCGGCGGCCCGGCGTCCGGCACACCGGATCAGCGCCGACCCCGACACGGTGGAGCGGGACCTGGTCAAGCTCGTCCTCACCCTGGTCGAGCTGCTGCGCCAGCTCATGGAACGTCAGGCCCTGCAACGGGTCGACGCCGGAGACCTCACCGAGGAACAGGAGGAACGCCTGGGCGCGACGCTGATGATTCTGCACGACCGCATGGTCGAACTCTGCGCCCGGTATGAGCTGTCGATGCAGGACCTCAATTTGGATCTCGGACCGCTCGGGACCCTGCTGCCACCCGCCGAAGAACCCTGAAGGGAGCGCGACATGGGCATCGCGAAGAAGACCAGGAACATCGGCCATATCGTCGAGGGAAAGGCCAAGGAAACGACCGGAAGGGCCCTCGGCAACAAAGGCCTCCAAAGGCGAGGCAAGGCGGAACAGGCCATGGGGAAAATGAAGCAGGCGGTGGAAAAGGGCCGGGAGACCTTCAAACACTGACCGCTGCGGCCCCGCCGTCGCATTCCGTGCGACGGCGGGGCCGGCGCGCTGTGGGGTACTCAGCGTGCGGGGCCCCGCTCAGGGCTGCCGGCGGGCCTGCTCGGCGGCCGCGTGGCCGGCCTCGGACGCGGAGTAGTCCTCCCAGGTCCGCTCGGCGGCCAGGGCGTCCGGTGTTCCGGTCGGGGAGCCGCCGGGCGTCGCGATATTTCGGCCCGGAAACACTCGGCCGCCGCCCCGCTTTCCGTTCTCCGCGACCGCGGTCCGGGCTGCTCCGAAGTGCGAGGTGTGCGCAGATCACCGCAGACTGTTGAGGCGACCGGATACTCCGGTGAGGAGCTGATGTGACGACCGATGCGACCTTCTCCGTGACGGCCGGCAGCGACCAGGAGCGGCGGTTGTCCGCCGCACTCGGACTGCGGCTCACCGGCCCTGCGGAGGAGCGGTGAACAGTCCCCGGCAGGCCGCCGCCGACGCCATCGGCGCCCCGGGCACCCCCGAAGCGGACTGGGCGTCCTGGCCCGTCCTCGACCGGCTGCCCGCCCTCCCGCTGCCCGCCGGGCCGGTCGTGGTCGTCGCCGCACACCCCGACGACGAAGTGCTGGGCTTCGGCGGCACCATGGCCGCGCTGGCGGCACACGGCACCGACGTCCAGGTCGTGTCCGTCACCGACGGCGAGGGCTCCCACCCGCACAGCAGCCGGCTCACCGCCGCCCGGCTCGCCACGCTCCGCTCGGCCGAACTCCGCGACGCCCTGGGCGAGCTCGGACTGCCGTCGCTGCGCCCGCAGCGCCTGCGCATCCCCGACACCCAGGTGCACCGTCACGAGACCGCGGTGCGCCACCAGATCACGGCACGGCTGTACGCGGTGAACGCGGCCCTCTGCGTCGCGCCCTGGACCGGGGATCTGCACGGCGACCGCGAAGCCGCCGGCCGGGCGGCCGCTGCCGCCTGCCGTGCCTCGGGCGTACCGTTGTGGAGGTATCCCGTCCGGATGTGGCACTGGGCGCGCCCCGCCGACCCCCGCGTCCCCTGGGACAGCGCCGCCCGCCTCGCGCTGCCGGCCGGCGCGGTCCGGCGCAAGGCCGCGGCCATCGGCCGGTTCGCCGGCCGGATGCACCCGCTCGGCGACGGTGCCGGCGACACCGCGATCCTGCCGCCGGCGGAACTCGCCCACCACACCCGGCCGTTCGAGGTGGTGTTCCGATGAGTACGCCACCCGCCTACTTCGAGGCGATGTACGCCGGCACGGTCGACCCCTGGGACCTCGCCGGACGCTGGTACGAGCAGCGCAAATACGCCCTCACCCTCGCCTCGCTGCCGCGGCGCCGATACCGTTCCGCATTCGAACCCGGCTGTTCCGTCGGCGTGCTGACCGCCCGGCTCGCCGAGCGCTGTGACCGGCTGCTCGCGACCGACCGGATGCCCGCGGCCGTGGTCTCCGCCGCCGAGCGCACCCGCGAACTGCCGCAGGTGGAGGTCCGCAGCCGCACCGTCCCCGACGAGTGGCCGGACGGCACCTTCGATCTGATCGTTGCAGACCTTCTGGCGCCGCTACCCCGACGGCGGCGCGCCCCTCTCTCCCGCCGCGCAAGAAGGCCTCACCGCTGATTGAGGCCTCATCGCTGATTGAAGCGGTCGGCCGCCCGTTCGTTCAGGGCGCCGAGGACACCGCGAAGCCGCCGGGCCGGTGGCCGTTCCCCGGCGGCGACCGTCGAACCGTCGACGGTGCCGCGCGCGCCGTTGCGGGGCAGCACCCGGGCGACCGCCGACACCAGCCGGGTGGTGGTCACCGGAGCCAGCCCGTGCGCCGTGGCACCGAGCCGGGCCGCCGGCGTCAGCACGATACGGGGCCGCCGCCGCTGCAGCGCGGTCACGATGCGCTCCGCGGCCCGCTCGGCGTTCATGGACAGCAACGGGGCCCCGGCCAGCGCCGAGAACCAGGCGTACTCCCGGCGCCGGTCCCCGCCGAAGAGGGCGTGGACATGCGACCCGGTGCGCATCAGGCCCGGGTGGACCGCGGTCACGGTGACGCCGTGCGGGGCCTCCTCGGCATGCAGCCCCTCGGCCAGCGCGGCCACCGCGGACTTGGCGCAGGAGTACGGCAGCAGATGCGGCACCGCCACCAGGCCGCCGACGGACCCGACGAGGGCCAGCCGGCCGCCGGCCGGGCTGCGCCGAAGGTGGGGGAGGGCGGCGAGCGCGGTGTTCAGGGCCCCGTTGAAGACGGAGTCCATCGCTTCCTCGAAACCGTCGGAGCCCAGCGCGTCCGCGGGGCCGACCTGGATGATGCCGGCGTTGGCGATGACGATGTCCAGCCCGCCGTGGTCCCTGACGATCTCCGCGAGGCGGTCCTGCACCGCGGCGCGGTCCCGCACATCGCACACCACGGCGCGCACCGACCCGCCACCCCACTGGCTCAGCTTGCCGACGGCCCTGCCGAGTTCGGCCTCGTCCCTGGCCAGCAGCACGACATCGCAGCCGCGCCGCAGCAGCTGGTGGGCCATGAGCAGCCCGAGCCCCCGTGAGCCGCCGGTGACGACAGCGGTGAGCCCCTTGATCGAGGGAGCGGCCGGAAGCACACGCATGATGAGCCCTTCCACTGGGCGCGGATCGGCACGGACGGGGGCGCGGCCCCGCGGGCGGGGCCGGACGCCGAACGCCTGCTGTCTTCGACGGTAGCGGGCGGCGGAATCCGGCGGCCCGGCGCACGCGCCGCTGAGCAGGGCGTTCGCGCACCCTCACGGGAGGGATTACCGGGCGGCCAAGGGCGGGGGAGGCCCGCGGTGGTGCGCGGCACCCGCGAGGGGGCGTTCGGCCAGTCGGGCGGTGGCTGCCCTGCGCGGTGGCTGCCCTGTGCGCCCGGAGCGCTCGGTGGCGCGGACGGCGCAGCCGCGCCGGGCCTCGGCCGCCGCGCACACCCTCGAACGGTTCAGCCCGCGCCGGGCAACCGCACATAGACGGAGCCGTCACCCTCCACCCTCACCCGGAAGGAGGGCTGGGGAGCGGTCGCCGGACCGGCGACGTTCGCGCCGTCCGCCAGCCGGAAGACGCTGCCGTGCCAGGGGCACGTCACACAGCCGTCGGCGATCGTGCCGTCCGTCAGGGGCCCGGACTGATGGCTGCACCGCCCGGCCAGGACAAGGATCTCACCGCCGGCCTGACGGACCACCAGCAACGGCACTTCACCGAGCTCCCGGCGCACGGCCTCGCCGACCGGAAAGTCCTCCACCCTGCCCACCGGGTGCCAGCCCTCTTCCAGCAGATGGGGCACCGGCTCCGCCTTGTTGGGGCCCGCGCCCTGCCGGAAGGCGAGGTGCCCGCCGAGCATGGCGCCGGCGCCGGCCGCGGTCAGCCCGGCGAACCCGAGCAGCTTGCCGCGCGTGGTGCTGCCGCGGCCGCGATGCACCCAGGACCGGGAGTACAGGCCGATGGCCAGGGCGATCGACGCCGCGTGCACCAGGCCGGTGCGCATCTGGTCCTCGTGCTGCTCGGCCCAGTCCACCCAGCCGGCCCACGCGGCCGGTACCGCCGACAGGACGCCCACCCCCACCAGGAGGCGGGCACTGCGCCGGGTACCCGGGACGACGTCCAGCACCGCGGCGGACAGCCAGGCGCCCATCGGAAGCTGCACCAGCGCCGGGTGCAGCGGATGACCGATCGGCAGCCCGTGCAGCACATCGCGGAAACGTCCCAGGGGCAGGCCGCGCACCACCCGCTGCACCGGGCCGATCACGGCATCCAGCTGCTCCCAACGGCCCGGCGCGTCAAGCCACTTCACGAGCGCGGCACTCATTCCTCCGCTTCCTCCTCGCCTGCCTCTTCCTCTTCCTCATCCCATTCGCCGTCTTCGTCCGCGTCCTCGTCGTACTCCTCGTCTTCGTCCGCTTCTTCGTCCTCCTCCTCACCCTCGTACTCGCCGTCCTCTTCGTATTCCTCGTCCTCGCCTTCCTCGCCTTCCTCGCCTTCCTCGCCCTCGGCCTCTTCGGCCTCTTCGGCCTCTTCGGCCTCTTCGGCCTCTTCGTCCTCGATGGCCTCTTCGTGGGTCCGTACGACCTCGCCCTCGCGGATTTCGCCGCGCCAGCCCTCCGGCTCCTCGTCGGTGAGGGTGACGTAGCGCTGGAAATGCTTGAAGTCCAGCCGTAGTCGCCGTCCTTGGACGCGCCAGACGTTTCCGGTCTTCTCGAAGAATCCCGAGGCGTAATACTCGACGACCAGCACGATGCGGGTCAGATTGGGTGCCAGTTCATGGAAGCTGACGGCACCGCGGGTCGATCCCTTGGCGCCCTCGGACGTCCAGATGATGCGTTCGTCCGGCACCTGCTCCTGGACGGTCGCCTTCCAGCCTCGCGTCGACGGACCGACCTTGGCTTTCCAGTCACTGGTCGTCTCATCGTGCAGCGACACATTGCGGACGCCCTTGGTGAAGCCGCTGAACTTCTCGTACTGCGTCCAGTGGTCGTAGGCGGTGCGCAGCGGCACCCCGACATCGAGGACCTCGATGATGTTGGTGACCTTCTTGTCCCCCGACTTGCGCTTTCCGCCGCCGAAGAGTTCCTTGGCCTTCCCTGTGACGGTGTCCTTGACGTTCTCCGCCGTCCCCTTGACGGCGGCCTTGACGGGCGAGTCGCCGCCCAGCAGATTGGACGCGATCTTGGACAGCGATCCGCCGTTCTCGGCCACATCGGTGAGCTGTCCGGTCACATCCATCAGTTTGTCGCCGGCCCGTTCGGCCAGGTTCCCCACCCATTTCGTCGCGTAGCTCCCCAGTTCTCCTCGCAGCCGATCGAGGCCCGAGTCCGCGTTGTCCTGTCCCGTCTTGGCCATGACCGGTTACCTCCGGCGCTCGACGCGCGATGATGTCTTCTTTGCGGCCTTCTTCGCAGGGGCTGCCTTCTTCCGTGCGGCAGTCTTCTTCGCAGGAGCCTTCTTGGCAGCGGCCTTGCCGGCCGTCTTTTTGGCCGCGGTCTTCTTTCCTGCGGTCTTCTTCGCTGCCGTCTTCTTCGCGGCGGTTTTCTTTGCCGCGGTCTTCTTGGCCGGGGCCGCCTTCTTGGCAGGGGTCTTCTTGGCCGTCTTCTGTGCTGCGGTCTTCTTCGCCGCCGTCTTCTTGGCTGCGGTTTTCTTGGCGGGTGCGGTCTTCTTCGCCGCGGCCTTCTTCTCGGCCGGGCGGCCGGCGGCTGCCTTCTTTCCGGCGGCCTTCTTTCCAGCGGTCTTCTTTCCGGGTGCCTTCTTGGCGGGCGGCTTCTCCCTGCCCTTCTTCTGCGCAGCGGCTCGTGGCGTACGCCGGCGGGGCCGCTCCTCGGGCTCCTCTTCCTCGGGCTCCTCTTCCTCCTCGCCCTCGTCGTACTCCTCTTCAGGCTCCTCTTCCTCCTCGGGCTCCTCCTCTTCTTCCTCTTCCTCCTCCGGCTCTTCCTCCTCGTCGTACGCGTCTTCCCCCTCCGCTTCCTCCCCTTCTTCTTCCTCTTCCGGCTCTTCCTCGCCGAATTCGAGCGCGCGAGTGCGGTCGTGGAGTGTGTCGGCAAGCGTCTCCAGACGGCGGTTGGCGGCGGTCGTCAAGGCCTTCCGGCCGACGTCCAGCACCTCCCCGCGCAGTTGTTCACCCAGCTCTGCGACCTGGGGGATCTCGCTGAGTTTGCGGATCCCCTGGGCCACGAGCTGGCGCGGTTCAAGCCCGAATTGACGCCCGGCGATATAGGACGCCGCGGTGAGGGCGAACCGGCCCTTCTTCGTGCGGCCCAGCACATAGCCGCCGGCCAGGGCGGCGGCCAGCAGGACCTTGGTTCCGTCATTCATGGGTGCGTCACCTTTTCCCGGACGTGCAGCCGATGGGCGTCTGTGCAGGGGGCCGCCGATCGGCGGCATCGTTCTGCCCTATCTCCAGAGTGATCGGAGTCGTGGACGCCGCATCTTGAGCGGGCCGAAAAGCCCTCCGAGGCCACGCTGTGAAAGGAGCCGGTCCCGCTGTGTGGCCGGGTCATGGCGTCGTGACCGTCGGTTGCCGCCCGCCCGGCAGCCGTTCCGGTGGCGTTGTGCGGCAGGTGTGCGGGAGGTGTGCAACGGCCGTGTGCGGGAGCTGTGCAACGGCCCTAGGCTCGGAATATGCCGGGAACACGCCGCGCACCGTCTCGTGTGGGAGTAGGGGGAGCGCGGTGTGTCCGCCGGCGCATGGCGGCCCTGCGGCTGTCGGCCATGGCGGCGGTGGTGGCGCTGCTCTGCGTCTTCGTGGGAACTCCGGCCGCGACGGCCGTCGATGACCCGGCTCTGACGTCGTTCTACCAGCAGACCCTGTCCTGGGAGCCATGCGGCCAGGACCTGCAGAGCGGCGCGCAGAGCGACGGTGCTTCCCAGCCGCCCGGCTTCCGGGAACGTCTGGAGTGCGCCCGGCTGGAGGTGCCGCGGGACTACGCCAACCCCAAACGGAGCACGATGCAGGTCCAGCTGATCCGGCTGAAGGCGACCGGTCCCGGCAAGCGCCTGGGCTCGCTGGTGCTCAACCCCGGAGGGCCGGGTGCTTCCGGCGTCAACTATCTGATCGACAGCGGGAGCGCCTTCTCCCGGCTGGGGCAGCGCTACGACATCGTCAGCTTCGATCCGCGCGGCACCGGCCACACCGAACCCATCTCCTGCGGCAGCAAACTCACCACCGGCGGCGGCGACAGCCTCGCCGACAGGGAAAAGCGCATCAACGAGGCCTGCGGCCGGTACTCCGGCGGGCTGCTGCGCTGGGTCGGCACCCCCGATGTCGCCCGGGACATGGACGTACTGCGCGCCGCGGTCGGCGACGACAAGCTCAACTACCTGGGATTCTCCTACGGCACCAAGCTGGGCGCGGTCTATGCCCATGAGTTCCCCGACAAGGTCGGCCGGATGGTCCTGGACAGCGTCGAGGACCCGACCAAGAACACCTGGCAGACGGCACTGGCCCAGGCCCGGGGCTTCCAGCGGGCGCTGGACGACTTCGCCGCCGACTGCCTCCAGGGGGCGGACTGCCCGCTGGGTACCGACAAGAGCGGGGCGCAGAACCAACTCAGCAGCTGGTACCAGCAGTTGAGTGAGCGGCCGAAGAAGGTGAAGGGGGAGACGGTGGATGAGACCACCTATGTGTACGCCTTGCGTGAGGCGCTGTACCGCAGAAGCGACTGGCCGGCGCTGCGCCAGGCCCTGGCCCAGCTGCGACGCGGCGACGGCGCCGGGATTCTCCGGCTGAGTGAGAGCGGCGGCGGCAGCGCCACCCGCATGGTCCCGGCACCGCAGATCGGTCGGGACGAGCTACCGCCGCAGGACCAGCTGGCCCTCCGGGCGATCGCGTGCCGGGACACCTCGGAACGCTATGACGCCGACGACTACCCACGGGCCGAGCGCGAACTCACCGAGGCTTCCCCGCTCTTCGGCCCGGACATCGCCCCGCTCATGCTGGACTGCTACGACTGGCCCGTTGCGGGCGACGACTCCTCCCGCGATGTCGCGGCGCCGGACGCGCCGCCCCTGCTGCTCGTCGCGACCACCAACGATCCGGCGACCCCCTACGAGGGTGCGTTCAACATGGCCCGCGCGCTGGGCAACTCCAGCGTCGTGCTGACCTTCCACGGTGAGGGACATGCCGCCTACACCACCGGAGACCCCTGCGTGCAGCGCCATGTCGACGACTTCCTGCTGAACGGCGTCTTGCCGAAGGCCCAGACCTCCTGCGGTTGAAATGCCGGACCCACGGCGGAACGAAGACCGCACGGCCGGGGACTACTTGTAGTAACGGGTGTCCTCGACGTCGACGACCGGGGCGCCCGGGGACGGTGGCTGGGTGCGCCGCCGCTTCAGAATGCTCACATAGGTGGCGAGGCCGATGATGCCGACGATCATCATGATGATGCCGACCAGGTCGACGTTGATTCCGGCCATGTGCCAGTCCACCGCGAAGGTGAGGATCGCCCCCACCGCAAGCAGTCCGATGCATCCGCCGATACCCATGGCGTCAACCTCCACAACTGTATTGGCAGTAAGGCCTGATGACGGTTCGCGTACCCCGAGGGGGGCGCCTTATGTGCCCACGCGGGGTGGGCCAACCGGCGGCCGGGGCGCCCGCGGGAGGCTCAGCCGGCCCGCCGCCCGCCTCTGCTCGCGCTCTTCTTCGCCGCGGCCGGCTTCTTTGCGGTGGACTTCTTCGCGGCGGCCTTCGTGGCGGCGGTCTTCGTGGCGGTGGCCTTCTTCGCCGCAGTCTTCTTCGCCGCGCTCTTCTTCGCGGTACGGCCGGACCGGGGCTCGGCCTCCTCGTCCTCGCCGCGGGACCTCTTGGCCGCCCGGACACTGTCCTGCAGGGCCGCCATCAGGTCCATCACCTGCCCGGCGGGCTGCTCCTCGCCGGCCGGGAACTCCGGCTCGCGGTGCGCCAGCTTCGCCGCCACGATCTCTTCGAGCGCCTCGCGGTAATGGTCGTGCAGATCGTCCTCCGACAGCCTGCCGAAGGAATCCATCAGGGCCTCGGCGGCCGACACCTCATTGGGGGCGACCTCCGCCTGCCGCTCGGGCAGCACCCCGTCCATCGGACGGATCTGGTGCGGCCACAGCAGCACCTGCATGACCAGCGCGCCCTCCATCGGACGGATCATGGCGAGCGTCTCCCGCCCGTGCAGCGCGATCTTGCCGAGCCCGACGCGCTGGTGCCGCTCCATCGCCTCACGCAGCAGCACATAGGGCTTGGCCGCGGCGGGGCTGTCGATGCCCAGGTAGTAGCCCTTGCCCATCTGCAGCGGGTCGATATCGCCGCCGGCGACGAAGGCCAGGATCGTCAGGGTCTTCGCGGTGGGCAGTGGCAGCGCGTCCAGATCCTCGTCGCTCAGCGGTACGACCGTGTCGCGGTCCCCGGGCTTGTAGCCCCGGCCGATCTCGTCCGGGGGGATCTCGACGCCCTCCAGCGAGCACACGGGCTGATTGCGCACCCGTCCGCCGTCCGCCGTATGGATCCGCACGAAGCTGACCGACGCGGAGGTGTCCGTGGCGTTGTACGCGGCGACCGGGATCGTGACCAGGCCGAAGCTGATGGAGAACTTCGCCGTGGGGCGCATGGGGGCCGCCTTCATCGGAGCCATTCGGCACCATGCTAGGCGGGGTGGACGGACCGTACATCCCGGGCGCCACCGGGTGCGCCGATCGGGTGGCGGCGGCCGCGGAAGCCCCTCGGCACGGCCGCCGCGGCGCCGCCGGCCGGTTCAGCTCGGCTGGGCCGTGACCCGGCCCTCCCGGACCGCCGCCACGAGCGCCTGGTGATCACGCTCGTTCTGGTCCGCGTAACGCTCCGCGAACCGCGCCAGTGCCTCGTCGAAGACCGTGCCCGTCCCGAGGTAGGCGGCGATCGCGATCCGGTCGCCGGACCTGGCGTGCGCGCGGGCCAGCGTGGCCCCGCAGCGTACGGCGAACCGCCGCATGCCCACCGGCACCATCATGTCCGCCGGCATGATGCCCTTCCAGTCGCGCAGCTGGCGTACATAGAAGTCGCGTTGGCGGCCGTCGATCCCGGTGACCCGCTCCCAGCCGAGGAAGATGTCACTGGCGGCCTGCATCAGCCGCTGGCCGGTCACGACGCGTTCGCCCTGGTTGGTGTGGACGCCCGGTCCGGCATACGCGGCGAGTACCGATTCGTCGGCCTCCTTGGCCTGCAGCAGGAGCGGGTCCTCCGCGTCCTTGCCGAGCAGCAGCACGATCCAGCAGCGGGTGCCCACGCTGCCGACGCCCACGACCTTGCGGGCCACGTCGACCACCCGGTACTGCTCCAGCAGCCGGCGGTGGTCCGACCGCAGACTGCCGGCGTAGCCCTCGATCAGCCCGCGGATCTGGTCCTCCAGCTGGTCGCGCTCGACGTCCGGCAGCAGATCGTCCAGCGGCACGATCAACGGGGGATCGGCGGCGATCCGGACCTGGCCGCCGCGCTTCCGGGTCAGCTTGCGGAACGCCTGCACGGTGTCGTGCGTGCGGGCTTCCGCGACGATCCGGGACAGCCCCGCACGGCCCCTGCTGTCCAGCTCCTGCGCTTCCTCGGCCTGGACGTCGGCCATGTCGGCGTGGGCGTACCAGACCTCCAGGGTCCGCGTGTCCGCGTACTGGCGCATCCGGTCGCGGTAGGACGCGCAGGCGGCCCGGATGATGCCGGCCCGGACCGATTCACTGAAGCCGTTGCCGCGGCCAGCGATGGCGAAACTGGCCGCCAGCCGTTTGACGTCCCATTCCCAGGGGCCGGGCAGGGTCTCGTCGAAGTCGTTGATGTCGAACATCAGATGGCGCTCGGGGGAGGCCAGCAGCCGGAAGTTCAGCAGATGGGCGTCCCCGCACAGCTGGGTCCGCAGCCCGGTCGACGGGGTCGTCGCCAGGTCCGCCGCCATGATGGCGGCGGCACCGCGGTAGAAGCGGAACGGCGACTCCAGCATCCGCCCGTAGCGGATGGGCACCAACTCCGGTACGCGGAGGGCGGATTGCCGCTCGATGGTGTCCACCGGGTCGGTGCGGGCGGCCGTGGGCTGGAAATCCGCATGAGAGGAGCGGGGCACTTCGGAGCGAAGTGCCCTGCCCTGTTCCGCGCGTTCCTCTGCGGTGGGTCCGGTGGCCATGGCCGGTGCCGGAGGGGTTCAGCTCACCGGGTCGCGGTGTGTCGGTGGTTGTCCGTACACAGCGCCCAGATGATGAAGATGTCGATGGCGACCAGCACGATGGCCCAGAACGGGTAGTGCGGAATCCAGAGGAAGTTCGCGAGCGCACCCAGGCCGGCCAGGATCACACCGATGATCCGTGCCCACATCGCCCCGGTCGAGAGCAGTGCCACGCCCGCGAGAAGGATGATGATGCCCAGGATGAGATGGATCCAGCCCCAGCCCGTGAGGTTGAAGGAGAAGACGTAGTTCCGCGTGGTGACGAAAACATCGTCCTTGGCGATGGCGGAGATGCCTTCCAGGAAGGCCATCGCGCCACCGAAAATCATCAGGACTGCGGCGAATGCCGTCCATCCGCTCACGTTTTGTTTCTGAGTGGCCATGGGTCACTCCTCACTTGAGAAACCTGGCCGTCCGTACCGGACCCACCGGCGACCTTGCAGTGAATTCCACGTTTGCACAGGGACCGGTCAGCCGCATGTCAGGGACGTTCGAATGCCTGGAGCACACCGGCCACCGAGAAGCACAGGGCTCCCGTGAGAGTGCCCCAGTTGGCGATGCCGACGTTCACCTCACTGCCGGTCTCCGGACGGGTGAACGCGGCCACCGCGGACACCATGAAGAGCACCGAACCCAGTTGATTGACCGCGACGATCCACCAGCCGAGGCTGCGCCGGTGGATGCACGGCCGGCCGTGGCAGATCTCGGCGATCGCCAGATGACCCGAGATCAGGAACAACAGACAGCCGATCATGTCGGGCGCCCAGACCAGCCGGTTCAGCTGCTGGGTCGTGAGCCCCTGCAGAAAGGAATCCAGCAGGTTGACGCCGAACACCAGCGTCCCCGCGAACAGCACGAACGTACTCAGCCAGTCGATCCGGCCCGGCTCATAGCTCCACCACCGGAAGCGGTGCGTGGTCAGCGTCCCGGCCGTGCTCTCCCGGCGCGGCGCGTTGATGGCCTGAACGAGTGAGGCATAGCCGCCCAGGGTGAAGAACGCCCCGCCGATGAAGTAGATCGTGGCGCTCGTGGTGGGGCGCTCCGTGCTGAGCTGGGCGAGCGCCGCGCCGAGGGCGAAGAGGGTCCCGCCGATCGTGAAGGAGACCGCGGCCACGCCGTTGAGCCTGCGCAGCCGGTCGAGAGACGCGGCGCCGGCCCGCCGCGCCCTGCTCTCGGCGGCCCCCGCGGGCCGTACGGCGAGCGTTCCGCGCTTGCGGGCCGCCCGCGACTCCCAGACGGCGGTGCCGCCCTCTTCGAGGCGCCAGGTCAGCCGGGTGATGAACGGTCCCGCACCCTCGGCGCACTCCTCCGCATTCCGCACCCGCCGAGCCTAACCACGGACCGCGGGATTGCCGGTAATGCCTCATCAGCGCGGTGCGGGAGTCCCCGCGGAACTCCGGCGTGTACGGGGGTGGCCCCCGGCCTCGCACCCGGTATGGCCCCGGACCGGGTGACGGCTCCTCGGAGGCGGGATCAGTGCCGGGCGGACCAGGGCTGTCCGGCGGGCGAGTGCCGACGGCTGCCTCAAGGCCCTGCCCGGTGACTAGGGCCTGCCCGATGGGTCATGGCCGGGTCCGCGGCGTTCCTGACCCATCGGGCAAGCCCTAAGGGTGTCTCCCTAGGCCCGCCCTGCGGTGCCCGGTGCGGGGAGCGGATCGGGCGCGGGGCCGGGCTCCGGTCCCGGTGTCGGCGGTGCCGGATGGGGCGGGACCGGGTCCGGCTCGGGGCGCGGTGGCGCAGGGGGCACCGGATCGGGGCCGGGTGCGGGGACCGGGCCGGGCCCCGGGCCCGGCGTGGGTCCTGGTGGCCCGGGGCCCGGACCCGGAGTGGGCGGGACCGGGTCCGGATGGGTGGGGCCTGGCGGTCCTGGTGGCTGTCGCACCGTCATGAGCTCCTCACGCGTCGCTCTTCCGCGGCCGGGCGCCCGGCGCCCGTTCCGCGCGGCATGCTGGTCTTCTTGCCGGTCCTGCGCCCGCCATGCGACCTGAGACGCACGGACTCCGCAGGACACCTCCTCACTGTGCGACGCCCCGGAACGCCCGGCGACACGGGAGGCGAACGGACCCGCCGCACCGCGCACCACCCGGACGCGGGAGCGGGGAGCACCTGCGGCGCCCCGCACGTCACTCCATGTCCTCCTGCTGCTTGGCCTCGTGCCCTTCGCGCCCGGCAACCACCGTCTCGTCGAGCTGCCGCGGCCAGCTTGGCCAGGGCGATCACCAGATTGGCGCCGAGGGCCACGAAAACGGTGACCGCGGTCCTGGCGTCCTCCGTGTCCTTCCCGTGGTGCCGGTCCGGCCGGCCGGTGGAGTGCGGTGCAGCATCAGTGTGCCGGGACAAGCGTGGCCTCCCCGTCGTCAGTCGGACCGCCGTCGCGAGCGCAGCCGCCCGGGTCCGGCCACGCATACGGCGCGGCGCCGTTGCGCCCCACGGAGCAGTGGCTGTTTCCCGCCGCGCGGACCGGGGACGGTGACTGCGGCCCCCCCACCGGAACGACGGAGGACAGAGCGTGGCCGGCACTTCCCTCAACGACGTGATCCGCCGGTACGAGGGCGCGCCCCCGCGGCGGGCAGCGGGCCCTGGCGCGCACCCTGCTGGAGCGGCAGCGGCGTCTCCAGCAGCGGATTGGCCATCAGATAGATCTGCCCGACGGACAGATAGTTGGCGGCCCGCCAGTGGGCGTCGAGCCGTTGCAGCTCGGCGGTGTCGAGGGGCCCCGGCGCCGCCGTCGTCCCTGCCGGGGTTTCCCCGTCGTGCATGCTCAGCTCCTCATCAAGGTGGCGTGCATCGGGCGTGTCTCCGGCGGGCGCAGTGCGGCAGCGGCCCGGTCCGGGGCGGTCAAGCGGTGGGCCCGGGGTGGCCGCGCCGGGGTCAGTCCGGCGGCTCGGGCGCCGGGTGGTCGCCCGGCTCCGCGCCGGGTGGCTCCTCCGGGGCCGGGCCCGGCTCGTCCGGTTCCGGCGCGGCGGGGACCGGCTCGCCGGGGCCCGGGTCGTGCGGCACCGGTTCGGGCTCGCTCGGCACCGGCCCCGGCCCCTTGGGCTCCGGTTCGGTGGTCATGGCGTCAGCGGTCTTGACGTCAGCGGTCGTGGCGTCAGTGGTCGTGGCGTCAGTGGTCATCAGGGTCATAGCGCTCTCCTTCCTCTCCATCGTCCGTCCGATGCCCGAGGTCGGCCCGTTCAAGAAATCAACCCATGGGCGCGCGAACGGCAGGGTCGGAACGGAGCGTTGCGGGTGGGCGGGCCCCTCAGAACGCCTCTCGTGGGCGGGCCCCTCAGAACGCCTCTCGGTACGTCTCAGTACACGTCGCGGACGTAGCGCTTCTCGGCGGCGAGCTGTTTGACGTAGCCGGCGGCCGTCTCCTCCGAGTGGCCGCCGTGCGCGACGGCGATGTCCCGCAGCGCACGGTCGACATCCTTGGCCATCCGGGACGCGTCACCGCACACATAGAAGTGGGCGCCGTCCTGGAGCCAGGACCACAGCTGGGCGCCGTGTTCGCGCATCCGGTCCTGGACGTAGACCTTGGCCCGCTGATCGCGGGAGAACGCGGCGTCCAGCCGGGTGAGCAGCCCGTCGCGGCGCAGCCGGTCGAGTGCATCCTCGTAGTAGAAGTCCGTGGCGCGTCGCTGTTCGCCGAAGAAGAGCCAGTTGGGGGCGCGGTGGCCGCGGGCGCGCCGCTCGTCGAGGAAGCCGAGGAAGGGGGCGACCCCGGTGCCGGGCCCCACCATCACCATCGGGGTGGCCGGATCGGCCGGCGGACGGAAGTGGGCGGTGCGCTGGACGAAGACCGGTACCGGGCTGCCGGGCTCGGCATCGGCCAGAAAGGTGGAGGCCACGCCCTTGCGCGGGCGGCCCTGGCGGTTTTCGTAGCGGACCACGGAGACCGTCAGCCGGAGGAGACCGGGATCGGTCAGCGGGCTCGACGATATGGAGTACAGCCGGGGCTGCAGGCGGGGGAGCAGCCCGGCCCACTCCGCCGCACCGGCCCGGACCGGGTATTCGGCGAGGACGTCGACGGCCTGCCGGCTCCAGGTCCACTGGGCCAGCTCACCCTTGTTGTCGGGCCGCAGCAGCTTCTTGAGGACCCGGTCACCGGTGCGTTCGGCGACCAGCCGGAGCAGCGCGGGGGTGATCCTGGCGATGTCCAGATGGCGGTGCAGGGCCTCGCCCAGCGGCACTGTGCCCGGGCCCGTGAGGTCGACGGTGGCGGCGGGATCGAGACCGGTGACGGCCAGCCACTCCGCGACGAGGTCCGGGCAGTTGCGCGGCAGCACGCCGAGCGCGTCCCCCACCTCGTAGTCCAGGGGGGCGCCCGCGCCGTCCCGGGTGTCGAAGGTGAACTGCCGCACCTCCTTGGTGGCCCCGGCACGGCTCAGCAGCTCATTGCCGACGAGGCGGGCGGTGGCGGGCGCGGCCTTGGAGGGCCGGGCGGCGCCGCCCGGCTGCCGGTCCGGTGCCGCGGGAGCCGGGACCGCCCCCGGTGTGACGGCCGAGGGGCCCGCCTCCCCGCGGGCGTCCGGTTCCGTATGGCTGTCCGGCTCGGTGCCGGCCCCCAGGGCGGTGAGGACCTGGTCGAGCCACTGCTCCGCCGGCGTCTCGTAGTCCGGTTCGCAGTCCGTACGGGGCACCAGCCGCTCCGCGCCCAGCTCGGCGAGCCGTGCGTCGAGCCGGCGGCCGTGGCCGCAGAAGTCGTCGTACGAGGAATCGCCCAGCGCGAGGACGGAGTAGCGCATCCCGTCCAGCCGCGGGGTGTCCGGCGCGTTGAGGGTCTCCCAGAAGCCCGTCCCGTTGTCGGGGGCGTCGCCGTCGCCGAAGGTGCTGGTGACGATGAGCAGATCGGCGCCGCGTGGCAGGGCCGTCGGTGCGCTGTCGGCCATGCTCAGCAGCGTCGCCGCCTGTCCGCTGCCGGTCAGCCGCCGGGCCGTGTCGGCCGCGACCTCCTCCGCGTTGCCGGTCTGGGAGGCCCACAGGACGATGACCGTACGGGCGGGCGGGGCGTCGGCCGCTTCGGTGGGAACCTCCGCCGGGTCCGCCGCCGTCGCCGGCCGGGGGGCTGGAGCGCGCGAAAACATCCCGGCCAGTACGCCGTTGACCCATAGCGCGCTCTCCGGGCTGAACGGCGCGTGCGAAGGCAGTACGGGAGTGCCGACGGCGGGCCCGGAGTCCAGCCCGGCGAGAAAGCCGGAGAGATAGCGCCGTTCGTGCGCGGCCAGCACGGGCGGGGCGGGTTCGCCGAGCTGGAACACCCCGGCCAGCACCGCTGTCGCCCCGCCCGGGTTGCCGCTCTGGTCCGCACCGGCCCCGGCCGCGCCGTCCGTCCGCCCCGAGCCCGCCCCGCCCTGCGGCTGCCCCGGCGCGGCCGCGACCCGGGCCAGTGATACCGCGCAGACCTTGAACTCGGGCTGGAAGGAGATCGGGTCGACCGCGTCATGGGTCACCGCGTTGACGCTGAGGTACTCGCCGAACAGGTCGTTCCAGTGGAAGGGCGCAAAGCAGTCGCCGGGCCGTACCCGGTCGGTCACCACGGCGGGCAGCACCGCCCGGCCGCGCCGCGAGGCGACCTCCACCAGGTCGCCGTCGGCGAGGCCCAGCGACTCCGCGTCCTGTGGATGGAGCTCCACGAAGGGACCGGGGTTGAGCTTGTTCAGCTTGGCGACCTTGCCGGTCTTGGTCAGGGTGTGCCACTGGTGGGGCAGCCGACCGGTGTTCAGCACGTACGGGTAGTCGTCGTCGGGCATCTCGGCCGCCGGGAGATGCGGACGGGCGAAGAAGGCGGCCCGGCCGGTCGCGGTGGGGAAGGACAGCCGGGGGCGGGTGCCGTCCGGCCGCTCGTCCAGGGTCTGGCTGACGCCGTCGTTGAGGTAGCGCACCGGATTGCGGTCGGGCCCGTCGACGGCCGCGCTGGGCCACTGCACGGGCGTGTGCCGCAGCCGCTCGTAGGTCACCCCGCGCAGGTCATAGCCGGTCTGCGGGTTCCAGGCGCGCTTGATCTCCTCGAATATCTCCTCCGCGCTGTGGTAGGTGAAGGCGTCCTCGTAGCCCATTGCGCAGGCGATCCGCGCAATGATCCGCCAGTCCGGCCAGGCCTCGCCCGGCGCATCCGCGGCCTGGCGCACCAGCGTCAGATTGCGCTCCGAATTGACCATCACGCCCTCGGACTCGGCCCACATGGCCGCGGGCAGCACGACATCGGCGTACGCATTGGTCTCGGTCTCCGCGAAGACGTCCTGCGCGACCACGAACTGCGCGGCCTCCAGCCCCTCGATGACCGTCCGGCGGTTGGCGACCGAGGCGACGGGGTTGGTGCAGATGATCCAGCACGCCTTGATGTCGCCGTCCGCCATCCGCTGGAACATCTCGACCGTTCCCTGGCCGGGCCCGTCCGTCCGCAGCGTCCCCGGTTCCAGACCCCACAGCTCCTCGACGAAGGCACGGTCCTCGGCGACCAGCGTCGACCGCTGTCCGGGCAGCCCCGGCCCCATGTAGCCCATCTCGCGGCCGCCCATCGCATTGGGCTGGCCGGTGAGCGAGAACGGGCCGCTGCCGGGGCGGCAGATCGCACCGGTCGCCAGATGCAGGTTGACCAGGGCATTGGTGCTCCAGGTGCCATGGGTGCTCTGGTTCAGACCCATGGTCCAGCAGCTCATCCAGTCATCCGCCGCACCGATCCACTCGGCGGCCCGGCGGAGGTCCGCCTCCGGAATCCCGGTGAGCTCCGCGACCCGCGCGGGCGGATAGTCCTGGAGGAAGGCCGGCATGGCCGCCCAGCCCTCGGTGTGCTCGGCGATGAACTCCGTGTCGACCCGGCCGTTCTCGACCAGCAGATGCAGCAGACCGTTCAGCAGCGCCAGATCCGTCCCCGGCTCGATCTGCAGGAACAGATCGGCCTTGGCCGCGGTGGCGGTACGGCGGGGATCGACCACGATCAGCTTGGCGCCCGCCTTCACCCGTTCCCTCATCCGCAGGAAGAGGATCGGGTGGCAGTCGGCCATGTTGGAGCCGATGACGAAGAAGACGTCGGCATGCTCGAAGTCCTGGTACGAGCCGGGCGGGCCGTCCGCGCCCAGCGACAGTTTGTAGCCGCTGCCCGCGCTCGCCATGCACAGCCGTGAGTTGGACTCGATGTGCCGGGTGCGCACGAATCCCTTGGCGAGCTTGTTCGCCAGGTACTGGGCCTCCAGCGTCATCTGCCCGGACACATACAGGGCGAGGGCATCCGGGCCGTGCTCGTCGACGATCGCGCGCAGCCGCCCGGCGGTCTGCTGGATCGCCGCCTCCATCGCCTCGGCCACCGGCTCGTCGCCGCGGTCCGCGCGCACCAGGGCGGCCGACAGCCGCCCCGGCGCGGCGAGCAGCTCGGCGCTGGTCGCGCCCTTGGTGCACAGCCGCCCGCCGTTCGCCGGGTGGGCCTTGTCACCGGCCGCCTTGCGGACCGTCCGCCGCCCCTCCGGTTCCGTCGCGACATCCAGCACGATCCCGCAGCCGACCCCGCAGTACGAGCACGCCGTCCGCACCTGCGTGATGCCTTCTGCCAGCGGTTCCGGTGCGGTCACGGACGGTCCCCTTCGTGGTCGGATGCTCGCTCCGACCCTACGAACGGCCCGTTAACCAGGTGTCACGTCAAGCGATCACCAGTCGTTACGGCGCCCACACAGTCGCCCGCGGCGCTCCGTGAGAACCGGGCGGCGGCCCGCCGCTCAGGTCAGCAGTCCGGTCAGCGGTACGTCCGGATCGGCCAGCCGCCCGGGGTCGACGGCCCGCCCGCTCGCCACCAGCGCCCGGATCTCCTCGGTGACGTCCCAGACGTTCACATTCATCCCGGCCAGCACCCGCCCTTCGGAGAGCCAGAAGGCGAGGAACTCACGGGCGCCGGGGTCCCCGCGGAAGACGACCCGGTCATAGCCCTCCGGTTCGACGTAGCCGGTGTACTCCATGCCCAGGTCGTACTGGTCGGTGAAGAAGTACGGCAGCCGGTCGTAGCGGACGTCCTGGCCCAGCATGGCTTTGGCGGCGGTCTGCGGCTGGTGGAGGGCGTTGGCCCAGTGCTCGACGCGCAGGTGCCGGCCCAGGACGGGGTGGTAGGCGTTGGCGACATCGCCGGCGGCGAAGACATCCGGGTGGGAGGAGCACAGCCGCTCGTCCACGACGACGCCGTTGTCGACCTTGAGCCCCGCCGCCGCGGCCGGCTCACTGTTGGGGGTGATCCCGACACCGACGATGACTGCATCGGCCCCGATCAGGCTGCCGTCGGCCAGCCGGACGCCGTCCACCGCACCGCCCGTGCCGGTGATCTCCGCGACCTGGGTGCCGCAGCGCAGCTCGACCCCGTGATCGGTGTGCAGCGTGGCGAAGATCCGGGCGACCTCGGGGCCCAGGACCCGCAGCAGGGGCAGCGCCGCGGTCTCCAGCACGGTCACCTCGACACCGGCCGCACGCGCGGCGGCCGCGGTCTCCAGGCCGATCCAGCCCGCGCCGATCACCACGACCCGGGACGCCGACCGGAAGACCTCCTTCAGACGGTCGCTGTCCGCCAGCCGCCGCAGATAGTGGACCCCGCCCAGATCCGCGCCGGGCACCGGCAGCGGACGCGGGGTGGAGCCGGTGGCCAGCAGCAGCTTGGCGTAGCCGAGCCGGCTGCCGTCCGCGAGGGTCACCTCGTGTGCGGCCGGATCGAGGGCGGTGACGGGCTGGCCCAGACGCAGCTCGACGTCGTGCTCGGCGTACCACTGGGGCGGATGGACGTAGACCGACTCCTTCTCGGCGGTGCCCAGCAGATAGCCCTTGGACAGCGGCGGCCGCTCATACGGACGTTCGCGCTCGTCGCCGAGCAGCACGAGCGGGCCGTCGAAGCCTTCCTTGCGCAGTGTCTCCGCGGCCTTGGCGCCGGCCAGCCCCGCTCCCGCGATCAAGAATGCCGTGTTCCGGTCCATGTCCCGCTCAGCTCCTTCGGATGATCGGTTACCCCGTCATCCGTTCCCGCCCGAGGCCCCGGCAGGTACCGCCGATGGTGTTGCCGTCACTCCCGCCCCGCGGTCCGCACCAGATGCCCGCGCAGCGCCCGCGCCGTCAGATCCCGGTCCTCGCCCACGACGAACGCCGTGACACCGTCGGCGCGCCACTCCGCGCGGCGCTCCGGCGTGGTGGACATGGCGCAGAAGGGGACGGTGTGGCGGGCGCAGGCCGCGCGGAGGGTGCGGACCGCTTCCTGGACGCGGGGGTGGCGGACCTGCCAGGGCACCCCGTAGGACTGCGAGAGATCGCCGGGTCCGGGCAGGACGAGGTCGACGCCGCCGGGGGCGAGGATCTCGTCGATCGCCTCGACCCCCTCGGCGTCCTCGACGAGCGCGATGACCATGATCTCCGCGTTGGCCCGGCGGAGGTACTCGGCCGGGTCGATCCGGCCGAAGCCGGGGCCGCGGCCGCCGTTGAGGGAGCGCATCCCCTCGGGGGCGTAGCGGGCGGCCCGGATCGTGGCGTCGATGTCCGCGCGCCCGCGGACGTGCGGGACGACGATGCCCATCGCCCCGGCGTCCAGGGCGCGCAGCACGGCGCCGGGGTCGGCCTCGGGAACCCGGACGAAGGGGGTGAGCCCGGTCGTCTCGGCGGCCCTGATCAGGTTCTCCAGCCGCTGCGGGTCGACGAGGGTGTGCTCGGTGTCCAGGATGACGAAGTCATACCCGGCACAGCCGATCATCTCCACCATCGTCGGCTCGGGAAGCGTGCTGAACAGCCCGTACACCTCCTCGCCCGCACCCAGCTTGTGCCGGACCTCGTTGGGCCGCAGCATCTCAGGCCTCCTCTGCCGCGCCGGGCTCCGCGGCGCCGAGGTAGTGGAAGCCGGGGCGCGGGTGCATCAGGAAGTCATGGTGCGAGATGTTCCAGGCGTACGCCCCGGCGACACCGAACACCACCCGGTCGCCGGCCCGCAGCCCCGGCGCCGGGACCGCGCGGGCGAGGACGTCCTTCGGGGTGCACAGCTGCCCGGTCACGGTGACCAGACCGCTCTGTGCCGCCGACCGCGGCCAGGGGTGCGGCCAGGGCGCGTCGGACGGCAGCACCGTGCAGGGCTGGTCGTGGCCCTTGGTCGCGGGGGTCCGCAGATGGTGGGTGCCGCCGCGCACCACGGCGAACTCCTCGCCGTGGCTGTGCTTCACATCCAGTACCTCGGTGGCGTACCAGCCGCAGTACGCGGTGAGCGCCCGGCCCGGCTCGATGCGCAGAGTGAGTTCGGGGTGCGCCGCGGCGAGCCGGGCCAGCCCCGCCCCGTACGCGGTCCAGTCGAAACGGCGCTCCGGGTCGGCGTAGTCGACGCCCATCCCGCCGCCGACGACCACCTCGGAGAGGGGGAATGGGTGCTCCGCGGCCAGCGCGGTGGCCCAGGCCACGATGGACTCCGCCACGGCCAGCTGCTCCGGTGCCTCCAGGCCGCTGGCCAAGTGGGCGTGGACACCGCGGAGTTCGAGGTGCGGGTAGGTGCCGTCGGTGAGCAGCGCGACGACCTCACCGGCCTGGTCGGGGTCCAGCCCGAAGGGGGTCGGGCGGCCGCCCATGGCGAGGGAACTGCCGTCCAGGGAACCGTCGTCGACCGGCAGATTGAAGCGTGCCAGCACCGCGATCCGGCGTTCCGGGGCGAGCCGGGCGGCCAGGCTCGCGAGCATGTGGAGCTCGTACACGCTCTCCACATGGAAGCGCTCCACACCGCTCTCCAGCGCCTGGGCGATCTCCGCGGGGGTCTTGCCCGGCCCGCCGAAAGCGAGCGGGGCACCGGGCACGGCCTTGCCGACATGCGTCAGCTCGCCGCCCGAGGAGACCTCGTAGCCGTCGACGTACGGGCGCAGCGCGCCCAGGATCTCCGGCTCCGGGTTGGCCTTGGCCGCGTAGTACAGCTCGATGCGCTCGGGCAGTGCGGCCCGGACCTCGGCCAGATGCGCGCGCAGTGCCGTCAGGTCGTAGAGGTAGGCGGGCAGTTCCTCGGGCGGCAGGCTCCGGATGCGGTCGCGGACCGCGGGGGTGGGGGCGAGGCCGGGGGTGGTCATCGTGCGCTCCAGGGGGTGGTGTCGTCGGCGCGCCCGGCGCCGGAGAGGACGGCTTCGGCCAGCGGCGAGGGCAGCAGGACATAGCCGGCCTCACGGTCGGCCTTGCGCTCCCAGCGGGTGAGCAGATTGGCCTTGGCGGGCAGCGGGACGCCGGCCAGCAGGGCGGCCAGCCGGGGCGGGCAGCCGTACCGGTCCGCATGGGTCTGCAGGGTGCGGCGGACCTGCGCCCACAGCTCCGCCTCGGTGTCCGGGTGCAGATCGGCGAGCGCGGCGAGCATCTCGGCGACATGGTTGACCAGCAGGCAGTACACGACCCGGTCCCAGCCGCGCTGGGCGTCATAGGTCATCGGCGCCGCGACCTGCCCGGGCAGCGACGCCAGCAGCTCGGCGTGGTGCTCGGGGACCAGCTTGGTGCCCTCCAGGTCACGGAAGAGGACCTGCGCGGGCATCCCGTCGCCGTCGACACAGACCAGCACGTTCTGCAGATGCGGTTCCAGCACCAGGCCGTGGTCGAAGTAGGCGGCGAGCACCGGCGGGAGGAGCAGATTGAGGTAGGCGGCCCACCAGTCCAGCGCGGCCTGCGGGCCGGCGCCGTCCAGGAGGCGGGAGACATGGGCCGGGCTGGTGGGGTACTCGTCGGCGACGGCGGCCGCCAGCAGCGGGGTGGTGCCGGGCAGCAGCCGCTGGGAGAGGCCCTCGCGGACGATGACGCCGAACCCTTCGAGCAGCTCGGTGTCCGGGCGGCCGTCGGGGCCGGGCAGCGCCAGGCTGCGGTAGGCGGGCTCACGGAGCACCGCGCTGCCGGGGAACCGGGTGGCGAGATCGGCGAGCGCCGGCGCCAGCAGCCTGGTCAGTGCCACCGCCCCGGACAGCTCGTAACTGGCGTTCTTCCGGAGGCAGTTGGTGATCCGGACATTCAGGCTGAACTTGAGGAACGCGTCGCCGTCGTAGAGCGTGCGCACCGAAGCGGTGGCGGCGAACGGCGCCCCGCCGGTACCCAGGACGCGGATGTCGTCGCGGTCCAGCGCCTCCTGCAGACCGGCGTGGTCGCGCAGCAGCTCGTACTGCCAGGGGTGGACGGGCAGCAGCCGGTAGCCGTCCGGGACCTCGGAGTGCAGCGCGTCCAGCGGGGCGGCGGCACCCTCCTCGGCCGCTTCCTCGGCGATCAGTTCCTCGCGGACGGCGAGCAGCAGCAGCGGGAAGGCGGCCCCGGTCTCGGGCGCGTACGACTGCCAGGCGGTGGGGTCGCCGGTGCGGGCCTTGGGGGTCGGGTGGAAGCGGTGGCCGAGGATCAGCGACTGCTCGGAGGTGACATAGGCGGTCTGCCAGTCCTCCGCCCCGTGCTCGGCGGCGGCCGGGCGCTGCTCCGTACGGGCCGCCAGTGCCGCGGAGACGGCCTGGTGGCTGGAGGCGATCTGCGCCAGGAACTCCTCGTTGTGCACACCGGTCCGCAACGACAGCTCGGCATGCACATACTCGGCCAGCCGGCGCCAGCCGACCTCGGCCCAGCCGTCAGCGGTCTGTTCGGACACCGGGCCGGTGAACCGGTGCGCGCCGATCAGCGAGGTGCGGCGCAGCGCGACCCGCAGCAGCACCCCCCGGCGCGGCAGCCGCAGCAGCAGGCGGCCGTGGTCCACGGCGGTCTGGTGCTCGGGTCCGGACACCTCGCGCAGCAGGCAGTTGAGCAGGGTGTGCGCCACGGCCTGGTCCGCGGTGGGCAGACCGGCGGGGGAGGCACAGGCCGGGGCGGTGCCGGGCGAATTGGTCAGCGAGGGCATCGGGGGCTCCTGCGGGTGCGGAGAGTACGGGAAAGACGGGGGACGGCGGTCGCGAGCACGGTGATCAGCGCTATCGCGGTACCGGTCAGGACTGGCGCGGTGGGACCGAACCAGTCGTTTCCGGCCGCGGCGGCCACACCGGCGGCGACGGCACCGGCCTTGGAGAAGAATTCGATCGAGCCGAACAGCCCGCCCGGGGCGCGGCCCTTGGCGCAGTCGGCGGCCAGCACCGACATACAGACCAGGCCCAGGGTGAGGCCGGCGCCGAGCACCAGCCGTACCGCGACGAACGCGGTGAGCGAGTCGGCGACGCCGTGCCCGGCCAGGCCGACCGCGATACAGCCGAAGCCGATCGCGATGCCGAGCCGGGGACGGCGGTGGAAGAGGGCGTGCACCGCGATCGCCGCGACCAGGTAGCACATGTGCGGCAGGGCGAACAGCACACCGGAGACCATCGGTCCGGTGCCCGGTATGCGCTCCTTGACCAGGGAGATCAGGTACGGGAAGGAGATGACGGTGGAGAAGACGAAGGCGAACTCCAGGGCGTACAGGGCCCGCAGCGACGCGTCGGGGGCGCGCCCGGAGGGCTCGGCCGTGGCCGCCTCGACCGCCGACGTCCCGTCCGCGTCGACCTCCGCGGTCGCGGCCTGCGGTGCGCCGGTCCGGACCCGCGGCGGCTCCGGGAGCGCCGCCAGCATCACGGCGGCGGTCAGCGGCAGCACGGCCAGCAGGGCGTACTGGCGGTGCGGCGACAGCCATGGCGTCAGCGAGCCGACGACGATCGGCGCGCAGACCAGTGCCGCACGGGCGCTGCCCTGCATCAGCGTCAGCGCACGGGACAGCGCATGGCCCTCCAGCGCCGCCCCCAGATAGCCGTTCGAGGCGGCGAAGGTGCCGCCCAGCACACCCTGGATCACCAGCGCCGTGGCGAAGGTGGCGAGCGAGTCCGCCCAGCCCGCCAGCAGGAACGCCGCGGCGAGCCCCAACTGCGCCCGCAGCAGCAGCCGTTTACGGCCGAACCGGTCGGCCAGCCGCCCCCAGAGCGGCGCACCGATGGCGCCGAAGATGGTGGGCACGATGTACAGCAGACCGGCCCAGCGGGCGGCGCCGTCGCCCAGTTCGGGCAGGATCTCGGTGAGGTACGGCGGCAGGCCCAGCGCGGCGAACGACGCGACGAAGTAGCAGCCGGCCACGGCGTGCACCTGGCGGCGGGCGAGACCCGGACGGACCTTGGTCTCGACGGCGGCGGGTTCGACCCGGTGGGAGGTGGCGGTGTGCATCAGGAAGTCCCCAGCGGCAGCAGATAGTTGGGGCCGGTGGTGTAGTGCTTGTTGATGTCGGCCGCGCCGGAACGCTCCTTCGACAGCAGGGTGCCGGCGCTGACCATGGCCTTGACCGGGAGCTCCGGGGCGTCCAGGACGTGCGCGCGCAGCGCGGCGCCCGGCTCGCCCGGTGCGGTGCCCAGCCGTGCGACGGCCTCGGCGAGCCGGTCGCGGACCAGGCCCAGCAGCCGGCCCAGCGGGGCGCGCCCGTGCCGGGCCAGCCCGAAGGCGTAGGAGCCCGCGCACAGATGGACGGTGATGGTGGTGAACAGGTCCAGCACCGGCCGGTCGTCCTCGGCGAAGATCCGCGGGTCGGCGAAGTCGGCGGGGTCCGGGGCGTCCGCGCCCAGGGTCTCCCGCAGCCGCCGGGTGTGGAGCCGCGGCGCGTCGTTGTCCTTGAACAGCAGCCGCAGCCGGGTCCCGTCCGCGGCCCGGTCCAGCACCAGCGAGATGTTCTGCTGGTGCGACTCCAGGCCGATGCCGTAGCCGAACAGCGTGGTCTGCCAGTCGAAGAGCAGCGTCAGCAGGGCGTCCAGCAGCGCCAGCGGATCGCCGCCGTAGAAGCGGTCGGCGAGCTGGTCGATCACCAGCCGGCCGCCGGGCGCCCGGCCCAGCAGCGCGGCCAGCGGCACCACGGCGCTGCCTTCCAGACCGGCCGGGTAGCGCCGGCACAGCACGGCGAGCAGCTCATGGCCGGCGTGCGCGTACACCGTCTCGTTGGCCTGCAGAATCGACTCCGCGAACCGCGGCTCACGGGCGATCACCTGCTCCAGCAGCCGCTGGCCCTCGGCGCCGTCGATGAGCGTACGGGGCTTGATGGTGCGCCGGTTGCGCAGCCCCAGCGTCGCGGTGGCCAGCGGCAGCTTCAGATGCAGCCGGGGATCGGCGTCCACCGCCACGGTCCGCATCGACAGTGTCGGCACCGCGCCGAGCAGCGCCCGCCCGGACAGCACCGCATCGCGCTCCAGGCCGGTCTCGCGCAGCGCCTCGTCCAGCGGCTCGCCCAGCGTCAACGGGTGTACGGGGAGCGCGAGATGGCTGCCGTCGAGGTCCGGCAGACCCAGCTCGGCCGGGGCCGGCCAGCAGCCGGGCAGTGCCTCTTCGCCGCCCGCCACGGTGAGCGCGGCCCGCGGCACGGCCAGCCAGCGCAGCGCGAAGTCCGGGCGGAACTCCGGAGCGTAGGCCCGCAGCCGGTCCTCGTCCAGGTCGGAGCGGCCCCGCGCGGTCGGGTACACGGGGTGGTCGAGGCGCGCGGCCAGGGCGTCGTACGCCAGACCGCCGTCCAGGCCCAGCCAGTCGCCGGCCGAGGCGCCATGACGTGCTGTCAGTTTCTGCTCGATCTCGTCCCGGGTGCGGGCGTGCAGCCGCATCGTCTCCAGCGTCTGCCGGCACTCCCCGGCGAACGCGTCGAAGCCGGGGCGGTCGGCCGGGTCGGCGAGCTCCCGCAGGGCGGCGAGGATCTCGTCGGCCGAGGTCAGCCGCGCGCCGTCGGCCTCGCGGACGAGCAGCGGCAGCCGGGCCGCGTAAGTGCTCTGGTAGCCGTCCGGACCCAGTGGCAGCAGCAGGGCACCGGCGTCCGGGGTCGAAGGCAGCCGCAGCCAGGGGCCGTCCGGCCGCTCCAGCAGGGTGCCGCGGGTGCGCAGACCGACGACGTCCTCCCGCAGCAGCGCGCTCAGCACCCGCAGCAGCAGCTCGGACTCCTCGGCCGTCTCCTGCGCGCAGGGGCCGGCGGTGGTGTCGAGGGCGGTGGTCACGAGGTGATCTCCCAGCGCTCGTCGGCGAGGAAGCCGTCCGCGACCCGGTCCAGGGCCTTCCGGTCGGTGCCGGTGGCCCGCAGGACGCCCAGGTAGTCGCGGTTGGTGCGGTACAGCGGGTGCTCGGTGCCGGTCGCGCGCAGCGGCCGGTAGCTCAGCCGTACGCCGTCCACCTCGCGGTCGGTGGCGGCGGGCGCGGCGGTGAGCGTCCCGGCCCGGTCGGCGAGGGCGTACTCGACCCGGCCCACACCGTCCTGTCGGGCGCCGAGACCGGCGGGCAGCGGCTCGCCCAGATGCGTACGGAGGACGTGCTCGAACAGCTCGATGCCCAGGACCTGGGCGAGCAGCAGATCGCACTGGTCGCCGATGACGCGGTAGTTCACCTCGATGAGCCGCGCCCGGCCCTCGTGCACCATGAACTCGGTGTGACAGGCGCCGAATCCGACGCCCAGCGCGTCGAGTTGGGCCAGTACCTGGGTGACGACGGGCTCCGGGTGGACGGCGATGAAGTCGTGCCGCTCCTCGATGAAGGTGGGCGGTGCGGAGACCGTGGTGTGGAAGCCGCCCAGCACATGGCGCACCCGGCCGTCGCCCAGGGTCTCCAGGGTGTAGAGCTCGCCGGCCAGGAACTCCTCGGCGACCAGCGCCGCCTGCGGGCGCCGCGCCTGGATCTCCGCGGCGCGCGCCACCAGTTCCTCCGGTCCTGCGGCGAGCATCACATCCTCGCTGGCCACGCCCTCGCGGGGTTTGACGACACAGGGGTAGGGCAGTGCGGCGGCGGTGAGCGCGGACGGGTCCTGGCCGGGCGCGAGCTCCGCGGACCGCACGGTGTCGGCGCCGGCCGCGGCGAGATGGCGGCGCATCTCGGCCTTGTTCTTGGCGCGCAGCGCGGCCCGCCAGTCCTTGCCGGGCAGCCCGAAGTAGTCGGCGGCCAGGGCCGCCTGGGTCTGCAGATGGTCGCTGTTGGTGAAGACCGCGGCGGCCGGGTGGTGGGTGGCTATTCGGGTGATGACGGCGCGGAAGTCATGGACGTCGCATTCCAGGACCTCGGTGCCGGGGGAGGTGCGCCGGTGCGCTTCGGGCTGGTCCGTCAGGACCGTGACATCGAGACCGAGGCGGGCGGCGGCGGGGAGAAAACCCTCGGTGACCGAGTCGGTGGGGTTGAGGGCGAGCAGGTACATCCGCATGAGCGGGACCCCTTCGGGATCAAGGGTGGTGCGGGGGACTCAGGGCCGGCCCGGCGGTGCATGGCCGGGCCGCGGGGGCGGGCCGGGGGACGGCGGCCCACCCCCTGGCGGTTCAGCTCTTCGGCAGCGGCACGCCGGCGGCCTTCGCCACATCGGCGAGCATGTGCTCGGCGGCCTGGATACCGATGCCGGACATCCAGGTCTCGTCCGGCACGTTGGAGACCTTGTGGTCCTTGACCGCCCGCAGGTCCTTCCAGACCGGGTTGGACGTGACGTCCTTCTGCTGGGTCTTGTCCGGGTCGTCCGCGAGGGTCACGAACACCAGGTCGGCGTCGGCCTTGTCGATCTGCTCCGGGCTGACGTCGAGCATCGTCTTGACCGGGTCGGTGGAGCTCTGCGACTTCGGCCGGGCCAGGCCGATGTCGTTCAGGACCACGCCGCTGTAGGAGGACTTCTGGTAGAGGCGGGTCGGGCCGGCGACGAAGCGGACCACGGAGGCCGACGGCATCTTGCCGTGGTTCTTCTTCTTGATGGCCTCGCCCAGCGCCTTCGCCCGGGCCTCGTACTCCTTCAGCTTCCGGTCCGCCTCCTTCTCCAGGCCCAGGGCCTTGGCGTGGACCTTCAGATTGGCCTTCCAGGGGCCGCCGGTGGTCTCGGTGAAGACGGTCGGCGCGATGGCGTTGAGCTTGTCGTAGATCTTCTCGTGCCGGACCTTGGAGGACAGGATCAGATCGGGCTTCAGCATCGCGATCTTCTCAAGGTTCGGCTCGAGCAGCGGACCGACGTCCTTGACGCCGTCGATCTCGCCCTTGAGGTACGAGGGGAAGCCGCCCTCGGACTTCATGTGCGGGGAGACCGCACCGACGGGCTTGATGCCGAGCGTGGCGACATCGTCGAGCTCACCGGTGTCCAGGACGACCACGCGCTTGGGCTTGGCCGGGATCTTCACCGAGCCGCCGAGGACGCTCTTGACGGTGCGCGGGAATCCGGCGCCGCCCTTCGCCGAGTCGTCGCCGTCCGAGGACGCGCCGCCGCCGCACGCGGTCAGGGTCCCGGCGCCCAGGGCGGCGGCGAGCAGGGTGGCGGACAGCCGGCGGCCGCCGGGGAAAGCAGATCTCGAGAACATGAGGGTGGGACTTCCTTGAGGGGGAGCGGAAAGGGAAGTGCTCGTGGGGGAGAGCGGGCGGGTCAGGCGGAGACGGAGGTGTGCCGTTTCGCGCTGCCCTTGGGAACGACCAGCGGGGTGCCGGTCTCGGGGTCGGGAATCACCCGGCAGTCCACGTCGAACACGGACTTGACCAGCTCCGCGTCGAGTACGTCCGCAGGGGCGCCGGCCGCCGCCAGCTGCCCGTCCTTGAGGACCACGAGATGATCCGCGTAACGGGCGGCCTGCCCGAGGTCGTGCAGCACCATCACCACGGTGCGGCCCGCCTCGGAGTGCAGCGCGGCGACCAGGTCGAGAACGTCGAGCTGGTGCCGCAGGTCGAGGAACGTGGTCGGCTCGTCGAGCAGCAGCAGGTCGGTGTCCTGCGCCAGCGCGAGCGCGATCCAGGCGCGCTGCCGCTGGCCGCCGGAGAGCTGGTCGACGGGCTGGTCGCGCAGCTCCACGGTGCCGGTGCGCCGCAGCGCCTCCTCCACCGCCTGCTGATCCGCCGTCGACCAGGGGCTCAGCAGCCGCTGGTGCGGGTAGCGGCCGAGCCGTACCAGCGCCTCGACGGTGATCGCGTCGGGGGTGACCGGCTGCTGGGGCAGCAGCCCCATCCGCAGGGCCAGCGCTCGGGCCGGCATCCGGTGGATATCGGCGCCGTCCAGTGCGACGGTGCCGGCGGCCGGCGGCAGCAGCCGGGTCAGACCGCGCAACAGGGTCGACTTTCCACAGGCGTTGGGGCCGACGACGGCGGTGACGGCGCCGCCGGGCAGCACCAGATCGAGGCCGCCGACGATCAGCCGGTCGCCGTAGCGCAGGTCGAGTCCGTGGGTGGAGAGCTGGTTGGCGGTCATCGGGCACTCCTGTTCACGGAACTGCTCTGTCGGATCATCAGCACCAGCAGCCAGGGCGCGCCCAGAGTGGCGGTGACCACTCCGACCGGCAGGCCGCTGACCGGCAGCAGATACTGCGCCACCAGGTCGGAGGCGAGCAGCAGTACGGCACCGGCGAGGGCGGACAGCGCCAGCGTCCCGGCGGTCGGCGGCCCGGCGAGGAACCGCACCATGTGCGGGACGGCCAGCGCGACAAAGGCGACCGGGCCGGTCAGCGCGGCGGCCAGCGAGGCCAGCACGATGGCGATGACCAGGACCTGCAGCCGGGCGGTGTGGGTGTTCAGACCGAGCGTGCCGGCCGAGTCGTCACCCAGGTCGAGGACGGCGAGCCGGCGGTGCAGGACGAAGGCGAGGGCGAGGCCCACGGCCACCGCTCCGCCCGCGGACCACACTTCGGTCCAGGTCCGCCCGTACACCGAGCCCGTGGTCCACTGCAGGGCCGAGCCGGCCAGCTCGGTGGGGAAGCTGACGACCATGAAGCTCACCGCCGCGGACAGACCGGCCTGTACGGCGAGTCCGACCAGCACCAGGCGGGTCACGCTGGTGCCGGAGCGCCAGCCGAACACTCCCAGCAGGACCGCGGCGAGCAGCCCGCCGCCGAGCGCGGCCAGCGGCATCATCGCCTGCGAGGCCCCGGCGGCCAGCATCGCCACCGCGCCGAACGAGGCACCGCCGGTCACCCCCATCACATCGGGGGAGGCGAGCGGATTGCGGAACAGCCGCTGCAGCAGGGCGCCGCCCACGGCCAGGCCCGCTCCCGCGACGATCGCCGCGGCCATCCGCGGGGCCCGGAACTCCTGCACCACCAGTACCGTGCCGGCATTTCCGGCACCGAACAGCCCCTTGACCGCCTCGACGGGAGGCAGCGGCATGTCACCGTTGGCCACGGACACCGTCACCAGCGCGCAGAGCACCACCAGACCGGCGAGAGTGAGCAGCGGGGTCCGGCCGCGTCCGGGCCGGCGTCCGGCGGCCGGGGCGGGCGGCAGGGAGGAGGAGCCGAGCGGCTGCCGGCTCCGTACGGCGTCGTTCATCGGGCCACCTTCCGGGCCAGCAGCGCCAGCAGTGGCGCGCCCAGGAATGCGCTGATGATGCCGACCTGCAGCTCGGACGGCCGGATGACGAGCCGTCCGAGGATGTCGGCGGTGAGCAGCAGCAGCGGGCCGGCGATCAGACAGCCGGGCACCAGCACCCGGTGGTCGGAGGTGCGCAGCAGCTGGCGGACCAGGTGCGGCGCGGCCAGCCCGATGAAGGCGAGCGGACCGGCCACGGCCACCGCGGACGCGGCGAGCAGCACGACGGCCAGGCCGCCGGCGGTGCGGATCCGGGACACCGGCACGCCCAGTGCCTGCGCCGAATCGTCGCCCAGTGCCAGGGCATTGAGGGCAGGGGTGAGGGCCAGCGCGATGACCAGACCGATCACGAGGGCCGGCAGCACCGGGTAGAGCACCGTCAGCGGTCGCTCGGCCAGCGAACCGGCCAGCCAGAACCGGGCCTCGTCCAGCGACCGCTTGCTGGCCAGCATGACCGTCGACGTCCAGGACAGCAGGACGAGTTGCAGCACGGTGCCGCCCAGCGCGAGGCGTACCGGGTCGAGGTCACCGGCGCGCCGGGCCAGCGCCTGGGCGAACAGCGCGGCGGCCGCGGCGCCCGCGAACGCGAACCAGAGGTATTGCACGGGCCGGGTCAGATGCAGTGCGTAGATCGCGGTGACCACCGCGAAGCCCGCGCCCGCGTTGATGCCGAGCGTCGTCGGGGAGGCGAGCGGGTTGCGGGTGATGCCCTGGACGACCGCTCCGGCGACCCCGAGCGCCGCGCCGACCGCGAGTGCCACGACGGTCCGCGGCACCCGAAGTCCCGTCACCACCAGGGCATCCGGCCCGTGCGCGGCGCCGGTCAGTGCGTCCCACACGGTGGAAAGCGGTACGGAGCGGGCGCCGAGGGCGAGGCTCAGGGCGGCACAGACCGCCAGCGCACAGAGTCCGGCCACGAACAGCGGGATGCGCCGCAGGACGTTCGCGGCGGGACGCGTATCGGGCACCGGGGGTGCAGTGGCAGGTGGTTTGATCGTTGACACGTGTCGTTACATTAGGTTAGGCATACCTAATTCTGCAAGCGCACGTTCGGTAAACGGTCAACTATCCCATTTGTCGGCCGACCGCTCTCTCGATGCGCCCTGGGGCCCCGACCTGGGGCGACCTACCCACTCGCCGCCCGCCCACTCCGCCGCACCGTCGTCGGTGACGGCTCGTCAAGGGCTTTCGGCGCTTCTTGGATGAGTCACCCCGAAAGTGCATTGATCGTACGTTATGGGTCACTATGCTTTTCTGGTGAGGGGGTCTTGTGGTTCCGCCCGGCCGAGGAGCGCCATGAACCCCACCACTCCGCGTATCGCGATCATCGGCGCCGGCCCCGGCGGGCTGACCTGTGCCCGCGTGCTGCAGCGGAGCGGCGTACCGGTCACCGTCTTCGCCCATGAGGCTTCGGTCGCCGTCGATCCGCAAGGCGGCACCCTGGAACTGCGGATGACGACCGGTCGGACCGCGCTGCGGGCGGCCGGTCTGTACGAGGAGTTCACCGCCGTCTCCCGCCCCGCGGGCCGGGAGGTGCGGCTGCTCGACCACACCGCGACCGTGCTCCTCGACGATGCCCCCGCCCCCGACGGGCCCGCCCCCGACGGGCCCGACCGTGCCGAGGTCGACCGGGACGGACTGCGCCGTCTGCTGCTGGCCTCCCTCACCGCCGGGACCGTGCACTGGGGCCGCTATCTGCGCACCCTGCATCCGCTCGGCGACGGCCGCCACAAGGCCGAGTTCGACGACGGCCACACCGAGACCTTCGACCTGGTCATCGGCGCCGACGGTGCCTGGTCCCGGGTGCGGCCGATGCTCTCCGACGACACTCCCCACTACTCCGGTGTCACCTTCGTCGAGTCCGGCATCGAGGACGCCGACAGCCGCCATCCGCACCTCGCCCGTCTGGTCGGGGGCGGCAGCATGCTGGCGCTCTCCGCCGGCAAGGGGCTGATCGCCCGGCGGCACAGCCGTGGCCGCCTCCTGGTGTATGCCGGGTTCCGTGGCTCCCAGGACTGGGCGCTGGAGGCCGGGGTGAAGGTGACGGACGCCGAGGCCGTCCGCGCCCTGCTCCTCGACGGATTCGCCGGGTGGGACGACCGGCTGCTGGCGCTGCTGCGGGACAGCGACGGCGGGTTCGTCAACCGGCCACTGTTCGCGCTGCCGGTGCCGCACACCTGGCTCCATACCCCGGGCCTGACCCTGCTCGGCGACGCCGCGCATCTGATGACGCCGTTCGCCGGCGGGGGCGCCGGCCTCGCCATGCTCGACGGCTGCGAACTCGCCCGGGCGCTGGCCGAGAACGGTGACCCGGACGCGGCGGTACGCGCCTACGAATCGGCCATGCTGCCCCGCGCCGCGCAGGCCGCCGGGCACGCCGCCCGCGCGCTGGCCCACGCCTTCGCCCCCGATGCCCCGCACAGCGCACTGCGCTTCCTGTCAGCCCACCGGCCGTGACCCGTGACCCGTGCCGCGGACGGGACTGCCGCCGCCCCCGGCCGGCACCCGCTGCCGCCGTGCCCGCACGAAGGCCGGGCCCACCCGTCGCCCGGCCGACGCCGCCCTCCGGTTGCGGCCCCGTCGTGCCCGTCGGACGATCGGCAGCGTACGGAGACCGGCAGGGTACGGACACGAGCGCAGCACCGCCCGGCATCGCCCGGCGCGGAGGGACGGAAACACCGTGAAGATCACTGAGCCCACGCCCGGTGCGCCCTGCTGGGTGGAGCTGGGCACCTCGGACGTGGCTGCCGCCAAGGTGTACTACCGCCATGTCTTCGGCTGGCGCGCCGAGACCGACCCGCGGGAGGAGGCGGGCGGCTACACCACGCTGTATCTGGGGGGTGCCCCGGTCGCCGCGCTCACCCCGCTCTACGCCCCCGGACAGCCGACGGCCTGGACCGTGTCGTTCGCGACCCGGGACGCCGATGCGCTGACCGCGGCGGTCACCGAGGCGGGCGGGCGGCAGCTGATGGGGCCGATGGACGTCTTCGATGTGGGCCGCTTCGCCGTCCTGACCGACCCGGAGGGCGCCGTCTTCTCCGTCTGGCAGGCCCGTTCGTTCGCCGGTGCCGCGCTGTTCAATGCACCGGGCTCGCTCGGCTGGGTCGAGCTCGCCACCCGGGACGCCGAGGCCGCCAAGGCGTTCTACACGAGGGTCTTCGGCTGGACCGTGGGCACCCACGAGGACTATCCGCAGTGGGGCCTCGACGGCGCCGACTTCGGTGGCCTGAGCGCGCTGGACGAGTTCTACCCGGAGGACGTCCGGGCGCACTGGCTGCCGTACTTCGCGGTCGCCGACGTCGATGAGACGGCCGCCCGGGCCGCCGAGTCCGGGGGGATGCTGCTGGTGCCCCCGACGGAGGTCCCCCACGGGCCGAAGGTCGCGGTGATCCGGGATCCGCAAGGGGGCTCGTTCGGTATTCACCGCGTCGGCACCGAGGGCTGACCCCGGTCGTCCCCGGTGCGCCCGCCGGGCGGCGGCGGCCCGTGACCCGGGCGCGCCTGCCCTGTCACACGATCGGCGGCCTGTTCGTCGTTTCACCACATTCCGCTGGTGGTTTGCGCGTAATGTCCACTTCCCGCCAGTGGGTGGCACTGCGCGTCAAGAACAGGAGACCCCTATGTCCACGACCGACCTCCTCGTGGCCCGAGGTAAACAGCTCGCAGTCGGCACGGGTGCACTGGCCACGGCCGTCGCCCTCGGTGCGACACTGTTCGCCGCGGCCCCGGCCCAGGCGACGCCCGGCCCCGCCAAGCCCTACGGCGTGGTCACCACCAAGGCAGGTCTGAGTGAGCGTCAGTACCCCAGCACGGACTCCTCCGTACGGGGCTACCTCCGGCACCGCGCGCACGTCGGCCTGGTGTGCAAGGTGCGCACCCAGAGCGTGGGCGGCAACTCCGTCTGGTACCTGACCCGTGAGGGGCGGGGTGCCTGGGTCGCGGCGAAGTACGTGACCAACAGCGGCCACGTCAAGTACTGCAAGGACATCCACCGCACCCGGGTGCAGCCGAACCACCCGACGAAGCACGCCGTGGGCTGATGGAGCCCCGGGGAGGCCCGGTCCGGTGCCGCGGCGGTGCCGGACCGGGCCTTCGTGTGTGTGCGGCAGCGGCGCCGTGCCCTGTCGTCCGCCCCTCCGGCCGCACGCGCCGCGCCCTTCCGTATTACTGGAACAAGTTCTACTGTGCCCCTCGATCCGGCAGCCGACGGCCCGTCAGCTTCGCGGGCCGTCCTCGGGCCGGACGACCGGACCGGACGAACTGGAGGGGCCGTGCACCTCGAATACACCCCCGAGCAGCAGCAGTTGCGCGCCGAACTGCGCACGTACTTCGCCGCGCTGGTGCCGGACAACACCTACGGCCGTGACCCCGAGGGCACCAGGGGCGCCCCCCTCGCCGACCCCGCCGCCCAGAAGCGCTTCTACCGCGAGACCGTGCGCCGGCTGGGTGCCGACGGCTGGCTCGGCGTCGGCTGGCCCAAGGAGTTCGGCGGCCGCGGTCTGTCCCCGATGGAACAGTTCATCTTCTTCGACGAGGCCGCCCAGGCGGGTGTGCCGCTGCCACTCATGGCGCTGAACACCGTCGGCCCGACGATCATGCAGTTCGGCACCGACGAGCAGAAGTCCTACTTCCTGCCCAGGATCCTCTCCGGCGAGATCGACTTCGCCATCGGCTACAGCGAACCGGACGCCGGCACCGACCTGGCCGCCCTCAAGACCCGCGCCGTACGGGAGGGCGACGAGGAGACCGGCCACTACCTCGTCAACGGCCAGAAGATCTGGACGACCAACGGCGACACCGCGGAGTGGGTGTGGCTCGCGGTGCGCACCGACCCGGCCGCGCCGCCCCACAAGGGCATCACCATGCTCCTCGTCCCCACCAGCGACCCCGGCTACTCCTGCACCCTGATCAACACCCTCGCCTCGCACGACACCACCGCCAGCTACTACGAGAACATCACCGTCCCGGCCTCCCGCCGCGTCGGCCAGGAGAACAAGGGCTGGCGGATCATCACCAACCAGCTCAACCACGAGCGGGTCACCCTCGCCGCCCACGGCACCATGGCCATCCGCGCCCTGCACAACGTCCAGCGCTGGGCCGCCGACACCGACCTCGCCGACGGCCGCCGGGTCATCGACCTGGGCTGGGTACGTGGACGGCTGGCCCGCACCCACACCAGACTGGATGCCATGAAGCTGCTGAACTGGCAGATGGTCGACGCCCTCCAGCACGGCACGCTCACCCCGCAGGACGCCTCGGCGGTCAAGGTCTACGGCTCCGAGGCCAGGCGGGACGCCTACGCCTGGCTCATGGAGGTCGTCGGCGCCGCGGGCCCGCTCAAGGAGGGCTCGGCCGGGGCCGTCCTGCACGGCGAACTGGAACGCGGCTACCGCTCCGCCGTCATCTTCACGTTCGGCGGCGGCAACAACGAGATCCAGCGCGAGATCATCTCGTGGATCGGCCTCGGGATGCCGCGGGTGCGGCGCTGATCGGGTAACAGGAGGTGCGGTGAAGGCAGGCGACCCGGGGCTCTTCGGGCCCCGTTCCGTGACCTGGCAGATGCACGCGGATCCGATGATGTGGATCGCGGGCGTCCGTGCGCTGTACCTCCAGGCGCTGCACCCCCGCGCGGTGCGCGGTGTGCTCCAGAACTCCGCCGCGTTCCAGATGAGCAAGCAGGGCAGCCGGGACGCCTGGGGGCGGCTGATGCGGACCGCCCACTTCGTCGGCACCCTCACCTACGGCACCACCGAGGCCGCCGAACGGGCCGGCGCCGCGGTCCGTGGCATCCACCGCCGGCTGTCCGCCACCGACCCGGCCACCGGCGAGCGTTACGGCGTCGACGAACCGGACCTGCTGCTGTGGGTGCACTGCGCCGAGGTGGACTCCTATCTGCACGTACTGCGCCGCTCCGGCTGTCCCGTCGGCGACGCCGAGGCCGACGCCTACCTCGACGAGCAGCGCGCGAGCGCCCGGCTCGTCGGCCTCGACCCGGCCGGTGTGCCCGGCAGCCGGGCCGCGCTCGCCGCCTACTTCGCCCGCGTACGGCCCGAGTTGGCACCGACCCCCGAGGCCCGCGAGGTGGACGCCTTCCTGCGCCGGCCACCGACCCCGCCCGTGCTCGTCCCGGCCCGCGCGCTGCTCTGGCGGCCGGTGGCACAGCTGGCCTACGGCGCACTCCCGGCGTACGCACACGAGCTCTACGGGCGCCCCGCACCCCCGCCGGATGCCGTCACCCGCCGGCTGCGCGCCACCGGCCGCCTCCTTCGCGTCATTCCGCCCACGGTCCGCTGGCAGCTCCCGCCCCGGCACATCCTGCGCGCCGTCGAACGACTCGGCCCCGACACCCGCCCAGCGCCCTACAAGCTCCGCCGATCCGCCGCCATACTGGACGGGCAGGAGGGCACGCAGGGGGAGCTGCGCGGCTGACCGCGGGGAACGGGGACGGGGGCGGCGATACATGGTGGCGGAAAACAGACTGATTCAACGGCGGTACCGACTTCTCGACACCATCGGGCGTGGCGGGATGGGGGAGGTGTGGCGGGCCCGCGACGAGTCGCTGGGCCGGCAGGTCGCGGTCAAATGCCTCAAGCCGCTGGGGCCGCGGCACGAACCCTCGTTCCTGCAGGTGCTGCGCGAACGTTTCCGCCGCGAGGCCCGGGTCGCGGCCGCGCTCCAGCACCGCGGCATCACCGTCGTCCATGACTTCGGCGAGGACGACGGCACCCTCTTCATCGTCATGGAGCTGCTCAGCGGCCGTAACCTCAGCCAGCTGCTGGACGACAACCGCCGCCAGCCGCTGCCCGTGCCGGACGTCATCGAGATCGCCGAACAGGTCACGGCCGCGCTGGCCTACACCCATGAACAGGCCATCGTGCACCGTGATCTGAAACCGGCGAACATCGTCCGGACCGCCGACGGCACGGTCAAGATCTGCGACTTCGGCATCGCCCGGCTCGGCCATGACATCGGCTTCACCGCCCGTCTCACCGGCACCGGTATCGCCATGGGCAGCCCGCACTACATGTCGCCCGAACAGATCGGCGCCCACGGCATCGACCACCGCAGCGATCTCTACTCCTTCGGCTGTGTGCTGTACGAGATCGCCACCGGCGTGCCGCCGTTCGACCTGGGCGACGCCTGGGCGGTGCTCGTCGGGCACCGCGACCTGGCGCCGCAGCCGCCGCGTACGCTCCGCTCCGACCTGCCCGAGGCGTACGAGCGGATCATGCTCGAACTCCTCGCCAAGGACCCCGACGACCGGCCCCGGGACGCCGACGAGCTGGGCAAACGCCTTGCCGATGCCCGCCAGCCGCACCCCGGCCGGGACATCGTGGTTGCCGGTGCGGACGAGGTGACGGTCCCCGCCCGGCAACTGCCCTCCTGGACCCGGAGGATGACGCTCGGCGTCCCGGCGGGCGCCACCCGGCGGCCGCAGCGGTATCCGGCCGACGGGGGGCCCGCCACGGTCCTCACCGGCACCTGGACCGGCGGCACCGATCCGCAGGGCGGCGGCGCGTCCCCGGCCGCCGCCATCGCCAGCCCGGCACCGCCGGACGACCGCCGCGCCGCCCTCGCCGAGCTGGCCGGACGGCACACCGCCGCGCTGGACCTCGGCCGGCTGGGCCGCTGGGAGGAGGCGGGCGAGGCACACCGCGCACTCGCCGCGGAACGGGAGCGGCTCCTCGGCGCCGACCACCCCGACACCCTCACCAGCCGCCTGGAAGCCGGCCATGCGCTGGGCCGTCTCGGCCGGCACTTCGAGGCGCACCAGATCTACGCCGAGGTGCTGGCGGGCCGCGAACGCGCCCTGGGCCCGGACCATCCCGACTCGCTGAGCTGCCGCCACCATGTTGCCCGCAACCTCGGCCGGCTGGGACGGCTGGAGGACTGCCGCGCCATGGCCCAGGAGGTGGCCGCGGTCCGCGCCCGGGTGCTCGGCGCACGGCACCCCGACACCCTCGTCACCTGCTGCGAACTCGCTCATGTCCTGGGCAAGCTGGGCATGTGGGCGGAGGCGCTGTACACCTACCAGGAGGTCGTGGCGGCGCGCACCGCCACGCTCGGACCCGACCACGAGGAGACCCTCGCCGCCCGTTACGAGGTCGGCATCGGCCTCGGCCGGCTCGGCCGCAGCGCGGACGCCCTGGCCCTCTACCGGGGCCTGGTCGCGGACCGTACCCGCGCCCAGGGCGCCGACGACCCGGAGACACTGCGCGCCCGGCACGGTCTGGGCGTCAACCTCGGGCGGCAGAACCGCTGGCAGGAGGCGCTCGTGGAGGCCCGCGAAGTGGCCGCGGCCCGCGCGCGGGTGCTCGGTCCCGAGCACCCCGACACCCTGGTCAGCCGACGGGAGACCGCGGTGGCGCTCGGCTGGCTCGGCCGCTGGAGCGAGGCGCTGGACCTCTACCGCCAGGTCGCCGACGCCCGCGAACGGGTCCTGGGCGCCGCCCATCTCGACGCACTGGCCAGCCAGGGCGACCTCGCCCAGTGCCTGGAACAACTGGGCCGCCGGGACGAGGCGGCCGCGCTCCACCGCCGGGTCACGGCGCTGCACCAGGAGCGCGCCGTACGCCGGCGGTGGAAGGGGGATGGCCCTTACTGATCTTTTCGTAAGTTCGGTGGGTGTGGTGTTTCGATGGTCAGGCCGGTGTGGGCGAGGAAGGACCACGGCAGTTGTGGGTTGTGGTT
>NZ_JBEZHQ010000028.1:0-118325 GCF_040650675.1 Streptomyces sp. NPDC048637
GGGGCGCTCCCCTCCCCTCCCGCCGCCCCCCCTCTCTACCCCCCGGGCCCCGCCCCACCCCGGCGCGGCCCCCCCCCGCGGGGGGGCGGCGCCCGCGTCCGGTGCACTGCGCCGCCGGACGGGTCCGGCGGCACGGAGCCGCGAATCAGCCGCCGAGGATCTCGCGGGCCAGCCGCGCGGTCTCCGACGGGGTCTTGCCGACCTTGACGCCGGCGGCCTCCAGGGCCTCCTTCTTCGCCTGGGCGGTGCCGGAGGAGCCGGAGACGATGGCGCCGGCGTGGCCCATGGTCTTGCCCTCGGGCGCGGTGAAGCCCGCGACGTAGCCGACGACCGGCTTGGAGACGTTGGCCTTGATGAAGTCGGCCGCACGCTCCTCGGCGTCGCCGCCGATCTCACCGATCATCACGATCAGGTCGGTGTCGGGGTCGGCCTCGAACGCCTCAAGGGCGTCGATGTGCGTGGTGCCGATGACCGGGTCGCCACCGATGCCGACGGCCGAGGAGAAGCCGATGTCACGGAGCTCGTACATCATCTGGTAGGTCAGCGTGCCGGACTTGGACACGAGACCGATGCGGCCGGGCTTGGTGATGTCGCCCGGGATGATGCCGGCGTTGGACTGGCCGGGGGTGATCAGGCCGGGGCAGTTCGGGCCGATGATCCGGGTCTTGTTGCCCTTGGCCTTCGCGTACGCCCAGAAGGCGGCGGAGTCGTGGACCGCGATGCCCTCGGTGATCACGACGGCCAGCGGGATCTCGGCGTCGATCGCCTCGACGACGGCGGCCTTGGCGAAGGCCGGCGGCACGAAGAGGACGGACACGTCGGCGCCGGTCTTCTCCATCGCCTCGGCGACCGAGCCGAAGACGGGCACGTCGGTGCCGTCGAAGTCGACGCTGGTGCCGGCCTTGCGCGGGTTCACACCGCCGACGATGTTGGTGCCGTCACCGAGCATCAGCTTGGTGTGCTTCATGCCAGTGGCACCGGTCATGCCCTGGACGATGACCTTGCTTTCCTTGGTCAGGAAGATAGCCATGGTTGTTGTGTCCTCGTCCTTTACTTAGCAGCCAGCTCGGCGGCCTTGTCGGCCGCGCCGTCCATGGTGTCCACACGCTGCACCAGCGGGTGGTTGGCCTTCGACAGGATCTCGCGACCGAGCTCCGCGTTGTTGCCGTCGAGGCGCACGACCAGGGGCTTGTTGACGTCCTCACCCTTGGACTTGAGCAGCTCCAGGGCCTGGACGATGCCGTTGGCGACCTCGTCACAGGCGGTGATGCCACCGAAGACGTTGACGAAGACGGACTTGACGTCCGGGTCGCCGAGGATGATCTCCAGGCCGTTCGCCATGACCTCGGCGGAGGCGCCGCCACCGATGTCGAGGAAGTTGGCGGGCTTGACGTTGTCGTGCTTCTCGCCGGCGTAGGCGACGACGTCCAGGGTGCTCATGACGAGACCCGCGCCGTTGCCGATGATGCCGACCTGGCCGTCGAGCTTGACGTAGTTCAGGCCCTTGGCCTTGGCCGCGGCCTCAAGCGGGTTGGCCGCGTCCTTGTCCTCCAGCGCCTCGTGCTCCGGCTGGCGGAACTCGGCGTTCTCGTCGAGGGACACCTTGCCGTCGAGGGCGATGACGTCACCGCTGGCGACCTTGGCCAGCGGGTTGACCTCGACGAGGAGCGCGTCCTCGGCGACGAAGGTCTTCCACAGGGTCACCATGACCTCGGCGACCTGCTCGGCGACCTCGGCCGGGAACTTCGCCTGGGCGACGATCTCGCGGGCCTTCTCGATCGTGACGCCCTCGTTGGCGTCGACCGGGACCTTCGCGAGCTCGTCGGGCCGGGTGGCCGCGACCTCTTCGATGTCCATGCCGCCGGCAACCGAGGCCATGGCCAGGAAGGTGCGGTTGGTGCGGTCGAGGAGGTACGAGACGTAGTACTCCTCGGCGATCTCCGGAGCGGTCTCGGCGATCATCACCTTGTGGACCGTGTGGCCCTTGATGTCCATGCCCAGGATCTGACCGGCCTTCTCGACCGCGTCGTCCTCACTGGTGGCCAGCTTGACGCCGCCGGCCTTGCCGCGGCCACCGACCTTCACCTGCGCCTTGACGACCGACTTGCCGCCCAGCCGCTGGGTCGCCTCGCGCGCCGCCTCAGGCGTGTCGATGACTTCACCGGCCAGCACCGGTACACCGTGCTTGGCGAAGAGGTCCCTCGCCTGGTACTCGAACAGGTCCACGCGCGTCCGTCCCTTGTCTTCTCAGAATCGCCGTAGTGATCGCGGTTCGTTCGTCTGCGATGGGCGTGCCGCGAAGGGCAACGTGACGGCGCTGTCACTGAGGGAGGCGTACACGGTGACCGGATACGCGGCATGTCCGTTCCGCAGGTTATCGCCGCAGGACCTGCGGCCCTAAATCGCAGATCACACTCCAGCGGTGATTACCATCACAGATCTTTTGGCCAAGTTGCGCCTCCCTGAGATTTCCGCATGTTGTCGGGTGGTTTTCCTCCACCCCGAGGGCTTATGCGGCAGGGCCGCGCCCCCGGCCCCCTCCGACCTCCGGCTCCGTTGTCACTCGCCGTGCACTCCGGCGTCGCGCGAGGTTCGCGGTCTCCTCCCGGTACGCCCCCGTGCGCCCCGTCTCAGGTGATTTCGGTTCCGGTGATGCGGGAATCCGTTTGGGAAGAAGCTGCGACTCCCGTGCACAAGACCTCCGCAGGCGGTGTCCGGAAAGGCCTCTTGACCCGTCAACTCCCGTCTGCGGACACTGTGTTGAGCACTTACGCATACTTACGCATCAGGAGTCACAAGCTTCGGGCTTGGTCCCGTGCAGGTCGGTCGGCAGATCGCTTTGCACCGGGTGCAGACGGGGGAACTTGATGAGTAGTGGGGGGATGTGTGGCCGCGGCAGGTGCGGCCGCGAGGTCTCCCACGCCTGCTCTCCCTCCCCCTTTCTCGAATTCTTGGTGTCCTCACACTCGGTGCCCGAAGGGATTGGAGGGGGAATGCCGACACATACGACCTATCCCGGCGTTTATGTCGAAGAGCTTCCCAGCAGCATCCGCAGCATCACCACCGTCACCACATCCGTGACCGCTTTCGTCGGCCACACCCGGCGCGGACCGCTCAACCAGCCGGTGCAGATCACCAGCTTCGCCGACTTCGAGCGCCGCTTCGGCGGTCTGACCTCGCAGAGCCCGGTCGCGTACGCCGTCCACCAGTTCTTCGGCAACGGCGGCACCGTCGCCGTGATCGTCCGGGTCACCAAGGCCGGCAGCGGCAAGGAAGCCCGGGTCACCCTGGAGTCCACCGAGGGGCACAGCCAGTGCCCGGTGCTGGAGGTGCACGCCAAGGAGCCGGGCGTCTGGGGCTCCGGCCTCCGGGTGGCGATCGACCACGACACGCCGGAAGCAGGGAATGCGGGCCACCCGACTCCGTGCGAGACCTTCAACCTCCAGGTCCTGGACGCCCACGGCACCGCCCGTGAGTCCTTCGCCGGCCTGTCCATGGACCCCGGCCACGGCCACTATGCCGAGACGGTGATCAACGCGGGCTCCTCGCTGATCCGTGTCCGGGTCGTCGGCGAGGGCCGTCCGGACCCCTCCGGCACCGTCTCCAAGGCCTTCCACCACGAACTCCCCGATCTGAACGTCGAGTTGACGGTGAAGATCGGCGAGGTGGAGCGGGAGTTCACCCTCTACGACCCGGACTGCGACGGGGAACCGCCGTGCACGGTCGCCGAGCTGGCGCTGCTGCTGGAGCACAAGCTGCGCGCCCTGCCGGACGCCCCGGGCAAGCACGCCTTCGCGGGCGCCGAGGTCACCGCGTTCGGCCGCCGTATCCAGGTCGTGGCCGGGTCCACCGACCCCGGCGACGTGGTGCGGTTCGTCGGCGAATGCGCCAATGACCTGGGCCTGGAGGCCTCCGTCAACCCACCGGTCTTCCCGCTGTGCGGCGGCGAGGACGGCGCGGCGCCCGGACCGCGCGACCTCATCGGCAGTGAGGCCCGCAAGAGCGGTCTGCAGGCGCTGCGCGAGGTCCCGGACGTCAATCTGCTGGCGCTGCCCGAGCTGGCCTCGTACGAGTCCGCCGAGGACATGATCACGGTGCTGTCGGCGGCCGGACGGCTGTGCCGGGAGCGGCGGATCTTCCTGCTCGTCGACGCCCCCGCCGCCTGGGGCAGTGTGGATGCCGCCCGCGCCGGTATCGCCGCCTTCGCCCCCGTCCGCAGCGGCCACTCCGGCCTGTACTTCCCGCAGCTCCAGCTCACCGACCCGCTCACCGGCCGGCTGCGCTCCTTCCCGCCGTCCGGCGCCGTCGCGGGGGTGATCGCCCGTACGGACAGCGAGCGCGGTGTCTGGAAGGCACCGGCCGGCACCGAGGCCCGGCTGGCCGGGGTCCACTCCCTGTCGGTCAAGCTGACGGACCGGGAGAACGGCCTGCTCAACCCGCTCGGGGTGAACTGTCTGCGCACCCTCCCGATGGTCGGCCCGGTGATCTGGGGCGCCCGCACGCTCGACGGCGCGGACGCGCTGGAGAGCGAGTGGAAGTACGTGCCCGTACGGCGGCTCGCCCTGCATGTGGAGGAGAGCCTGCTGCGGGGCCTGCAGTGGGTGGTCTTCGAGCCCAACACCGAGCAGCTGTGGCAGCAGATCCGGCTCAACGCCTCGGCGTATCTGCACTCGCTCTTCGAGAAGGGCGCGTTCAAGGGCAGCACCCCGCGCCAGGCGTACTTCGTCAAGTGCGACCAGGACACCACGACCGAGGCGGACATCGAGCGCGGCATCGTCAACGTCGTGGTCGGCATCGCGCCGGTCAAGCCCGCGGAGTTCGTGATCGTCAAGATCCAGCAGATGGCCGGCCAGTTCGACGTCTGACCACCCGCAGGCAAAGGACGTGACCGCAGAGGACGTGAAGGAATCCGATGGCTGAGTTTCAGATCAACGCCCATCGCTTCGACCCGTACAAGAACTTCAAGTTCCTGGTCCTGTGGGACGGTCGTACGGTCGCGGGCATCAGCAAGATCAGCCCGCTGAAGCGCACCACCGAGGTCGTCAAGCACCGGCACGGCGGCGACCCCAGCTCCCCGCGCAAGTCCCCGGGGCGCTCCGAGTTCGAGGGCATCACCCTGGAGCGCGGTGTCACCCACGATCCGGAGTTCGACCGCTGGGCCAACAAGGTCTGGCAGGTCGGCGCGGGCCTCGGCTCGGAGGTCTCGCTGGCCGACTTCCGCAAGGACCTCGTGATCCAGGTCCTCAACGAGGCCGGTCAGGTCGCCGTCTCGCACAAGATCTACCGCTCCTGGCCGAGCGAGTACCAGGTCCTGGGCGAGATGGACGCCAACGCCAACGCCGTCGCCATCCAGAGCCTGAAGCTGGAGTGCGAGGGCTGGGAGCGGGACTACGAGGTACCGGAGCCGACCGAGCCATCGTTCACCCACCCGGCCTGACAACGGCCCGTACGGCACAGCGCGTACGCAGCACTCGGCTGGTACGTCACGGCACACGCACCGGACGAGGTGAGGAATGACGGTCACCGGGCCCGCTGAACTGCTGGCCACCTGGGAGGCCGGGCTGTCCCGGCAGGGCGGCGACCGGGCCCTGCTGCTGCACCGGGCGGCCCGCCCCGGGGCCGGCACCGACGCCCTGCTGTCGGTGCCGCTCGGGGAGCGGGCTGCCGATCTGTTCGCGCTGCGCCGGGCGCTGTTCGGCGAGCGGATGCAGATCACGCTCGACTGCGCCGACCCGGACTGCGCGGCGGCGATGGAGTTCGACCTCGACGCGGCCGAGCTGGGCGCCCGGCCCGACGTGCCCGAGGACGGTCTGCGGGTGGCGGAGGGCGACTGGACGGTGGTGTTCCGGCTGCCGGCCATCGCCGATCTCACCGCGGTGGCGTCCCTGGCGGCCGGTGCGGAGGAGGCCCGGCGGCGGCTGGGTGCCCGCTGCGCCCGTTCGGCGCGGCGCGGCGGGCGGCCGGCCACGGACGAGGAGCTGGCGGCGCTGCCCGAGGCGGTGCTGAAGCGGTTCGCCGAGGCGGCCGAGCGGGCGGACCCGGCCGCCGAGGTGGCGCTGAACATCGCCTGCCCGGAGTGCGGCGCCGCCACCCCGGCGGAGCTGGACATCGCCGCCTACCTGTGGACCGAACTCGACGTCTGGGCCCGCGATGTGCTCCTGGACGTCCACCTGCTCGCCTCGGCCTACGGCTGGAGCGAGCCCCAGATCCTGGCGCTGAGCCCACTGCGCCGCCGTTACTACCTGGAGCTGTGCGCAGATGCCTGACTACTTCGACCGGCTGCTGGCGCGGTACGCACCGGCGCCCGGGGGCGCCTTTCCCGGCGGCGGCCGTACGGACCGGGCCCGGCGCACCCTCGTACAGCCCCGGCTGCCGGGACCGTTCGAGCGGATCGAGGCGCTGCGCGGCACCTCCGCCGAGCCGGACGAACCGGCGCCGCTGTATCCGCGGGCACCCCGGCCCTCGCCGTCCGGGGCAGGGCAGATCCGGTACGAGCGGGAGATCAGGACCACCGAGCGGCAGACCGTCCTGCGGACCGAGGGCCCCCGGCAGGACGGGACTCCGGACCCCACCGACCGGCAACTGCGGCCCGCCGAAGGGCTGTTACGGCCCGCGGCGGCCCCCGATCCGGGAGGGCTGCCCGGCGCACCCGGCGCCGTCCGTCCACAGCGGACGGCGGGGGCGCGGGCGGGCGACGTCCAGGCCGCCCGTCCGGCGGCGTCCACGCTCGTCCTGCCGGGGTTCGACACCGCCCCCGTCGCCCCGGTCGCGCCGCTGCGGCCCCGCACCGACGCACTGCCGGCCGCCCGTGACGCCGCCCGGACCACGGCCACCGGGCGGCGGGGGCAGCGTGGCGCCGAGCGGGTGGTGCACGTGCAGATCGGCCGTGTCGAGGTGAGCGCGGCCGGTACGGAGCGGCCCGCGGCGGGCGGGCAGCCGGCGCGTACGGAGCGCCGCGAGCCCGCGCTGAGCCTCGCGGACTATCTGGCGCGCGGGGAGAGGACGAACTGACGGTGACGCACCACACGACCTGGCCGGGGCCGCACTCACAGGGACGGGCTTCATGAGCAACGCACTCGCCGTCGCGACGGTCACCCAGGCCCTTGCGCTGCTGATCGAGCACCATCTGCACCCCGAGATCGATATGGCCGTCTCGGTGGAGACCCGTAAGCCGCCGTCCGATCCACCGACGGAACCGACGATCACGGTCTTCCTCTACCAGGTCAGCCACAACCCCTCGATGCGCAACAGCGACCTGGTCACCCGCGCCGCCGACGGGACGCTGCTGAAGCGGCCCGCCGCCGCCCTCGATCTGCACTTCGTGATCAGTGCGTACGGCGAGGAGACCGAGCTGGTCGGGCAGCGGCTGATCGGCAGCGTGGTGCGCACCCTGCACGAAATCCCGGTACTGCCCCAGGAGTTGATCGAGGAAGCGGCCCAGCGCCCCTATCTGGCGGGCAGCGATCTCGCCGAGTCCCCGCAGAAGGTGCGCTTCACACCCCTCCAGATGGACGTCGACGAGACCTCGAAGCTCTGGGGGATGCTGCACAACACGCCGTACTCGTTGTCCGTGGCATACCAGGCCTCACTGGTGCTGCTCGACGGGCATCAGAAGCCGGTCCCGGCGAAGCCGGTGCAGAGGCCGGACGTCACGGTGCTGCCGTTCGGGGCACCGGGGGCACCGGAGCCGCCGACGCCGCCGAGCAGGGCGGCGGGTGGTGAAGGTGCGACGCCTCCCACCGGGGCGGCGCCGACGGCGGAGACCGCCGGGGCCCGGCCCCCGGGAGCGCCGCCCCGCAAGACCAAGCGCGCCGGCGGCAAGGCCGCCAGGGCCGAGGGGGGCGGGGCCGAGGAGGCCGGGGCCCAGACGGCAGGGGCCGAGGGGGCCGGGGCCGAGGGGGCCGGGGCCGAGGGGGCCGGGGCGCCTTCCGGCGAGTCCCGGCGCGCCGCCGCCAAGACGGCCACGAATGCCGGCGCCACCTCCACCGTCCGGGCCACCGTCGCCAAGGCCGCGGCCGGCGGCGGCGCCCGGGCCGCGAAGAAGGCGGCGGGCGACCCGCCGGCCGGGCGTGGCGACGGCGGCAAGCCGGGCGGCGCGTCCGCCCGTTCACGTACCCGCAAGGCGACCGGCGGCGGTGCGCGGGACGGCAACCGGGAGGGCACGGGCCGTACGGACGAGGCGCGCGACGGGAACGGCCCGGGTCGTGCGGACGACGGCAAGGAGAGCTGAGGCGCGATGCGCGGAACGGGGGCGGAGAAGGGCATGGGCAGCGGCGGCAGCACCGGACCGCGCGCGGCGTCCGGGGACGCGGACGCCGCCGCGCTGACGGCGGCACTGCGGTCCGTCCTGGCGCGTCTGGATACCCACGCCACACGCGCCCGGCGCGCCCGGGACGCCTCTGCGCCCACCGAGGGCGGCCCGGAAGACGGGACGGGAGACGGGACGAAAGACGGGACGGGGGGCGGCCTGGAAGACGGGACGCCAGGCGGGACAGCAGGCGGGAAGGCACGGAAGACGCCAGGCAGAACGCCAGGCAGAACCGCTGACAGGGCAACTGACGGGACGGCCGACGGGACGGCCAACGGTTCCGCACCCGCGACCGCGCCCGACGCCGTCATGGCTCCGGCCGCCGCGGAGCCCGGACCCGAACTCTTCGCCGCCACCGAGCCGTTGACCGACGTCCCCACCCTCGACGCGCTCACCACCTGCTTCGGTCTGAGCCCGTTCGAGCGGGAGATCGTTCTGCTGACCGCCGCCGCGGAGCTGGACCCGAGCACCGCCGCCCGCTGCGCGGCGGCGAGCGGCGACCCGGCCCGCGCCTACCCCACCTTCTCCCTCGCACTGGCCGCGCTGGGCGACCCGCACTGGAGCGCGCTCACGCCCGTCGCACCGCTGCGCCGCTGGCGTCTGATCGAGCTGGACGACGAGACCCGGCTGACCACCACCCGCCTCCGCCTCGACGAGCGGATCCTGCACTTCCTGGTCGGCTCGCCGTACCTGGACGCCAAACTGCACGGCCTGCTGCGCCGCACTGCCGCCCCCGGCGGCCTGCCGCCCTCGCACGACCGGGCCGCCGCGCGGGTCGCCGCGGGCTGGGCGGGCGCCGGTCCGGACGCACCGCTGCGGGTGGAGCTGGTCGGTGGCGACCTTCGTACCCGCGCGGACATCGCGGCCACCGCGGCCCGCCGTTCGGGGCTCGGCCTGTACTCCATGGCCGCCGACGACGTCCCCACGGACGCCGCCGAGCGGGACCGGCTGGCCCGCCTGTGGCAGCGCGAGGCGATCCTGCTGCCCGCCGCGCTCCTCGTCGAGGTCGGCGAGCTGGACCGGGACCAGCACGCCGCGGCCGACGCCTTCATCGCGGGCGCGGCCGTGCCCCTCGTCGTCTCCAGCCCGGACCCACGGCAGACCGGGCATCCGCGCGGCGAGCGGGTCACGGTGCCGAAGCTGTCCGACGAGGAGCAGCTCGGCCTGTGGACCGACGCCTTCACCGGCATTCCGAATGTGATGGATCGTCATCTCCAGGCTCTGGTGGCCCAGTTCCAGCTTCCGCCGCATGTCGTCCGCTCGGCCGCCGCGACCGTACGCCGTGATCTGCCCGGCTCGGACGGGCTGGACGCCGCCGAGCTGGCCTGGCAGGCCGGTCTCACCGAGGCGCGGATGGGCCTGGACGAGCTGGGCCGCCGGATCGAGCCGCGGGCCGGCTGGCACGACCTCGTCCTTGCCGACCGGCAGCTCCGGATCCTCCAGGAAATCGTCGCGCACGTACGACAGCGCAGCACCGTCTACCAGGACTGGGGCTTCGCGAAGGCGCTGCGCAGCGGCCTGGGTGTGACGGCCCTCTTCGCGGGCGGCTCGGGAACCGGCAAGACCCTGGCCGCCGAGGTCATGGCCACGGAGCTGGGCCTGGACCTCTTCATCATCGACCTGTCCCAGGTGGTCAGTAAGTACATCGGCGAGACGGAGAAGAACCTCAGCCGGGTCTTCGACGCGGCCGAGCAGGGTGGCGCACTGCTGCTCTTCGACGAGGCGGACGCGCTCTTCGGCAAGCGCAGCGAGGTCAAGGACAGCCATGACCGCTACGCCAACCTGGAGGTCAGCTATCTGCTGATGCGCATGGAGGCGTACCGCGGCCTGGCGATCCTGACGACGAACATGAAGAAGGCCCTGGACTCCGCCTTCATGCGCCGGATCCGCTTCGTCGTGGACTTCCCGTTCCCCGGCGAGAAGGAGCGCGCGGAGATCTGGCGCCGGGTGCTGCCCGACCGGGCCCCGGTGAAGGGCATCGACCCGGCCCTGCTGGCACAGCTCACCGTCGCGGGCGGCTCGATCCGCAATATCGCCCTGTCCGGGGCCTTCCTCGCCGCGGAAGAGGGTGACCGCGTCCGGATGCGGCACATGCTGGCCGCCGCCCGCACCGAATACCTCAAGCTGGAACGCTCCTTGACGCCGTCGGAGGTCCACGGATGGGTCTGAACGAGGTCAGGAAGGCCGCCCCGGAGCCCGCGCCGACGGGCCCGTCCGCGCCGCCGCACCCCGCGTCCGGACCGCCGCGGTCCTTCCGTATCGACATCGGCGCACTGGTCCTCGACGGTTTCGACGCACGGATCGATCCGGACCGCGTATCGGACGCGTTCCGGAGCGAGCTGACCCGGCTCGTCCACGAGCGCGGAGTGCCGCTGGCGGCGGACGGGGCGGGCGTGGCACTGGACGGGCTCGCCGGGCTGCCGCCGCTGCCCGCCACCACCTCTCCCGTACGGCTGGGCGAGGCGCTGGCGCACGCGGTGCACGCGGGGCTGACGGGACGGGGGGAGGCGCGATGAGTACGGCACAGTCGTCCAGGCAGGACGACCGGTCCACCGCGCAGGAGAAGCGCCGCAAGCGCAAGGAACGGTCCACCGCGTCCCGTGCGCCGGAACCGAAGGACATCGTCAGCGGCGCCGGCCAGCCCCTCGACCTGAGCGTCCGCCGCGAGCTGGAGGAACAGCTCGGCCACGACTTCAGCCAGGTCCGCCTGCACACCGACTGGGACTCCGGACAGCTGGCGGACATGATGGGCGCGGACGCCTTCGCCGTCGGCCAGGACATCTTCTTCCGCGAGGGCACCTACCGGCCGGGCACCGCGGACGGGCAGCGCCTGCTCGCCCACGAACTCCTCCACACCGTTCAGAACCCGCACGGCCTGGGCGCCCTGCGCGCCGGCCGCGACCTGGGCGCGGTCAGCCTCCCCCAGGAGACGATCGAGCGGGAGGCGGAGTCGGCGGCGCGGGATTCCGTACGGGGCGCGCTGCGGGATTCGGTGCGCGCGGAGCAGCCTGCTGCGGAGATCGAGCCGGGGCAGGCGACGCCCGGCTGGCTGCGCTATGCGACGGTCGACGCCGACCGGCACCGTATGGCGCACCTGGACCCGGCGACCCTGGTGGACCGCCTCGCCAACGGCGTCCTGCGCGCGCTCCGCGGTGACCCGGAGGACCGTTCGGGCCGGGTACGCCTGCAACTGGCACGGCTGGCGCCGGAGGTGCAGGAGTCCGTGCTGGACCGCCTGGAGATCCGGCTGTCCACGCCCGATCTCGACCGGCTGCTGGAGCTGGTCGAGGAGGTCGAGGAGGGCCTGCTGCCGCTGGAGTCGGCCACGGCCCCTGAACCGGTGCCCGACGAGGCCGAGGTCATCGCCCAGGAACGTGCGCGGGAAGCCGCCGCCGCACACGACGCCCGCACGAAGGACGAGAAGGAGCGCGACGGCCGGCGGAAGCGGGCGCAGCAACGCAAGGACGCGGACCCGGCGGGCGACGGAGGCCCGGAGCGGGGCGGGCAGCCGGCCTCCGGGGACACGGGCAGGGTGCCTTCGTCGGAGACCGCCCCGGCAGCGTCGTCCGGGCAGTCGGCCGACCGGGACAAGGAACAGGCCACCGCGCGGCAGCAGGAGCAGGCTGAAGCGGCGCAGCAGGACGGGGAAGCCGGACGGCAGGCCGCGCAACAGGACAAGGCGAGCACGGCCGACGCCCAAGAGGCGGACGGCGCCGAGCAGTCGGAGGAAGGCACCGCGGAAGCGGACCCGCAGGACACCGGGAGCGAGCGGGCGGACGCGGCCGGCCGGCAGCCCGGCACCGCCCCGGAGGCCCTGGACAAGAGCGCCGCGGAGCCCGGTGAGAAGGAGCGGACCGCCGGCGACCTCGATCAGCGCCGCGGCAAGGGCGATCCCGAGAACGAGGAGGACGCCGACGACGAGCCACTGGGACTTGAGGAGGAGTCCGCGGAGCTCGACGAGGACGATGCGCAGGATGCGGCGGAGGACGAGGAACTCGACACGGAGGACACGGCGGACTCCGCCGCTGACGCCGGCGCCTCCGACTCCGCCGGTTCCTCCGGCACCGACGACGGGGTTTCCGGGGGCGGTCCGGCCGGATCGGCGTCGTCGGCCGCGAAGCAGCAGAGCTCCGACGATGCCGTCGCCGGCAAGCGGGACAGCCCTCCCGGCGTGCTCGACTCCCCCGTCGACCGGGACCGGTCGGACGTGGCTCGGCGGCAGGCGGAGGGCGAGTCCGGCTCCGGGCCCGGGGGTCCCTCCCCTGAGGAGGAGCGGGAGGCGGACGAGCGGCTGGCCCAGGACCTCCAGTCCGACAAGTCGATCGAGCAGGAGATCGGCCCCGAGCCGGACGAGCGGGCCGACGACAGGGTCGGCGAGGAATCCGGCGAGCCGGACCCGGGCGCGCCGGACCCCGATGACGCCGAGTCGGAGCGGGCGTTGGCCGAGGAACGCCGGGAGGACGCCGAGGCCAAGAGGCGGGACGAGGCCGCTCGTACCGCCTCCGACGGGACGAGCGGGCCGACGACAGGGGCCGAGGGCGACCCGTCCGCGCCGGGACGGCTTTCGAAGGCCGACGAGGATGCGCGCAAGCAGACCGTGAGTTCGTCGTCGGGGGCGTCGGGACCGGAGGCCTCGGGGTCGGGGGCCTCGGGTTCAGGGGCGGGGTCGGGGTCGGGGTCGGCCTCGGGACCGGGTTCGGCTTCCGGGGAGGCGAAGAGCGCGGATGCCGCCGGGGCCACGGACGCCCGGCCGTCCGGCGGGACCGGCGAACGGGCCGGTACCGGAGCCGCTACGGAAACCGGTTCGGCGGGCGGCAGGACCGAGCACACGACAGCCGGCGGCGCGGCCTCCGGCGGGAGTGCGAAGGCGATGGACGTCGCGGGCGGCACGGCAACGACGGATGCCGCCGGCCCGAAGGGCGCCACCGAGGACAAGGACACCGCCCGGCCATCGGCAGCCACCGAGACCACGGACACCGCCCGGAGCAAGGACGTCACCGAAGGGAAGGGCCCCGCGACCACGCCGGGCTCGGACACCGGCCCGGAGAAGGTCTCCGCGACCGGCCCCGAGAACGCACCGAAGCTCGCACCGGGCACGGGGGCGGGCGGCGCCGCGGCTGCCGTGGCGGATGCCGGGGCCGCCGCCAGGACCGAGCGGTCCACGAAGCCCGGCCCGGGGAAGCCGGCCGCACGGCCGAAGGCCGGGGCCGCGCCCCGGCAGCGCCAGGCGGCCAAACAGGCGACCCAGCACGTCCGGCGCGGGGGAGGTGGCGGCGCGGGCGGCGGCCGTACGGCTCCGGCACCCGCACGCGGCGGCCGCGGTGGCGGTGGCCGCGCCGCGTCCGGCCCGGCGAAGCCCAAGAAGGAGGCCCCGGCGCCCGATGTCTCCAAGGGCACGCCCGAGGCGGGGCTGGCCACGGTGTCGAGGCTCAAGCCGTACCAGATGCTCGAAACCTTCCAGGGCCTCGACGGCGCGGTGGGCAACTCGGTCGGCAAGGAGCGTACGGCGCTGCGCAAGGGGCCGCCGCAAATGGCGCGCCCGACCGGCTCGCCGCGGACGGTGCCGGGCGGCCCCACGCCCGCCGCCCCGGGAACGTACACCAGCGCCAAGGTCGCCCGTACCGACGCGGTCAAGGGCAAGACGCCCGGGATCGAGGGTGAGCAGCGGCCGGAGGGGAAGCCGCCCGGCGCCGATGTGGAGGAGCCGAGCTGGTGGGACATCCTCTTGGCGATCGGCGGCGCGCTGCTCAAGAAGATCTTCCCGTTCGACGATCTGATCGACTCGATCATGGATCTGCCGACCTCGGACGACGGCCTCAAGGGCACCCGGGTGGGCAATGCCCCCAGGGTGCCGCTCCAGGACGACTCCGAGCCGCAACGCACCGACGAACAGGGGCAGAAGCTCGACGAGCGGAAGAACGAGCTGCACCAGGCCGGCCGCGAGGACGCCGCCCGGCCGATGGGCGAGGACCAGATCTATCCGGACGTCCCCCAGGAGACCCTGACCGCCAAGGTTTCCGGGGGCGGGAAGAAGGCCGGGCAGAAGGGCGGCGGGGCGGGCAAGGGGCCCGGTGGCGGTGTCCCGATTGAATCCGCCTCCGCGGTGGCCGAACACGACCACGGTCCGCAGATCCAGGCGGGCTTCGCCCAGGGCCGGCAGAAGATGGGCGAGGAGCGCAAGGCCAAGGACCAGCGGGCGAAGGACGACAAGCACAAGCACGACAAGGACCTGAAGCGCGAGGTCGACGCCAGCGGCGAGAAGCAGGCGGACGAGCGTGAGAAGGGCCGGTCCGTGATCGCCGATTCCCGCGACACCTGGCGGAAGGAACAGGACGACAAGGTCGCGGAGATCGACGACAAGAAGGGAAAGAAGTACGACAAGGTCCGCAAGGACGTCAGCGACAAGCAGGAACAGACCGACAAAGACGTCGACAAGCGCACCGAGGACGACAACAAGAAGGTCGATGACGAGCACGCCACCGCGGAGAAGGACGCGGAGAGGAAGCAGGACGACAAGAAGAAGGAGGCCGAGAAGGGCGACGGCGGGTTCCTCGACGAGCTCAAGCAGTGGTGGGAGAACCTCAAGAGCGAGATCAAGAAGTTCTTCGAGCGGGCGCGCAAGGCCGTCACCGACCTCATCGACAAGTTCAAGCGTGAGGTCTTCCAGCTCATCGACGACGTCCGCAACTGGGTCGTCAAGCAGATCAACGACTTCGCCGACGCGCTGATCGCCTTCGGCGACGAAATGCTCGCCGACTATCCGGCGATGCGCGACAAGTGGCGCAACACCATCAATGCCGGCCGCAACTACGCCGTGCAGAAGGTCAATGAGGCCGCCGACGCCCTCAAGGACGTCGCCGGCGCCCTGCTCGACGGGCTGGGCAAGGTCCTCACCGCCGGGCTGGACATGCTGGAAGGCGGGCTGCTGGCGGCCGTCGATGTCGCGGAGACCGTCACGGTCAAGGCGGTCGAGATCGGGCAGGCGGTGGTCGCGGGCCTCGGCGAATGGGCCGCCATCTTCAACGACATCGTCTCCGACCCTGGCGGCTGGATCAGCAAGGCGGGCGCCGCGGCGCACACGGGCGCCCAGGATTACCTCTTCGACGAGATCAAGTCGGCGGTCAAGGAGTGGTTCAACCAGAAGGTCCAGGAAATCACCGGGCTGTCCCCGGAGGATTTCCAGGCGCTGGTCGAGGGCAACGTCAGCGTCGCGGAGATGGGCCGGATGGCCTGGGACGCCGCGGTTCCGCAACTTCCGCTGATCATCGGCGAATTGGTCATCGAAAAGGTCGTCGCCAAGCTGATTCCCGGGGCCGGCTGGGTCATGGCAATCATCGACGCGCTGAAGACCGCATGGGACACGCTCAGCGAAATCCTGGCCGCCTTCGGGCTCTTCATGGACTTCCTCAAGGCCGTCAAGAGCGGCAATGGCGCCCGGCCCTTCGCCAAAGCGGTCGCGGCCGGCGTCGTCGCCCTCCTGGAGCTGATCTACCAGGCCCTGATCGACGGCCTCAACAAGTACATGGGCAAGGTGACCAGCAAGCTCGGCGAGATGCTCAAGAACATCCGCGCCAAGCGCCGGCCGGGCGGGCCCGGCGGGCCAAGTGAGCCGGGCTCTCCTGGGCAGCACAAGCCCGGCCAGACCAACGCTCCGGACCCGGGGCGCGCCAATGGCCCCCATCAGGCGGACACCTCCGGCCCGACGGCCGGCAAGCCCGGCCCCACCGACAAACCCAACCAACGCCCGGCCCCGCGCAAGCCCTCCCCGGACAAGGCCTCCCGCCCGGAAACCGGCCCCCGCCCGGAGAAGCACCCCTCCCCCGAAAAGAAGCCGCACCCGACGCATCAGCCCCAGCCGAAGTCGAAGCGGAAGCCCGACGCACACGAACGCCGCGAGGACGGCCGCGAGGTGAACGCCGCCCGCCACCGGGCGAACGACGCCAAGCGCACCCCACGCGACGACGACAAGGCCGGCCCCGGCAGGCCCCGCCGCGGCCCCGCCCGCGACACCCTCCGCAAGAAGCGCCGCCCCGACACGGACCGCTCCGACAAGCGGCATCCGGACAAGCGCCGCCCGGCCGACCCAGGCAAGGACCCGCTCCATAAAAAGCAGCAGAAACACGATGACAAGGGCCACACCAAGGACCGCGACCGGGACAAGGACGGCGCCAAGAAGGTCAGCACGAAGAAGCGACCGCGCCGCAAGCCCGAATCCCGCACCCGCCGCGCACTCCGCCGCGCCCGCCACACCATCAAGTCGGCCTTGAACCGGGCGCGCCGCGCCACCCGCCGCCTCTCCGGCAAGGCCCGCAAACTCACCCACAAACTCAACCACCGCACCCACCGCCTGAGGGACCAATGGAGGCGCCGGCGCGATCGCTTGCGGCGCAACCAGCAGCGGAAGCTCAGTAGGAGCAGGGACGACAAAAGGCGCGAGGACGCCATGCGTGACCTCGACCTTCCCAAGGTGCAATACCGGGACGAGAGTGACAGGGTGCACACCCTGCAGTTCGAAGGCCGCGGGGGCGGCGCAGAACTCGAAGTGCACAGCAATCCCTCAGGAGTTCCGCGTTTCCTCCGGCTCTGGAAACTGGACATCGAAGAGATGGGGGACTCGGAAAAGAAGGATCAGCAGCTCCAGGCCATGCAGGAAGCCATGGGCAACTACCTCAATGTCAAATCCCTCCAAAAACAGCTCCCGCGCCGGGTTCCCAAGGGCCGGGGCGGCGCCAAATGGATGGACGACTACCTGGCACTGCGCAGCCAATTGCAACAATTGGCCAAGAATATGGCCGAGAGGACTCATGGCGAAGATAAGCCGCCGCTGCCGGCCACGGTACTGCCCGCCTTCTCGGACGGAATCCTTGCCCGCAACTACTCCAAGGCTCATTACATCCAGCCGAGCACACCGAACGGCGAGGCGTCGAATCTGGCCAAGAAGGGCAACCCAAAGGGCTGGAAGCAACTCCAGGACGCAGGACACACCGGCGCACCGGAGCGTTGGCTGAGGATGCACCTCCTACCCGACCGGCTCGGCGGACTTGCCACGGGTTCCAACCTCGTACCGGCCCCTCTTGTAGTGAACAACCACTTCAAGGACGAGGTCGAATTGGACGCCGATAAGGCAAGGAAGAACCCGCAGCTGGAGGACATGATCTGGTACCGGACCGTGGTCACCTTCCACACTGGCCCGGACTGGTACATACCCCGCACCATTACCTCGATGTGGGGCGGCTACGAAGTAAACGCGAGCAACAAGTGGGAGGAGAAGAAGCCCACCGGGAAAAGAACCGTCTCGGCCACGCTGCAACCTCCCGGCCACCGGAACCCGAGAGTCGTGAATGCTAATAAGGACTCAGCCGCACGGATCGCCGCCGTCCTCAAGACCACCTACAGCTTTGGCGATCGAATCAGGAAACTGCGGCCCTTCACGGGGGCCGGACAATTGAAGCGAAAGCTGCGGGACTACGAGAGTAAAAAACGACCGGGCACGCCATCCCTCCCTGATTTCATGGACGTCATGGCAGAAATCGACAAGCAAGCAGGCACCAATCTCATCTTCACACCCTGAGCAAGGACTGGGAGATCCGCAGAGGGAGGCTCCGGAATGACCCACCTATTGGATTTCGAAAAGCGATTCCTCAAGATGATGACGGATCTCCTGGAGAATCCACGAATTGAAGTCATCACTCACTCACAGGGCGCCATGGACGAGGAGCGCAGCGATGCTCGATCGGTGCTCGAAGCCCTGGAAAGCTGGTATCACGTCCCGCTGGATGTATCGCTGCAGCGATGCATCACCCGGTTTGAAGAGCTGGCCGCGCACTGGTCCATCGATGAACCCGGCACGCAGCTTTCGGGCGAGTTCAACCTGACCTACCTCCTGGACGCAGTCGGCAACCCGCCGCCTCGCCTCGCATGGGAGGGGGCCCCGGAGAGCGAACAGCAGCTCTTCTCCGAGTTCAGGGTGATCGATGACACTCCCAGCGGCGGAACGGGGAAACTCGCGTCGATCCGGATTCGGGACGGCGCCACATCACCTGAAGTGTGGTTCTTCGACGTCACACGCGGCACTTACAAGTTGAACATCGACTATTGCGGATACATGGAGGCCCTGCTGCTCACCAAGGGCACCTACGGATGGCAGTACCTCTTCACCGACATCTCCCTTCGGGGGCGTGAGTTTCAGAACGTCGTGAGTGACCTCAAGTTGATGCTGCGCACCTTCCCCGCATTGTTCCCTGATGGTGACTACGCGCCCCTCCGGGCGCGACTCTCGGAACGACTTCGCTAAGGGGCGGACCTCATGACGAATTCACCGAGCAGGATCCCCAGAAAGGCACAGCGCACATGACCCGCTACGCCGACATCCCCAAACCCATCCGCTCCGGCCTCGTCATCGTCGACCCCGAGCGTGGCACGCCGCAGCGCATCATCGTGCTGCAGTTCAATCCGGACACGCTGGAGCGGTCCGTGGCGCCGCAGGCCGCCGGTGGGGAAGGCGGTGGCGGCGGGGACAGTGGTGGTGACCGGAATGAGGCGCTTCGGCTCAAGGGGCCGGCGCAGGAGACGTGGAAGTTCACCGCGGAGATCGATGCCACCGATCAGCTGGATGTGGCGGCGCCGAACGGGATTCATCCGCAGTTGGCCGTGCTGGAAATGCTGGTGCAGCCCACCACCGCGCAGTTGAGGGCCGCCTCGCATCTCAGCAAGAAGGGGACCATTGAGATCAGCCCCATTGAGACGCCGCTCACCCTTTTCACCTGGGGAAGCAAGCGGGTCATGCCGGTTCGGCTGACCGAGTTGTCCGTCAATGAGTCGGCGTTCGATGTCCATCTCAATCCGATGCGGGCCTCGCTCAGCATCGGGATGAAGGTACTGACGGTGAGTGATCTGCCGGCCGGGCATCGGGGGGCCGAGCTCTACCTCGCGCATCTGGCGCAGAAGGAGCAGTTGGCGCGGGCCGCGCAGGGCGGGAGTTTTGCGGCGCTCGGGCTCGGGAGGGGGATCTGAAACGTGATCGAACCGTATGAGCGGGCGTTGGACGAGGTGCCGGGGGCGCATCCGTATGCGCGGAGCAGTCGGTACAGCGAGGTGGAGATCGGGGTGTACCGGGGTCGGGATGGCACCGAAGTCCGCTATGCCAAGCGGAGGTTGCTGCCGAAGATCGAGGAGGCGGCCGAGGAGTCGGCTGCGCACACCGTCAGCAGTGGTGAGCGGGCCGATCAGCTGGGGCAGCGGTATTTCGGGGATTCCGGGCAGTGGTGGCAGATCGCCGATGCCAATCCCACCCTCGATCCACGGGAGTTGACGGACGAGCCCGGGGAGCAGATCGCCATTCCGCTGCCGGGTGGGTTTCCGGGTGGCATGGGTGGGCCGGGTGTGCGGAATGGCTGATGAGCCCGTGGGGCGCGGTCCGATTCATGTCTCGCTGTACATGGGCCAGAAGCTGACCAGGCCGGTTCCGGCCGAGGTGACCGAGGCCCTGCTGTCCGCGCAGATCACGAGTACGGCGGGTGAGCGCAGCGGGTTTCAGCTCGCGTTCGATCTCACCAAGAAGGGCGCCCTCATTGAGCGGTTGCTGCCGGAGGGGTTCTTCGATCCGAAGACGCGGGTGATTCTGGCCGTGTCGGTCAAGGGGACGTCGTTCGTTCTGCTGGACGGCTTGATTGTCCGGCAGGAGGTGGGGGCCAGCAATCAGCCCGGCCGGACGACCCTCACCCTCACGGGAGAGGATCTGACGCTGCTGATGGATCTGGAGGAGCGGGCGGACCGGTATCCGAACCAGGCGCCCTCGCAGCGGGTCGAGCGGATTCTGGCGAAGTATGCGGACTACGGGATCGAGGCGCGGATCATCCGGGAGCAGATTCCGCAGCCGCCGCGGGAGCAATTGCGGGTCGATTGCCAGGTCGGCACCGATCTCCAGTATGTGAACGAGCTGGCCAGGGCCAATGGGTACACCTTTTACCTCGACCCCGGTCCGGTGCCGGGGCGGTCCACCGCGTTCTGGGGGCCCGAGCAGCGGCTGGGACAGCGGCAGCATGCGCTGAACGTGAATATGGACGTGAACTCCACCGTGGACCAGCTGACCTTCGCCTACGACGGGACGGCGCGGGAAGAGCCGCAGGCGAGAGTGCAGGACCCGGTGACGCGGAATGCCCCGCTGCTCGCTCCGCCGGATATCGGGCCGCTGCGGCCGCCGCTCGGACGCCGGGCCTCACCGGCCCTCAAGCGCAGAACGCTGGCCGGGACGGCGAAGAAGGACGAGGCGCTGGCCAGGGCAGAGGCGCTGGGGCGGGCGGCGACATCCGCGGACGCCATTTCCGGGTCGGGTCAATTGGACGTCAATCGGCATGGATATGTGTTGCGGGCCCGGGAGTTGGTGGGGGTGCGCGGCGCCGGGGTGACCTATGACGGCGACTACTACGTGAAGAGCGTGACGACCCAGCTGCGGCCGGGGTCGTACCAGCAGAACTTCACGCTCGCACGCGAGGGGCTGATTGCGCGGAGCAGCACCGTTCGTCCGTAAGTCCCGTCTGCAAGGAGAGAAACCGCTCATGGCTGGTGGACCGAACAACCGCTTTCTCGGCAAGTTCCGTGGCCGGGTGGTGGACAACAACGACCCGATGGGGAGAGGGCGGCTGATCGTCCAGGTCCCGGATGTGCTCGGTGATGAGCCGTCCACGTGGGCGCTGCCGTGTTTCCCGTTCACCGGGCCGGAGGCGGGGCAGGTGGTCGTGCCGTCGGCCGGGGCGGGGGTGTGGGTGGAATTCGAGCAGGGCGATCCCAGCTATCCGATCTGGACGGGGTGTTGGTACGGGCAGCGCGAAGAGCTGCCGGAGGATGCGCGGGTCCAGCCGCCCGAATCCCGGCCCGTGGTCATTCAGACGCCGAAGAAGCACAAGCTGGTGATGTCGGACGTGCCGGCCAACGGGATTCTGCTGGAAGCGCCGGGCGGCGCCTACGTGAAGATCGATGCGACGGGTGTCCATATCAATAACGGGCAGGGCGCGTCGATTTCGCTGGTCGGAGATCAGGTCGACATCAATGAGGGCCGGTTGACCGTGCCCAAGAAGCGCTGAAGGGAACGGGGGACACATGGCGAGCGGGAATCTCGTCCACGGCGGTGCCGTGATCAGCTGCCCGCACGGAGGCCGCGCGTGGTCCGCCGCGGCCGCCGGGGCGGGCGCAGGGGTGCGGATCGACGGCGCACCCGTGGCCACCACCGCGGACCTTTTCACGGTCAGTGGGTGTCCGCACTCCGTCGACGGCCGGCCGCAGCCCTGTACGAGCGTCCGCTGGACGCCGGCCGCGGGCACGGACGCCGTACGGGCCGACGGGGTGCCGGTGCTGCTGGACACCACCGCGGCGATGTGTTTCAGCGCCGGGCTGGTGCCGCAGGGCCCGCCGGTCGTGGCGTCCGTCCAGCAGGGCCATCAGGGGGTGTCCAGCCGATGAAGGCGGTGCGGAAGGTACGTACCGAGGTCGCCTTTCCGTTCCGGATCGACCGGCGGGGGCGCACCGCGCATGCGGATCACGAGGCGCATGTGCGGGATCTGATCGAGCAGTTGCTGTTCACCAGCCCCGGCGAGCGGGTGATGCGGCCCGACTTCGGGTGTGGGCTGCTGGATCTCGTCTTCACCCCGAACAGTCCGGAGCTGGCGTCCGCGGTGGAGCTTTCGGTCCAGGCCTCGCTGCAGCGCTGGCTGGGCGAGCTGATCGAGGTGGAGTCGCTGGATGTGGTGAGCGAGGACCAGGTCGTACGGGTGTATCTGCGCTATGTCGTGCGCTCCACCGCGAGCCGGCGTGACGATGTGTTCGAGGGGCGGGGCGAGGGATGACGGAACAGCGCGGCACGGCGGACGGGTCGGTGTGCTCTGCGGACGGGCGGCGCGGGCGGGTCAGGGCGGCGCGGCTCAACGGGATCGATGCGGTGGAGGTCGCCGATGACGGGGTGACGCTGACCGTCACCTTTCTCGGCAAGGCACCGCACGGGCTGTGCCCGGAGAACGTCCGGATCGACGGCGGGCGGCGGATCACCGGTATCGAGGTGCGGGAGATCTGCGTCGAGCGGGAGGAGGACCCCGAGCTCGACGACCGGCTGCTGGTCGTCCTCGACCGGTCCGGGGACACCTCCCGCTACCGGCTGTCCGTAGTGGAGACGGATGCGTACGGCCGGCCCGGCAGCACCCCGTACGAGGGATTCGACCAGCGGTACTTCAGCGCGGAGTTCTCCTTTCACCCCCACTGCCCCAGCCCCTTCGACTGTGTGGACGAGGAAACCGCGGACTGCCCGGACACCTTCCGGCCCTCCCCGGTCACCGACTACACCGCGCGCGACTACGACACCCTGCGCCGGCTGGTGCTGGACCGGCTCCGGCTGACCACCCCCGACTGGGTGGAGCGCAACCCCGCCGATCTGGGGATGACGCTGGTCGAGCTGCTGGCGTACACCGCGGACCAGATCAGCTACCAGCAGGACGCGGTGGCCACCGAGGCGTATCTCGACACCGCCCGCCGCCGGGTGTCCGTACGGCGCCACGTCCGGCTGATCGACTATCCGATGCACGACGGGTGCAGCGCGCGGGCCTTCGTGTCCGTGGAGGCCACCCGCGAACTCACGCTGCTTCCGGGGAAGTTCCGTTTTGCGGCCGTCGACATCAGGACGTACGGCCCGCGCGACCGGCCGGAGACCGGCACCGTCCTCGACGACCGGGACCTGGCCGTGCTGGACGAGCGCGGTGCGGTGGAGGTCTTCGAGCCGGTCTCCGATACGCCGCTCGTCGTACGGCCCGAGCACCAGGCGATCCGCCTGTGGACCTGGGGCGGGGAGGTGTGCGGACTGCCGAAGGGCGCGACCTCGGCGACGCTGCGGGACGAGTGGACGGACGAGGCGTGCGAGAGCCGTGCGCTCCGGCTGTCCCCCGGTGACCTGCTGCTGTTCGAGGAGGTCAAGGGGCCGCGTACCGGCACCCCCGGCGATCAGGACCCGGCGCACCGGCAGCCGGTCCGGCTGACCTCGGTCACCCCGGCCGTCGACCAGCTCGACCACCAGCCGGTGCTGGAGGTCACCTGGGCGCCGGCGGACGCGCTGACCTTCCCGCTGTGTCTGTCGACGCGCGGCGGCCGCGACTGTGCGCCGGTCGAGGACGTGAGTGTGGCGCGCGGCAATGTCGTGCTGGTCGATCACGGGCGGTCGCTGACCTTCGGGGCCACGGCGGAGGGCACCCCGGAGACCGTGACCGTGCCGCCCGACCCCGCCGTGCCCGGTACCTGCGATCCGCCCGCGTTCGGCTGCGGCGACCGCAAGGACAGCGGCAACGCCCCGGCCCGGCTCATCAACGCCCTCCTGGAGAAGACCAGTTGTCACCGGCGGCTGACCGCCGACGACCTCCGTGAGCTGTGCACGGTCGTCGGTGCGGAGGCGACCGCACGGGCCGGGCTCGGTCTGGAGCAGGCCGGGCAGCGGCAGGTGGGGGCACCTCCCGGCGGCAGCTGGGGGAAGGTCGTCCCCGGCACCGCTCACGCACAGGCCGAGGCGCTGCGTACGCTGCTCGCGCAGTCCGTCTACCCGGGCATCGTGCCGCGGTTCCGGCCCGTGCTGGCGCGCTCCCCCGTCGCCCAGACCGTGCCCTTCCCGCAGCCCGCGCAGGTGGCCGCGGGCCAGGCCGACCGGCTGGCGGGCATCCCGGAGCGGGTGCGGGCACGGCTGGTGGAGCTGTGGCGCAGCGCCCGGGACCACGACGGGCTGTCGGAGGAGGAAGTCGCCGAGCTGACGGTGCTCTTCGGCCTCAAGGTCCTGGAGCGGCTGGAGCTGCGGCGGCATCCCGTACGGGCGCTGCGGGAACTGCTGCACCACGGGGACCGGCTGCTGGCCGCCAAGCTGCGGCGCCTGGAGGTGCTGACCGCACGGGCCCGCGCGGGCACGGTGCTGGACGGGCGGATCGCCTGGGAGATCGCCCACAGCTGGGGCCCGGCCCAAGCAGTGGGGCTGCATCCGGACGAGCCGGTGCTGCACGGCCCGGCCGCCACCCTGCTGCCCGATCCGCGCACCGCGCTCCCCGCCGTACGCATCCAGGACGGTGCGCACATCTGGACCCCGCGCCGCGACCTGCTCGAAAGCGGCCCCCGCGACCGGCACTTCGTGGGCGAGCTGGAGGGTGGAGGTACCTCCCAGAGTGGGGGAGGACAGATCGCCCTGCGGTTCGGTGACGGGCGGTACGGCGCTCGCCCCGTCCCCGGCAGCCGCTGGGAGCTCCGCTACCGGCTGGGCGGCGGTACGGCGGGCAATGTCGGCGCCGAGGCCATCAACCACCTGGTGCTGAGCCGGGATCCGGCGGCTTCGGACGCCGGGGAGCCGCTGCCGGTGGCAGGGGTGCGCAATCCGCTGCCCGCGGCCGGCGGGACCGGGCCGGAGCCGCTGGAGCAGGTGCGGCAGCTCGCCCCGCTCGACCTCCGGCGGACCCGGCTGCGCGCCGTGACCGCGGCGGACTACGCGGAGCTGGCGACCGCGCTCCCCGGCGTCCGGCGGGCGGCCGCCGAGATCCGCTGGACCGGCAGCGTGCAGGAGGCGCATGTCGCCGTCGACGCGGCGCGGACCGGCGAGCCGGGCGCCCCACTGCTGGCGTCCGTCGCCCAGGCGCTGGAGCGCTACCGGCGGATCGGGCACGACCTGGTCGTCGGGCCGGCCCGGCTGGTCCCGCTGGACCTCGCGATCGAGGTCTGTGCCTCCCCGGGACATCAACACGGGCAGATCCTGGCCGAGTTGACGCGGGTGCTCGGCAACCGGCGGCTGTCCGGCGGGCGGCTGGGCTTCTTCCACCCGGACGCGCTGACGTTCGGGGAGCCGGTCCGGCTGAGCCGCCTGACCGCGGTCGCCGCGGCCGTACCAGGCGTCGGGAGCGTACGGGTGACCCGGCTGCAACGGCTGTTCCATCTGGACAACGGAGAACGGGAGGACGGTGTGCTGCGGCTCGGCCCGCTGGAGATCGCCGTGTGCGACAACGACCCGGAGCGGCCGGAGAACGGCCGGCTGGTCATCGAACTCGGAGGTGCCCGATGAGTGCCTCCCACTGCGATTGCGGCTGTGAGGGCGGCAGCGACGAGCGCCGCGCCCCGGACGCCCGCTACAACCCGCCGGGGCGTACGTCCCTGGACTACCGCGTCGGCGACCACGGCTCCTTCCTGGCCGCCATGCTCGACCGGCTGGCCTCGCCCGCCTACCCGGCGCTGCGCGGGCTGACCGTCCGCAGTCCGGACGACCCGGCGATCGGGCTGCTGGACGCCTGGGCGGTGCTGGGTGACGTCCTGACCTTCCACAGCGAGCGGATCGCGGACGAGGGCTATCTGCGGACCGCCCATGAGCACCGGTCGCTGGCCCTGCTGGGGCGGCTGGTCGGGCACCGGCCACGGCCCGGCGTCGCGGCCGACACCCACCTCGCGTACACCCTCGACCGCGATCCGCGGGCCGAGGAGCTGCCGGTGGTCATCCCGCGCGGGTCGCGCAGCCACAGTGTGCCCGGCGCCTCCGGCGAGGAGTCGCAGACCTTCGAGACGGATGAGGACCTGACCGCCCGCTGGGCCTGGAACGAGCTGACGGTCCGCAGGCGCCGCCCGGCCCTGCTCGTCGCCGAGGATCTGGCCCGGCGCGCGGAGGTGTTCGTCTCCGGGACGTCCACTTCCCTGCAGACCGGGGACCAGCTGCTCTTCGACTTCGGCAGCACGCGGCTGCTGCTGCCGGTCGCACGGGTACGCATCGACCGCGACGAGGACGTCACCGCGCTCGGGCTGCCGCAGTCCGCGCCGCCCACCCTCAAGGAGCTGGTCGACGAGCTGCGGCAGTGGATCACCGAGCCGGCGGACGGCGGTGACCCGGACGATCCGGCGGCGGACCACCCCACTCCCGCGACCCCCAACCCGCGGCCCGTCAGCAAGCTGATCGAGACCTTCGACCGCCAGGTGCTGGCCCCGCTGCGCACGGACCTGGACGGGGCGGCCGGCAAGACCCCGGCGGCGTTCGCCGGGCGGCTCGCCGGACCGCAGGAGCGGCTGGCCGAGGCGCAGGTACTGGCCGCGCCGTACGAGGCGGTCGCGGCCTGGTTCGAGCAGTTGGCGGCCGTGGTCGGGGAACTGCGGGAGCGCGCGGTGGACCTGGCGCCCGCCCGGGCCGTGCCGCCGGAGCCGCGGTCCCCCGCGGCGGCCGGCGCCCCCTCCCCGGCGCTGCGGGCGCTCGACGCCGTGCTTCCCGCCCTCCGCACCGGGGTGGTGCGCCCGCCGTCCGGCGCGCGGGGCCCCGGGCGGAGCCCGGCTCCGGGCTCGGATCTGACCGCACGGCTGCTGGCCGCGCTGGATCCGCGGGTCGCCGACGGAATGTACGCGGCGTGGCGGCAGGCGGCGCCGCCCGTGCCGGCCGCGCTGCGGGAGCTGCTGGCGATGCGGGTGACCGCCGCGCCCTTCGGGTCGACCGCGCCGCTCAAGCCCGTCCAGGACGACAAGGGCCGGGTCATCCGGCAGTCCGACTGGCCGCTCACCGGCGGGGTGCTGACCAGCATGCGGGTGGTGTTCGACACGGCCGGCAAGGTGCCGGTGAAGGCGGAGTTCCAGCACATCGAGACCGGCAGTTCGGTGCAGCGCACCGTGAATCTGCCGTCCGATGGGCCCTTCGACTTCGGCCCCGGCCGTATCGAGCTGTCCACCCGCACCGGCCCGGACCACGATCTGAGCTGGCTGGGCCGCCGTCCGACGGACTCGCAGGAGTCCGGGGTCACCGCCCGGCTGCTGTCCGGCCTGCCCGAGCGCACCCTGTCCGTGGCCCGCCCGGACGACGCGGGCCGGATCGCGGTCGCGGTGCACAACGGCCGGACCGAGACCTGGCACCTCACACCGGGCGAGCAGCACCAGATCCGGCACGGCGAGTACGAGGTGACCGTACGCCGCACCCCGGGCAGTGAACCGCCCGCCGTGGAGATCGGCATCGCCACGGTCCCGGAGGCCGCCAACCGCTCGGTGCTGCCGCTGGATTCGGTGCAGGACGGCATCACGGTCGGCAGCTGGGTCGCCATCCGGCGGCCCCGTAAGGGCGCGGACGGGCCGGACGGCATCCCCGGCGACAAGAAGCTGGCGTTCGTCACGACCCGGGTGACCGCGGTCCGTACCGCCGCGTACACCCAGTTCGGCATCACCGGGCGCGGCACCGAACTGACCCTGGCCGACCCCTGGCTGGACGAGCACGATGTGGTGCTCTCCGCGATCCGCGACACGACCGTGCACGCGGGCGGCGAACCGCTGCGCATGGCGGACGAGCCGCTGGGCGAGGAGGTGCACGGCAATGAGCTGGAGCTGGCCGAGCTGTATGACGGTCTGCTGCCCGGCCGGCGCCTCGTCGTCTCCGGCGAACGCACCGACATCCCGGGGGCGGCCGGGCTCCGCGGCACCGAACTCGCCGTGATCGCCGCGGTCGAGCAGCGCCTGGACCCCGAAATTCCGGGCGACCACGTCCATACAGTGCTCACCCTCACCGCGGACCTGGCCCACCGCTACCGCCGGGACACCGTCCGCATCCAGGGCAATGTCGTGCCCGCCACGCACGGCGAGAGCCGGGACGAGCCGGTCGGCAGCGGCGATGCCGCGCGCGCCCACCAGACGTTCGCGCTCTGGCAGTCCCCGCTGACCTGGCTGCCGGACAACAGTCCCCTGGGCGCCGCCCCGCAGTTGGAGGTGCGGGTCGACGGTCTGCTGTGGCACGCGGTGGACAGTCTGGCCGGGCGGGGGCCGCGGGAGCGGGTGTATGTGCGGGGGACGACGGGCGACGGGCGGACGACGGTGACGTTCGGCGACGGGGTGCACGGCGCCCGGCTTCCGAGCGGCCACGACAACGTACGGGCCCGCTACCGGTTCGGTACCGGCCGGGCGGCGAATGTTGCGGCGCACCGGATCACCCAGCCGGTCTCCCGGCCGCTCGGGGTCACCGGGGTGACCAATCCGCAGCCCGCGAGCGGCGGCGCGGATGCGGACGGGCCGGGGCTGACCCGGCGGACCGTTCCGCTGGCCGTCTCCGCGCTGGACCGGCTGGTCTCGCTCGCGGACTACGAGGACTTCGCCCGCTCCCGCGCCGGCATCGGCCGGGCCTCGGCCCGGGAACTCTTCGACGGGCGGCGGAAGGTGCTGCATGTGACGGTCGCGGGGGTGGACGACACCCCGATCGCACCGGACGCGGAGGTGCTGCGGGCGCTGCGGTCCTCGCTGGCCGAGTACGGCGATGCCCGGCTTCCGGTCCGGGTCGATGTCCGCGAGCCGGTACTGCTCCTGCTGCGGGCAAAGGTGAAGGTGGCGCCCGACCACTCCTGGCCGCTGGTCGAACCCCGGCTCCGGCGGGCGCTGTGGGCCCGGCTCGGCCCTGACGGGCGGGAGCTGGGGCAGCCCGCACAGTTGTCGGAGGTGCTGGCGGCGGCCCACTCCGTGCCGGGCGTCGACCATGTGGACGTGGACGCCTTCACCGGCGTACCGGCGTCCGTCACCCCGTCCGAACTCGCCCGGCTGTCGGAGCAGTTCGACGGTCCGCCGCGCTCCTCGGTGCCGGCCCGGCTCGCCACGTTCGACGAGCGGGTCCATGAGGTCACCGCGGACGGCGGAGAGACGCTGACCGCGATCGCCGCCCGCTACGGCATCACCCTGGCCGAACTCCTGCGGCTGAACCCTGACATCGCCGACACCCGGCCGCTGCCGAAGGGCCGCGCGCTGTGCGTCTTCCGCGGCATCCGGCCGGCCCAGCTCGCCCTGTTCCCGCGGCAGGTCGAGGACACCCTGATCCTCACGGAGGTGACCCGATGAGCACCACCAGAGAGCCGGACGGGCTCGCGGAGCTGCTTCCGCAGTGGCACCGGCTGCGCGACGCCGAGAACGGCGAGCCGCTGCGGGCGCTGCTGGCCGTGATCGCCGAGCAGGTGGACCGGGTCCGCGACGGGGTCGCCCAGCAGTACGACGACTGGTTCGTGGAGACCGCCGCCCCATGGGTCCTGCCGTACCTCGGCGACCTGGTGGGCTACCGTCCGCTGCCCGGCTACGAACGGGTCCTGGCGACCGGGCTGCGGGACGGCGGGCTGCCGGACTCCTCCCGGCAGCGGCTGGCCGAGGCGCTGGCGCCGCGCCGCGAAGTGGCGGCGACGGTCGGCAACCGGCGGCGCAAGGGCACCCTGGCCCTGCTGGAGGAGCTGTCGGAGTCGGTCGCGGGCTGGCCGGCGCGGGCGGTGGAGCTCTCCCGGCTGGTCGCCCATCAGCAGCCGGTGAAGCTGTACGGCGGGGCGGGCACCGGGGCCGCCGATGCACGGCGGCGCGGGCGCGGCCGGCTGGTGGACGTACGGGACGGCGCGGCGCTGGACCTGGCGGGCGGGCCGTTCGGGACGGTGGCCCGAACGGTGGACGTGCGACGGGCCGGCTCCCCGCGCAGGCAAGGCGGTTACACCCCGGCCGGGGTCGGGCTGTTCGTGTGGCGGCTGAAGCCGTACCCGGTGACCCGGGCGCCCGCGTACTGCATCGACCGGGCCCGCAATCTCTACACCTTCTCGATCCTGGGCAATGACACCCCGCTGCTGACCCGCCCGGAGCCGGAGCCGTCCGCGGCGCATATCGCGACGCTCGACAATGTGCCGGCCGCGATCCGCCGACGGCAGCTGCACGACCGGCTCGCGGACTACTACGGGCCCGGGAAGAGCCTGGTGATCCGCCGGGACGGACAGGAGGCGCCCGTCCCGCTGTCCGACATCGTCGTCGCCGATCTGAGCGACTGGCGCTACCGGCCGAAGCGCGGGCAGATCGCCGTCGACCCGGAGCTGGGCCGGATGGCGTTCGGTGCGCGCTCGGCGCCGCGGCAGGGCGTATGGGTGGACTACCACTACGGGTTCGGGGACGACCTGGGCGGCGGTGAGTATCCGCGGGAGCGGGCGACCGCGCCGGATGCCGCCGTCTATCAGGTCGGGCCGCACCGGCCCTTCCAGCGGATCATGGACGCCTACGCCGCCTGGCAGCACGACCGGCGGGCCGGGCGCTGCGGCCCGGACGGCATCATCGAGATCACCCACAGCGGCGCCTACCAGGAGCAGCTGGACTTCGATCTGGACCCCGGCGACCGGCTGGAGCTGCGCGCCGCCGAGGGCACCCGGCCCGTCATCCGGCTGCTCGACTGGTACAGCAACCGGCCGGACGCGCTCAACATCCGGGCGCGGGAAGGCGATTACGCGCCGGGTGACCGGCCGCGGATGGTGCTGGACGGGCTGCTGGTCACCGGCCGGGGCCTCCATGTCACCGGCCCGATGGGCTCGCTGGTGCTGCGGCACTGCACCCTGGTGCCGGGCTGGTCGCTGGAGCCGGAGTGCACTCCGCACTCCCCCGAGGAGCCGAGCCTGGTGCTGGACCGGACGACCGCCTGTGTCGAGATCGACCGCTGCATCCTGGGTACCGTCGAGGTGATCGGCGACGAGGTGAGCACCGATCCGCTGGAGGTCCATCTGCGCGACAGCATCCTCGACGCCACCGGCTCCGCCCGCACGGCGCTGTCCGCGCCGGACTGCCGGCATGCGCATGCGGTGCTGTCCGTGCACCGCAGCACGGTCATCGGCGAAGTGCACACGCACGCGGTACGGCTCGCCGAGAACAGCATCTTCACCGGGCAGCTGCGGGTGGCCCGCCGTGGCGTCGGCTGTCTGCGGTTCAGCTACGTCCCGCCGGGGTCGCGCACCCCGCGCCGCCATCGCTGCCAGCCGGACCTGGCGGGCCCCGGGGGCGCCGAGCGGGTACGGCCGCAGCTGCGCGGTGAGCGCTACGGGACGCCGTGGTACGGGCAGTTGGCGGCGGGCGGCCCGGACCCGGTCCGGCGCGGTGCGGAGGACGGCGCGGAGATGGGCGCGTACCACGATCTCTATCAGCCGCAGCGCGAGGACAGCCTGCGGGCCCGGCTGGCGGAGTACACACCGGCGGGGAGCGACGCGGGGATCGTGTTCGTGACGTGAGCCGGCTGTTGTGTGACGTGAGCCCGCTGTCCGTTCGCGAGGCGAACCGCCGACCGTCCCCCCGCGCCCCCGGCGTGCCGGGGGGACCGCCCGCGCCGCACCACCACCGGGGCCTGCCGCGCCGCTCCGGCCATCCGAGCGACTCCGACCTTCCGCACTTCCCGTACGAGGGGGACCCCTTCCATGCACGCTGATCTCTCGCGCCTCACCCACCGGCCGGAGCGCCGCTACTCCGCGGTCGTCGCCCAGCAGGGCCGGGTACAGCTGGACGCCGACGCCAATGAGCAGACCGCGATCCAGCTGTTCCAGGCCCGTACGCTCACCGCCGACCTGATCGGCCCGCACGGCGGGCCGCGCGGCGCCACCGGCTTCCGGATCGAACTGCGCGGCGGCAGCCGTGAGCTGGACGACCTGATCATCGGCGGCGGCCGCTACTACGTGGACGGCATCCTGTGTGACGCGACCCGTCCGCAGCCCGGGGTGCCGGTGCCCGCGCACGGCACGGCCGGCGCCGGCAAGGAGGATCCGGACGGCGGCGACGGCGAGCCGGCCGCACCGCCCGCCACCTGGACGTACTGGGACCAGCCGGACGGCTTCCGGGACCCTGAGCGGCCCGGCGACCGGCTGCCCACCGCCTTCCCGTATCTGGTCTATCTGAAGGTGTGGGAGCGGCTGGTGACCGCTGCGGAGGACCCGGCGCTGCGCGAGGTCGCGCTGGGCTCCGCGATGCCGGACACCGCGGCCCGCGCGAAGGTGGTGTGGCAGGTACTGCCGCTGCCCGCCGCGGAGTTGGGGCTGGAGGCCGACAACCCGACGGTCGACGAGGTCCGCGCCGCGTTCGCGCGCTGGGCGGAGCGGGCGGCCGCCCCCGGCTGCCGTCTCGCGGCCCGCAGTGAACACCCCGGCCAGTCGGACGACGAGCCCTGCCTGGTCGCCCCGGACGCCCGCTACCGGGGTCCGGAGAACCAGCTCTACCGGGTCGAGGTGCACGACGGGGGCAGCGCGAAGGACGCCACCTTCAAATGGTCCAGGGAGAACGGGTCGGTCACCTTCCCCGTCGACGGACTCGACGGCACCTGGGTGGAGTTGGCGACCCTGGGCAGCGACGACAAGCTGGATCTGGACGTCGGCGACCTGGTCGAGTGCGTGGACACCGGGTACACGAGCCGGGGCGAGGCGGAGCCGCTGCTGCGGGTGGAGGAGGTCGATCTGCCGGGCCGCCGGGTGCGGCTCTCGGGCGAACCGGCGCCGGGCGTCGGACGGCGGCCCGAGCTGCATCCGTTCCTGCGCCGCTGGGACCACCACGAAGGCAGCCGGCGGACCACCGGGCGCGGTGCCCGGGACGGCCGGCTCAAGCATGGCGCCCTGCCGGTCGAGGAGGGCGGCTGGCTGCCCCTGGAGGACGGCGTCGAGGTCTGGTTCGCGGCCGGCGGCAGCTACCGCACCGGCGACTTCTGGCTGGTCCCGGCCCGTACGGCCACCGGCGCAGTGGAGTGGCCGACGGACCCGGCGCGCCGGCCGCTGCTGCAGTACCCGTCCGGTATCGCGGTGCACTTCGCACCGCTGGCGTGGATCGCCGGCGAGCAGACCGAACCCGATCTGCGGCTGGCCTTCCGTCCGCTGGCCGCGAGCATTCCGGCCGCGGACGATGCGGCGCTGGCCGCCGAGGAGGCGGCGCGGGCGGCGGAGGCGGGTGACGCGTCGTACGGCTCGCCGTACGACGCGGCGGGCCCGGCGCCGAGCAGGTCGCAGACCACCGCCGCGGCCGAGGCCGCGGTCGACGAGGAAGGAACCGCCTGATGGCCACCCCATTGACCGCGAGCCGGCTGCTCAAGGCGCTGCGCGACGAGGGCCTGGTGGTCCACGAGGTCCGCAGCTGGCGTACGCACAACCGGAACGCGAAGGGCCCCTGGGGCCCGATGCACGGTGTGATGATCCACCACACCGCCACCGAGGGCACCGGCAGCTCGGTGGACCTGTGCTACGACGGACGCTCCGATCTGCCGGGGCCGCTGTGCCATGGCGTGATCGACAAGAAGGGCGAGATCCATCTCGTCGGCAACGGCCGCGCCAACCACGCCGGGCTCGGCGACCGTGACGTCCTGCGGGCGGTGATCAACGAGGACGCGGAGCTGCCGAAGGACAACGCCGCCGACACCGACGGCAACCGCCACTTCTACGGCTTCGAATGCATCAACCTCGGTGACGGCAAGGACCCGTGGCCCGAGGAGCAGCGGGTCGCCATCGAGAAGGTGTCGGCCGCGATCTGCCGGGCGCACGGCTGGAGCGAACGCTCGGTGATCGGCCACAAGGAGTGGCAGCCCGGCAAGGTAGATCCGCGCGGCATCGTGATGGACGACCTGCGGGGCCGGATCAAGAAGCGGCTGGCGAAGGCGGCGGAGGGCCAGCCGGACGCGGACGGTTCGGGGTCGGGTGGCTCGGGTTCGGGTGGCTCGGGGCCGGTGCCGCCGAAACCACAGCATCCGCCGTACGAGCCCTTCCCCGGCCGGGACTTCTTCCGGTCGGGGGCCCGCAGCCCGGTGATCACGGCGATGGGCGAACGGCTGGTGGCCGAGGGCTGCGACCACTACAAGGACGGCCCCGGTCCCGAGTGGACCGAGGCGGACCGCACGTCGTACGCGGCCTGGCAGCACAAGCTCGGCTTCCGCGGCAAGGATGCGGACGGGGTGCCGGGGCGGGTCAGCTGGGAACGGCTGCGAGTACCCAACTCGTAGATAACGGCGGCCTATTGGGCCGCAGATACACCAAGGCCGGGCGGCCCTCCCCCACAGAGGTCCGCCCGGCTGTTCATGGGTGTTCCGGCATCGGCCGCCGCCGCGACCGGGAGCCGGTGTTATCGGCCTGAGACTCAGACGGCCTGGACCGGGAGGACCGGCAGCGCCGGGATGTTGGCGGCGTTGGTCAGGTCGGCCAGGTCAGCGGGCACGGCCGGGACGGCAACGGCGTCGGTCACGTTGGCGGGGACGGCGGGGGCGGACGGGACGGCAACGGCGTCGGTCACGTTCGCCGGGACGGCGGGGACGGACGGGACAGACGGGACGGACGGGACGGCCGGGACAGCCGGAACGGCGGGCACGGCGGGGACGGCCGGCACGGACTTCACCGGGGTCAGGCCCTGCACGCCGGTGACGGCCTGGCCGGCGGTGCCCTGTGCGTCGGTCACGACCACGGTGGCCAGACCCTGCGCGAACGGGGTGGCGTCAGTGGCCGCACCCTGGGCGAACGCCACCGCGTCGGCTGCCTTGCCCTGGGCGAACGGCGCAGCCTTGGCGACCTCGCCCTGCGCGAACGGCACCGCGTCGGTGGCCACACCCTGGGCGAACGGCACCGCGTCGGCCGCGGCACCCTGCACGAACAGCTGCGCCTGGCCGCCGACGACGGTCACGAACGGGGTCGCCTGGCCGGCCGCGTCACCGGCGAGCTGACCGGCACCGCCGACCGCACCCTGGGCGACCGGCACGACCTTGACGACGACCCGGCGGGCGACGGGCGGCAGCACGTCGGCGGCGGTCTGGTCGACGACCGGGCGCGTGGTGGCCAGCGCACCCTGCGCCTGCTTCGTCAGCTGCTCGGGACGGACGCCCGCACCGGCGAGACCGGCCAGCAGGTTGTCGGCCGAGCCGGGGGCCTTGGGCAGCGCGGGAGCCTTGGGCAGCGCCGGGGTGCCGGGCAGGGACGGGACTCCCGCGGTGCCGGGCAGGGACGGGACGCCCGGGGTGGCGGGCAGCTTCGGAACGGCGGGCAGCGTGCCGTCCGTCAGGCGGCCGGCCTGGCCGAGGCCGGCGCCCTTGGCGGCCTTCTTGACGGTCTTGGCGGCCTTCTTGGCCTGCTGCAGGTCGGCGGCCTTCCGCACCTCACCGGTGTCCGGCAGACCGGCACCGTTGGCCTGCTTCTGCACGCCGTCGACCGCACCGGCCACGTCGCCGATCTGCGGCAGCTTGCCGGTGGGCAGGTCCTGGGCGGCCGATACGCCGCCGAGGGCGCCGGTGGCCTTGCCCGCCGCCTCGCCGACCGTCTTCTTGGCGGTCTCGGCGGTCTTCGTGGCGGTGCCGGCCACGTCGCCGGTGGGCAGCTGCTGGGCGGTGTCGGTGACCGTGCCGGTGGCGGGAAGGTCCGAGCCGACGGGCAGCTCGGCGGCGTTGGCGGCAACGGAGCCCAGGGCCCACAGACCGGTGGCGGCGGCGGCAACGACGATGGAACGGCGGATGGTGGAGCGCATGGTGGTGAAGTCCTTCGAATTCGGAGAGGTTTGACGGGCAGACCTGTCCCGCCCCCGCGCGGCAGGTCCAGTTACAGACGCGGAGCGGTCTGCCCTAGCCCGGGAATTCGAGGATTTCTTCGGCACGCCGACGCGTCGGAGCGCCATCGGCCGTGCGGACGCCACCGGGCAGCAGCCGGAAGCGTGTGAGGTCCGCCGTGACGGCGGCGTACTGGTCCCCGCCACGGGGGCCGTGGCCGTCACCGGCGGTGTGCGAGGCGGGCGCGGCCGGGCCCTGCGGGTACTGCCCCGGAAGGCCGTGGTGGCCCGGGGCCCGCTGCTCGTGGACGGTGGCCGAGGGGGCCTCGGAGACCGGCTTGCGCAGGTCGTCGAGGAGCTGAACCGCCTCGGCGGCGGCAGCGCCGTCCGCCGTGTCAGCGGTCCGCGAACCGGCCGGCTGCGCCACGCCCGGCGTACGGCCGTGCTGGTGCGTGCCACCGTCTCCGGGGTGGTCGCCGTGCTCACCGGACGGGAGGTGGACGGGCAGTGCGGCACCGGCCGTGTCCCCGATCTCCCGGACGGCGCGGCTCACCGGCTCGGTGAGCCGGCCGGTGACCGGTGCGGCCTGATCGGCGGCGGGCCGTACGGCCTCGGCCACCGCGTCGGACGCGGCGCGGGTGCGCTCGGCGACCTTCGCGCCGGACGCCTCGCCCCGCTGCGCAACCGCAGCTCCGGAGCCCGACAGCCGGCTGGCCCCGTCCCGGGTGGCGGCCCGGTCCGGGGTGGATACCTCGGCCGCGGGCCGCGCCGGGGCCGCTGCCCCGGGCAGGTCCACGTTCCGCGTGCGGTCATCGGCGTGGGCGCCGGGACCGAAGGCGAAGCCGAGGGCGACGAAGCCCACCAGGAAGAGCCCGGCCAGCAGCGCACGCCGCACGGCCACCGTGCGCGGCAGGCGCACGGCGGCAGGCAGGGCGAGCACAGCAGACAAGGGGGGACCTTCCCATACGGACGGGGACACCCGAGGCACAGGTCCTCGGTGTCACGCGCGTCGCGGGCGATCGAGCGATGAGCAGATACTTGCATGAGAAACCAGGTGCCACGCAAGTCCCCCCGGGGTACCTGTCACCGTTGCTCCGCCATGTCCGGTATGGGCAGCGGCCGTTTCTCGATCGCGGCCGCCATCACGTCCGGGAAGAGGTCCGGAGTGCAGGCGAACGCCGGTGCGCCCAGGGCCGCGAGGGCCGCGGCGTGGTCACGGTCGTAGGCGGGCGCCCCCTCGTCGGACAGCGCGAGCAGTGTCACGAACTGCACACCGGACGCCTTCATCGCCGCGACCCGCTTGAGCATCTCGTCCCGGATACCGCCCTCGTAGAGGTCGCTGATGAGGACGACGATGGTCTCGGCGGGGCGGGTGATGCGGGACTGGCAGTAGGCGAGCGCGCGGTTGATGTCCGTGCCGCCGCCGAGCTGGGTGCCGAAAAGGACATCGACCGGGTCGTCGAGTTGGTCCGTCAGATCGACCACCGAGGTGTCGAAGACGACCAGCCGGGTGTCGAGGGTCCGCATGGAGGCCAGCACCGCGCCGAACACCGAGGCGTAGACGACCGAGGCGGCCATCGAACCGGACTGGTCGATGCAGAGCACCACGTCCTTCTTCACCGACTGCGCGGCACGGCCGTAGCCGATCAGGCGCTCGGGCACGACCGTGCGGTACTCGGGGAGGTAGTTCTTGAGGTTCGCCCGGATCGTGCGGTCCCAGTCGATATCGCGGTGGCGCGGCCGGCTGATCCGGGCGGAGCGGTCCAGTGCGCCGGTGAGGGTGGCGCGGGTGCGCTGCGCCAGCTTCTTCTCCAGCTGTTCGACGACCTTGCGGACGACGGCGCGGGCGGTTTCCTTGGTGGTCTCCGGCATGACCTTGTTGAGCGACAGCAGGGTGCCCACGAGGTGCACATCCGCCTCGACGGCCTCCAGCATCTCCGGCTCCAGCAGCAGCGCGGACAGCCCCAGCCGGTCGATGGCGTCCCGCTGCATCACCTGCACCACGGACGACGGGAAGTACGTACGGATGTCGCCGAGCCAGCGCGCCACCCCGGGCGCCGAGGCCCCGAGCCCCGCCGAACGCCTGCCGCCGTCGGCCCCCTTGCCGCCGCGGCCCTTCTCCCGTCCGTAGAGCGAGGCCAGCGCCCCGTCCATCGCGGCATCCCGGCCGCTGAGCGCACACCCCGTCCCGTCCGCGCCCCCGCCACCGAGCACCAGCCGCCAGCGGCGGAGCCGTTCGGCCTCGGAGGTGGGGGCGGCCGGGGTGGCGGCCGGGGTGGCGGCCGGGTCCTCGGCCGTTGCCGGGGCGGTGGTCGTTGCCGGGGCGGTGGTCGTTGCCGGGGCGGTGGTCGTTGCCGGGGCGGTGGTCGATGCCGGGGCGGTGGTCGATGCCGGGGCGGTGGTCGATGCCGGGGCGGTGGTCGATGCCGGGGCGGTGGTCGTGGTCACGGTCGTCGGGTCCGGTGTCGTGGTGGTCATGTCCGTGCCCCCGTGAGGTCGTTGGCGGGTCGGGAGGAGGTGGCCGACGGCTGGTCGTTGGCGGGCCGGGTGGTGTCCGACGGCTGTTCGTTGGCGGGCCGGCCGGTAGCGGGAGGGCGCCGGGCGGCGGAGGGCCGTCTCCGGGCGGGCGCGGGCGTGTCCCCCGGCACCTCCTCCGCCGCGGCCTCCGTCGGGTTGCCCGTCGAATTGCCCGCCGCATCGTCCGGCCCGCCGTCCGCCTCGCCTTCCGGCTCGTCCTCCCCCGCCTCGTCCGGTCCGTCGTCGAAGCCGTGCTGTCCGATTCCCAGCAGCATGCGGAGCGTGGGGAGGACGGCCGCGGCACGGTCGCGGTCCAGGCCGGGGCCGAAGCCGGGCACGGCCGCGTCCGGGGCTTCGCCGGCCGGGCTGCGGGGTGCCGTCGCGGGGCCGCGGCGGATCAGCTCACCGAGGGTGCGCCGCACTCCGGACTCGTACTCCGCGAAGGTGCGGCGCAGCAGCGGGAGTACGTCGGTGAACGCGGCGTCCGGCACACCGGTCAGCCAGCCGTCGACCAGGGCCAGCAGCCGTTCGTCGTGGACCAGCAGCATGCCGCCGTCCCCACCGCCGACGAAGCCCTCGATCCATCCGGCGGCATCGGTGGGCGGGGTGCCCGGCGAGAGGGCGAGCCCCATCAGCCGCTCCGCTCCCCCGTCGCCCAACTCGCCGTCGTCCAGCAGGAGCCGGGTCGCGCGACCGCGGAGCAGACCTGGCACGGTGTCCCGTTCGCTGACCGACCGGAGCACTCCGGCCCAGCGGGTCCGCAGCCCGTTCCCTTCGGGCCGCCGTCCGGTCTCCGGCTGGCCGAGCAGGCCGACGGCCTGGTGGGTGGCGTCGAGATGGCCGCGCATTTCGGCGGCACCGTCGGCGTCCAGCCCCGGGCAGGCCGGTGGCAGGCCGACAAAGACCCGCTCGGCCAGGCCCGTGGCCACCTCGCGGAGCGCCACGGCGTCCGTGCCGCGCACATCGCCGTAGCGCACGGACCGTACGAGGGCGGGCAGCGCCTGGGCGAGATGGCCCACGTCCGCGTCCAGCGCCGCGCGGTCCGACAGCGCCTGCATCACCACCGGGAGGGCGTCGGGGAGTTCGGCGAGCAGACAGCGCTCGGCGAGCGCCGTGACCTCGGCGAGGCCGGTCGCCGAGGTGGCCTCGGACGCGGCCTTGGCGGTGGCCGCCGAGAGCACGGTCGTGCCCCAGATGCCGGCCTCCGCGACCCGCACGGAGAGCTCCGGCTCCCAGCGCAGCCGCCAGGTCTCCCGGAAGGTGCCCGTGCTGCCGCGGGAGCGGGTGGGCGCGCCCCAGGGGATGCCGAGCAGCCGCAGCCGGTGCAGCAGCCGGCTGCGCCCGGCGTCGGTCTCCTTGCGCAGATCCAGCTCCAGCTCCCGTTCCAGAGCCTCCGGTTTGAGCCGCAGCGTCCGCTGGCTGCGCGCGATGTCCCGTTGCAGCGGCACCGCGGGGGCGTCCTCCGGGACCTCGCCCAGCACCTCCCCGACCACCAGCCGGTCGTGGATCAGCGAGGACGGGGCGTCGGTGCCGTCCCCCATGACGGCGCGCACCGAGTCGTCCAGCTCCGTCAGCCCGGCGAGCGGGCGGCCACGGACCGTGGCCAGCCCCTCGGCGAGCCGCACCGCTTCGATGACATGCGCCGACGAGACGGCGTAGTCCTCCTCGCGGAGCAGCCCGGCGACCTTGGTCAGCCAGCGTTCGACGGGGCGGTCGGGGGCGCTGAAGAGATGGCCGTACCAGCCGGGTGAGGCGATTCCGGCGCCGTAGCCACTGCGGCGGGAGAGCCGCCGGTGCGTCCAGGGCACCCAGGTCACCGCCGTCTTCACCTTCGGCAGGCCCTTGAGCAGCTGCCGGTCGGCGGTCATCGTGGTGCGCTGCGCCAGGGCCGGTACGTGCCAGGCCCCACACACCACGGCGAGGTCGTCCCCGAACTCCCGTCGCGCGGCCCGCAGCCGGAGCCGCATATGGGCCTCGCGCACCGGATCGCGGTCATGGCCGCCGTCGCCGTAGGTCTCGCGCAGCGCCGCCATCGCCTCGGCCAGCGCCGCGAACGGCGCCAGCGCGTCCGCCCCGGCTGCCCCAGCTGCCCCGCCCGCGCGGTGTTCGACCACGTCCTCCCACCAGCGCTCGGGGTCGTCGTACCCGGCCGCCTCGGCCAGCGCCCCGATCGGATCGATCCGCACCTCGGCGCCGGCGCCGACCGCCTGCTCGCCGGCCGCCTGCTCGCCGGTCTCCTCGTCCGCCGTCTCCCCCTCCGCCGTCTCCCCGTCGTCTCCCCCCGCCAGGGAGTGCGCCGCGGGCAGATCGATGAAGCGGACGGGGACGCCGTGCTCCAGCGCCCAGCGCATCGCCACCCACTCCGGGGAGAACTCGGCCAGCGGCCAGAACGCGGCGCGGCCGGGGTCGTCCTGCGCATGGGCGAGCAGCGCGACGGGCGGCCGCATCCCCTCATGGGCGGCCAGCGGCACCAGCCCGTCCGCCTCCGGCGGCCCCTCGATCAGGACCGCGGACGGCGTGCACTGCTCCAGGGCGGCCCGCACCGCCCGCGCCGACCCGGGGCCGTGGTGCCGCACCCCGAGCAGCACCGGCCCACCCCTGTTCGCCGTTCGCTCGCTCATCCGCTCACCTCACGGCAGGCGCGGTAGAAGTCCTTCCAGCCGTCGCGCTCGCGCACCACGGTCTCCAGATACTCCTGCCATACGACCCGGTCGGCCGCGGGGTCGCGGACCACGGCACCCAGGATGCCCGCGGCCACATCGCCGGAGCGCAGCACGCCGTCCCCGAAGTGGGTGGCCAGCGCCAGGCCGTTCGTCACCACCGAGATGGCCTCGGCCGTGGAGAGGGTGCCGGACGGCGACTTGAGCTTGGTCCGGCCGTCGGCGGTGAGGCCGGACCGCAGCTCACGGAAGACCGTGACGACCCGGCGGATCTCGTCCAGGCCCTCCGGCCCGGCGGGGAGATCCAGCGAGCGCCCGATCTGCTCGACCCGGCGCGAGACGATGTCCACCTCCTCGTCCGGGGTCGCGGGCAGCGGCAGCACGACGGTGTTGAAGCGGCGGCGCAGCGCGCTGGAGAGTTCGTTGACACCGCGGTCGCGGTCGTTGGCGGTGGCGATCAGATTGAAGCCGCGGACCGCCTGCACCTCCTGCCCCAACTCCGGTATCGGCAGGGTCTTTTCCGACAGGACCGTGATGAGCGTGTCCTGTACGTCGGCGGGGATGCGGGTCAGCTCCTCGACCCGCGCGGTCATGCCCTGCGCCATCGCGCGCATCACCGGGCTGGGCACCAGCGCCTCGCGGCTGGGGCCGTGCGCGAGCAGCTGGGCGTAGTTCCAGCCGTAGCGGATCGCCTCTTCGGGGGTGCCGGCGGTGCCCTGCACCAGGAGAGTGGAGTCACCGCTGACGGCCGCCGCCAGATGCTCGGACACCCAGGTCTTCGCGGTGCCGGGCACGCCCAGCAGGAGCAGTGCGCGGTCCGTCGCGAGGGTCGTCACGGCGACCTCGACGATCCGGCGCGGGCCGACGTATTTGGGTGTGATGACCGTGCCGTCCGCGAGCGTGCCGCCGAGGAGGTAGGTCGCGACCGCCCACGGCGAGAGCCGCCAGCGCTCCGGCCGCGGCCGGTCGTCGGCCGCCGCCAGGGCCGCCAGCTCCGCCGCGAAACTGACCTCGGCATGCGGCCGCAGTGCCTCGCCGCCCGCGCCTTCCGACACCGTCCCGGCCGTCTGATGGATCGTGTCGTCCGTCGTGTCGTCCGTCGTCCCGACGCTGTTCCCGGACATGGTTCCCCCTCGTCGCAAGGTGTGCGGCCGGCACCCCGGAAATCGCTGCGGCCGCTTGCGGGATCAACCCTGCACCACGCCACTGACAATCACCCGAAAGCCGGTCCTGACCTGCGAGTTCATCGCGACCGGCGGCGATTGTCAGTGGTGCGCCGTAGCGTCGGAGACATGAATCCGCAGGGGGAACGCTGGACGACGGATCAGGTGCTCGCGCTGGCACCTGACGAGGCATCACGCAGAGCGGGCGACAAGCTCGCGGCGCCCGGACCGTGGTCGGAAACGGGCGCGGACGAGGGCGCGGTGTGGGGGCAGTGCAAGGGCAGCGGCAAGAAGCCGTATCAGACGGTCGTGGACGTCGAAGGCCCGGCCTTCAAGTGCAGTTGCCCGAGCCGTAAGTTTCCGTGCAAGCACGCACTGGGGCTGCTGCTGCTCTGGGCGGGCGGCGGCGGGGAGGTGACGGCCGGGGAACCGTCGTCCTGGGCGGGCGAGTGGCTGGCCGGACGCCGGGAGCGGGCCGAGCGGGCCGCGGGCGCGCCCTCGGGCGCAGCCGCCCCGCCGCGGGCACCCGCGGACCCGGAGGCCGCCCAGCGGCGGGCGGAGCGCCGGATGCAGCGGATCGGCGCCGGCGCCGCGGAGCTGGAACAGCGGCTGGCGGATCTGCTGCAGTCCGGGCTGGCGTCGGCCGAGAGCGGGGGAGGCTCCTGGGACGAGACGGCGGCCCGTATGGTCGACGCCCAGGCTCCCGGACTCGCCGCGCGCGTACGGGAGTTGTCGTCGGTGGTGGCGTCCGGCCCGGACTGGCCGGCGCGGCTGCTGGAGGAATGCTCGCTGCTGCACCTCCTCGACCAGGGGTTCCTCGGTATCGAGCGGCTGCCGGGCCCGCTGGCGGCGACGGTCCGCTCGCGCGTCGGGCTGACCACGGAGGCGGCGGAGCTGCTGACCGGCCCCGATGCGGCGACGGTCCGGGACCGCTGGCTGGTGCTCGCCCAACAGGACATCGACGACGGCAAGTTGGTCACCCGCAGAATCTTCCTGCGGGGCGAGCGGACCGGCCGGATGGCGCTGCATCTCTCCTTCGGCGGCTCTCCCGGCCGCCCCCTGGACCTGGCGCTGCCGCCCGGTCTGGTGCTCGACGCGGACCTCGCCTACTACCCGGGCGCCCGCCCGCTGCGCGCCACTCTCGGCGAGCGGCACGCCCCGGCGGCCCCGGGCCCGGTGCCACCCGGCGGTGGTATCGATGCCGCCCTGGCCGCGTACGGCGATGCGCTGCGCGACGACCCGTGGCTGGATTCCTGGCCGGTGGTGCTCACCGATGTCACGCCGATACCGAGCCGCGACGGATCGGGCTGGCAACTGGCCGACGCGGACGGGGAGTCGGCGCTCCCGCTGGACCCGCGCTGCCTCGGCCGTACGAGCCTGTGGCAGCTGGCCGCCATATCGGGCGGGGCGCCGGTCACCGTCTTCGGCGAATGCGGCCATCGCGGCTTTCTGCCGCTGACCGCCTGGGACCCCGCCCCGGTGTCCCTGTGACCCGCGCCCCGGCCGCGACGCCCCGGCACCCACGGACGCCGTCCACCACCGATGCCTGGAGGAAGGGCATGACGAGCACCACCACACCCACGTCACCCGCACCCACCCCGACCGCCCCCGCCCCCTGGTCCGATCTCGTGAGCGCCGCGCTGCTCGGGACCGAGCGGCGGACCCCGCCGGTGGCGGCGCGGCCGGGACAGGGCGCCGCGGCCGCGCTGCTGGACGCGGCCGCGGTGAGCACGGTGCGCCGGCGCGCCGCGCTGCGCCCCGCGCCGGCCGGTGAGCGGCCTGCCCCGGCCCCGGCCGATCCGCGGCCCCTGCTGCCGCCCGCGGCGCGCCGCCGGCTGTCCCTGCTGCTCGCCGACCGCGGCGACAGCGGAGGCGGCAGCCGCCGTGGCACGGCCCCCGACCTCACCGAGCTGCTGCCCCAGTGGCTGGCCGCCGCCGACACCTACGGCTACCGCGCCCCGGAGGCGCTGCTGCCCGCGCTGCTCGACGCCGCCCGCGCCCGTACGGACCTGCGGCCCGCCGCACTCGCCCTGGCGGGGCCGCGTGCCCTGTGGCTGGCCCGGCTCAACGACGACTGGAAGTTCGCGCTCCGCGGGCTCGGCGGCCCGTCCGAGCTCCCCGGTGACAACGCCCCCGAGGCCGTACGGCGCACGTGGGAGGAGGGCCTGTTCGCGGAGCGGGTCGCCCTGCTGACCGCCCTGCGCCGGCACGATCCGCCGGCGGGCCTGGCGCTGCTGACCACGACCTGGTCCACGGAGCGGGCCGAGGACCGTCTGATGTTCCTCGACTCGCTGCGCGAGGACCTCTCGGCGGCCGATGAGCCCTTCCTCGAACAGGCCCTGTCCGACCGCAGCCGCAACGTCCGTGCCACAGCCGCCGAACTGCTCTCCGCACTGCCCGGCTCCGCGCTCGCGGCCCGTATGGCGCAGCGGGCCCAGACCTGCATCGGCCTGGACCGTACGGCCGGTGCACCGGCGATCTCGGTGGAGGCGCCCCATGAGTGCGACATGGGAATGCAGCGGGACGGCGTGGCCCCGAAACCGCCCTCCGGACGGGGAGAACGGTCCTGGTGGCTGGGCCAGTTGGTGGAGGCGACGCCACTGAACGGCTGGCATGCCCGCTTCGGAGGCCGTGACGCGGCGGCGATCATCGGGCTGCCGGTGGGCGACGACTGGCGGACGGAGCTGCACGATGCCTGGTGCCGCGCCGCGGTGCGCCAGCGGCACGCCGACTGGGCGCGGGCGCTGCTGGGTGCGCCGGCCGCGCCGTCCCAGGCCGCCGAGGTCGCACCGGCCGGCTCGTCACGGGATCTGACGAAGCTGCTGACCGTCCTTCCGGAGGACGAACGGGCCCAGTGGGTGGCGGAGTTCATCGCGGCGCACGGCCTGTCGGAAGCCTTCCGGATGCTCGGCGTGTGTGCGGTCCCATGGGCCGAGCCGCTCGGCGGAGCGGTGGTCGACGCCCTGGACATCGCCCGGGACGCGGGCAGCTATCCCTGGAGCTTCAGCGGGGTGATGGGCCTGGCCGAGCGCTGTCTGGACCCGGCCGCCGCGGACCGTCTCGACATGCTCACGGCCGTCACGGACGAGCCGGAGGGCGCCTCCCCGGGATCCGGCGGCTACTGGTCCGAGGCCTTCCAGCGCCTGGTCGGCACCCTGCGCCTGCGCGCCACGATGCGTACGGAACTCACCCCGCCCGCCACCGACGACGACACCGACCCCGGCCCCGGCCCCAGCGCAGTCCTCAGCGCGGATGCCCCTGCCACCACGCCCGGCGGGGCCACGGCGGGGCCCCGCGTGCCATGACCGCTCAGACCAGGGCTGCACGCACCAGGGCCCGCCGTGCCGGGGCCTGCCACGCCGGGGCCCGACCGCGCCCCGGCCCGGCCACCGGGCCGGGGCCGCCCCACCGGCTCCGCGGTACCGCTGCCTCAGACCGCCAGCGAGCGGACGTTCGCGTTGACCCACTCCACGATCGAGGTGGTCGTGGCGCCCGGCGTGAAGATCTCCGCGACGCCCTGTGCCTTGAGCGGGGCGATGTCCGCCTCGGGGATGATGCCGCCGCCGAAGACCTTGATGTCCGCCGCGTCCCGCTCCTCCAGCAGGGCGATGACCTTCGCGAAGAGCGTGTTGTGCGCCCCGGAGAGGATGGACAGCCCGATCGCGTCGGCGTCCTCCTGGATCGCGGTGTCGACGATCTGCTCCGGGGTCTGGTGCAGCCCGGTGTAGATCACCTCCATACCGGCGTCGCGCAGCGCCCGCGCGATGACCTTGGCGCCCCGGTCGTGCCCGTCCAGGCCCGGCTTGGCCACCACCACACGGATCGGCCCCGACCTGCCCGCCGCGCCCTGGCTCCCCGCTTGCGCTCCGTCATGCCGAGCCACACTCATCACTGCCTCCAAGCCATGCACGGCACTGTGGTGCCGCCGAGCCGACAATCGATCGCGCGACCGCGATCCGGCGGCCACGAGCGTGAACGAACGTTATCGCCAGCATCCCGTACCCAGCCGTTTCGTGACATCCGGGGAGGGGGAAATCACACATGGGACACGTTCGCTACGCGTCGCGTCCCGCGCGTGGTGCCGCCGGAGCCGGGCGGCACAGGGCGCGGGCCGGGCGCACGGGGAGCCGCAGCCGGGCCACCGCGCCGCCGGGCACGCATCAGCGCGAGCACGCAAGCACGCCGCATGCCCGCCATCGCAGCCCAGGGCTTCCCACGAGGGCATACGGGGGTCGACGACGCCTTCCGCGTGCCATTCGGGAGGTCGGCCATGCAGGCCCAGCCCTTTCTCTCCGCACCCCTGCTGATCGCGCGCCTCGTCTCCACGCCCCTCCGGTGCGCGCGCCTGCTCCCCATCCGCACCGCTTCACTTCCCCTGCGCAGCACGGTCGTGGACCTGGCGATCCTCGCCGGCCATCTCCTCCTCTATCCGACCGGCATCTCCCAGGAACGCCCCATGCCACGCCCCGCACCACACCCGGCGGCCGAGCCCCCGGAAGGATGCATGGCACCGGAGGCGCCCCGGCCCGCCCCCGGCTCGCCCACGATGCTGCCGACCGAGGGCCGGGCCCATCCGCCGGTCCTCCTGCTCCATGGCTTCATCGACAACCGCTCCGTCTTCCTGCTGCTGCGCCGCTCGCTGCACCGGCACGGCTGGCGCCATGTCGAGGCGCTCAACTACTCCCCGCTGACCTGCGATCTCCGTAAGGCCGCCGAGCTGCTCAGCCGCCACGTGGAGGAGATCTGTGCCCGGACCGGCCATCGCCGGGTGGACATCGTGGGCCACAGCCTCGGCGGTCTCATCGCCCGCTATTACGCGCAGCGGCTCGGCGGCGACACCCGCGTCCGTACGGTGGTCACGCTCGGCACCCCGCACTCCGGCACCCGTGTCGCGCCCCTGATGTCGGCGCACCCCCTCGTCCGCCAGATGCGCCCCGATTCCGAGGTGATAGCGGAGTTGTCGCGGCCGGCACCGAATTGCCGCACGCAATTCGTGGCTTTCTGGAGCGAGGAGGATCAGGTGATGATTCCGGCCACAACAGCGAGAATCAGTCACCCTGATTTAATCGCGTACAACGTGCATGTCGCCGGTGTCGGACATCTCGCCCTGCCGGTCAATGGCGCCGTCGCCGCCGGAATACGTGAAGCACTGGCCTCGGCGGAAACCGCGGAAGGCGCCGCGGACGCCATTTCGGTGGCCTGACCCGGCCGCTCCCGTTGACCTGCACACGCTCCGCGGGGGCGCCGCAACGACATCGCAGCGACGTCTCATCGGCGACATGATCTTGACGCGAAGTCGAACAAACCTCGAACGGGGCGCCAAGAGCTCGCATGGGGACTCCCGAAAGGCGGCCAAATGCCCGATCTGGCCTAGCCCAAAACCAGTTGAAGATTGTCGCCGTCGCGTACCGCCGGGTACAGTCGCCGCTAATTCTCCTGCTGCCGAGGCGAAAGAGAAGTTGGTGAACGACCGTCACCCCTCGGGGGCCCAGCCTCCGACCGGCTCTGCTTCCGACGCCTCGTATGCGCACTATCCGGCCTACGACTCCTACGGGCAGCAGGCTCCGACCGGCAATGCCGATTACGGCGACGGTGATCCCCTCTTCGGCTCGCTCCCCAGCTCGTACGAGACCGGTATGTACGACACCGGCACCTACGACGCCGGGATGTACGACACCGGTACACACAGCGCGGCGGGCGCCTATGGCATGAGCGCGTACGGCACCGGCACCTACAGCACCGACGCCTATGACACGGGGACGTACCCGGCGGGCGACGGCTATGCCACCGGCGCGTACGACACCGGCAGCTACACCTCGGCACAGTGGGACACCGGCGGGTGGGACACCGGCGCTTATGCCGTCGCCGATCCGCACCCGGCCGCCGCGGGCTACGACCCGTACGCGCACACCACCTACGACGCCCCGGCACACGACGCGACCACGTACACCACCGCCGGGTACGACACGGCCGGGTACAACACGGCCGGTTACGAGACGGCCGGTTACGAAGCCACCGCGTACGGTCACGGCGGTTATGACACCGGGAGCTATCCCACCGGCACGTATGACACCGGCAGTTACGCCACCGGCGCGTACGAGACCGCCGAGGCCTTCGACGCCTTCGACGCCTTCGACCGGCAGGCCACCTCGGTCCAGGAGACCGCGAGCTTCGAGGCCACGGCGATCTGGTCGACCACCGATCTTTCCGATCAGTCGGGTCTTTCCGATCAGTCGGGCCGATCCGGCCAGGACCTGATCACCGGTATCCCGGCGCAGGCCGGACCGCCCCCGGACGACACCCTCCAGTGGGACAGCGCCACTTGGAGCGAGGCCGGGCACTTCGACTCGGCCGGTCCCGACACCGGCCGGGCCGGGAACGACCCGTACGACGCCGGCCGGGCCGCGGCCGGCGACAGCTCCCCCCGCGACGCCGAGGACTACCACGAGGCCGCGGCCGTGGCGGACGCCATGACGCAGGCCATGCCGATCACTCCCGCGGCCCCGGCCCCCGCCCCCGCCGGCCGGCGGGTCACCGGGCCGGAAGCCGGGACGGCCGTCCGCGGCCGGGGCCGGCGGCGTACGGCGAAGCGGTCGGCGCTGCTGACCGTCGCGGTGCCCTCGGTCGCCGCCATGGGCGTGTGCGCCGTGGCCGCCGCGTCCGTCGATTTCGGCGGGGACGACAAGGCCGAAGCGACCGCCCAGGCCGCGCCCGACGCCGGGTCCGTCAAGCCGTCCGCGGCCAACAACAAGCTCGACACCCAGCTCGCCGGACTCAGCGCCAGCGCCGATGACTTCCGCGACCGCGCCAGCCGCACCCAGGAGCGGATCGACCTCAAGGAACGCCAGGCGCTGGAGCGTCAGCGCAGGGCGAAGGAGGCGGCCCGCAAGGAGGCGATGCGCCCCAAGTTCCTGCTGCCGGTCAAGGAGCACGGGCTGAGCGCCCAGTTCGGCCAGGCCGGGGTGAACTGGATGTCGCTGCACACCGGTATCGACTTCCCGGTCAGCTACGGCACCCCCGTCATGTCCGCCACCGACGGCACCGTACGAACCCAGTGGAACTCCGCCTACGGCAACATGGCGATCGTGACGGCGTCCGACGGCACGGAGACCTGGTACTGCCACCTCAGCAGCACCAAGATCCGTTCCGGGTCGGTCAAGGCCGGTGACCAGATTGCCTATTCGGGCAACTCCGGCAATTCCACGGGACCGCATCTGCACTTCGAGGTGCGTCCCGGCGGCGGCGCGGCGGTCGACCCGCTGCCGTGGCTGCGCGACCACGGCCTCGACCCGAACTGACCGCCACCCGCACCGCCCGCACCGTCACAGCCCCCAGGGATTGTCCCCGGGGGCCTTCGGCTTCCGTTACAGCTTCTCCACCGGCGCATACCGCAGCAGCAGGCGCTTGGGCTTCTCGCCGCCGAAGTCGATCGTCGCCTCGGCGTTGTCACCGCTGCCCTTGACGCCGACGACCGTGCCGAGCCCGAAGCTGTCGTGGGTGACGCGGTCGCCGATGGTCAGCGGGACCACCGGACGGTCACTGGCGCGGCGGGTCGCGAAGCCGCTCGGGCCCTTGGCGCGCGCCGACGAGAGCGTGCCGCCGAAGGCGCCGCCTCCGCCGCCTCCCGACATACCGCCCATCGACGCGGACGGCGTCGCCGGGCCGGTGCGCTTCCACTCCACGTAGTCGACCGGGATCTCCTCCAGGAACCGGGAGGGCGGGTTGTACGAGGGCTGGCCCCAGGCGCTGCGCATCGTCGAGCGGGTGACATAGAGCCGCTCACGGGCGCGGGTGATGCCGACGTAGGCGAGCCGGCGCTCCTCCTCCAGCTCCTTGGTCTGGCCCAGCGAGCGCATGTGCGGGAAGACGCCGTCCTCCAGGCCGGTCAGGAAGACGGTCGGGAACTCCAGGCCCTTGGCGGTGTGCAGCGTCATGAGGGTGATCACGCCGCTGCCCTCCTCGTCCTCGTCCGGGATCTGGTCGGAGTCGGCGACCAGTGCGACCTGCTCCAGGAAGTCGGAGAGGGTGCCTGGATTGTCTTCACCGCGGTCCTGCTCGAACTCCAGGGCCACGGCGGCGAGTTCCTGGAGGTTCTCGATCCGGGTCTCGTCCTGCGGGTCGGTGGAGGCCTGGAGTTCGGCGAGGTAGCCCGTGCGCTCCAGGACCGCTTCCAGGATCGTGGCGGGGCCGGCACCGGACTCGACGATGGTGCGCAGCTCCTCCATGAGGACGTTGAAGCGCTTGACGGCGTTGGCGGAGCGGGCCGCCATGCCGTACGCCTCGTCGACCCGGCGCAGCGCCTGCGGGAAGGTGATCTTCTCGCGCCCGGACAGGGCGTCGATCATCGCCTCGGCGCGGTCGCCGATACCGCGCTTGGGGACGTTGAGGATGCGGCGGAGCGGGACGGTGTCCTCGGGGTTGGCGAGCACCCGCAGGTACGCGAGGACATCGCGGACCTCCTTGCGCTCGTAGAAGCGCACCCCGCCGACGACCTTGTAGGGCAGGCCGACCCGGATGAAGATCTCTTCGAAGACACGGGACTGGGCGTTGGTGCGGTAGAAGACCGCGACGTCCCCGGCCTTGGCGTCCTTGGCGTCCGTCAGCCGGTCGATCTCGTCGGCGACGAACTGGGCCTCGTCGTGCTCGGTGTCGGCGACATATCCGGTGATCTTGGGGCCGGCGCCGGCGTCCGTCCAGAGGTTCTTGGGGCGGCGGTTCTCGTTGCGCTCGATGACGGCGTTGGCCGCGGAGAGGATCGTCTGGCTGGAGCGGTAGTTCTGCTCCAGCAGGATCGTCGTCGCGTCCGGGTAGTCCTCCTCGAACTGGAGGATGTTGCGGATCGTGGCGCCGCGGAAGGCGTAGATCGACTGGTCGGCGTCACCGACGACGCAGAGATCCGCGGCGGATTCGGCGGGGCCGACCAGCTCGCGGACGAGGGTGTACTGGGCGTGGTTGGTGTCCTGGTACTCGTCGACGAGGACGTGGCGGAAGCGGCGGCGGTAGTGCTCGGCGACGTCCGGGAAGGCCTGGAGCAGATTGACCGTCGTCATGATGATGTCGTCGAAGTCCAGGGCGTTGGCCTCGCGCAGCCGCGCCTGGTACATCGCGTACGCCTCGGCCAGGGTCTTCTCGAAACCATCGGCCGCGGTCCCGGCGAAGGTCTCCTCGTCGATGAGCTCGTTCTTGAGGTTGGAGATCTTCGCGCTGAAGGACTTGGGCGGGTAGCGCTTGGGGTCCAGATCCAGATCGCGGCAGACCAGGGCCATCAGGCGCTTGGAATCGGCGGCGTCGTAGATCGAGAAGGAAGAGGTGAAGCCGAGCTTCTTGGACTCGCGGCGCAGGATGCGGACGCAGGCGCTGTGGAAGGTGGAGACCCACATGGCGTTCGCCCGCGGGCCGACCAGCTCCTCGACGCGCTCCTTCATCTCCCCGGCGGCTTTGTTGGTGAATGTGATCGCGAGGATCTGGCCGGGGTGGACATGGCGCTCGGCGAGCAGATGCGCGATGCGGTGGGTCAGCACCCGGGTCTTGCCGGAGCCGGCACCGGCGACGATCAGCAGCGGTCCGCCGGTGTGCACCACGGCGGCCTTCTGCTCGTCGTTGAGCCCCTCCAGCAGCGCCGCGGCGTCGACGGCCGGGCGGGCGGCGCCGTCGCGGTAGTACGAGTCCCTGGGGGCGGGCGCGTCGAACCGCCCGCCGAAGAGGTCGGCGGGGATCTCCTCCGGGGCCGGGCCGTGCTCGTCCTCGGGAGGCGGCGGCTCCTCGTCCTTGTGGCCGAGGTCCGTCAGGAAGCTGTCGTCAAAGAGGCTGCTCATCGCCCACCGAGTCTAGGCCGCCGCACTGACAGTCCGCCGCGGAGTGGCCAATTGCGGGCCGCTTACGGGCCGGGCCCTGGCGCATGGGCAGGCCGGACGGCCGGATCCGCCGCCGGCCGGGCGGCGCCTCGTCTACCCGAATCCGACATCTGCCACCACAACGCCCGCATCGCGTTCAGGTCACGAAAAGGTTTCGGGCATATCGAACATCAGCCTTCACAGAAGCCACACGAGTTGGCTAACGTCCTCGCTCAGGCAGCCCGCCTCCCTGTGGACGACAGCGTCCGCACGGGCCGCCGACGCCGAGTCCGGCCCTGCCCTCAGGCACCCGGAGCCGGGGACCCACCAGCAACACCGGGGTGAATCGATCCGTACGGCCGTCGCCAGTGGACGTCCGGACCGTAGGGCAAGCCTTCCGTCAGCGACACCGCCCGAACCCTCCCCCAGTGCCTGAACGGCCTGGGCGGGCCCCTCATCGCAACCCGGTAGGCGGTCCACGGAAGGAGTTGCCGGCCTTGGCGTCGCATCGCAAGCCGCGCACCAGCGTTCTCGCCTCACCCGGAGGCCGTCGTGCGGCGACCGGGCTCACCACCGCCGCCCTCGCCTCGGTCACCCTGCTCTCACAGTCCGCCGACGCGGCCCCCAGGGCGCCCAAGCCCACCGTCGAAGAGGTCCAGCAGAAGGTCGACGGCCTCTACCACCAGGCCGAGGTGGCCACCCAGAAGTACAACGCCGTCAAGGAGCGCGCCGACGAACAGCGCGACACCGTGGACGGTCTGCTCGACGCCGCCGCCACGCGCGCCGAGAAGATGAACGAGTCCCGGCGCCGGCTGGGCTCCTTCGCCTCGGCGCAGTACCGCACCGGCGGCATGAACCCGACGGCGCAGCTGATGCTCGCCAAGGACCCGCAGCAGTTCGTCGACCGCAACCACCTCTTGGACCGGCTGACCGGCCGGCAGAAGCAGGCCGTCACCGACTACCAGGAGCAGCAGGCGGCCGCCGCCCGGCAGCGTGCCGAGGCGAGCCGCAGCCTGGAGCGGCTGCAGACGTCGCAGGCCTCCCTCAAGGAGTCCAAGCGCTCCGTCCAGGACAAGCTGGCCGAGGCCCGGCAGCTGCTGTCCCGGCTGACCGCGCAGGAGAAGGCGCGGCTGGCGGAGCTGGAGCGCCAGAAGGAGGCGGCGGCCAAGCGGCGGGCCGCGGAGGAGGCGCGCAAGCAGCAGGAGCGGGAGCGCCAGCGGCAGCAGGACGGCGACGGCTCGGCCGACGGCCGGACCGGCGGCGGCTCGGGCGGCGGTTCCACCGGCGACTCGGCCTCCGCCAAGGGCGAAAAGGCGCTCGCCTTCGCCCGCTCCCAGATCGGCAAGCCGTACGTCTGGGGCGCCACCGGCCCCACGTCCTACGACTGCTCGGGACTGACACAGGCGGCGTGGAAAGCGGCGGGCGTCGATCTGCCGCGGACCACCTGGGACCAGGTCAAGATCGGCCAGCGCGTGGCCACCAAGGATCTGCAGCCCGGCGACCTGGTCTTCTTCTATGACGACATCAGTCACGTCGGGATGTACCTAGGCGGCGGAAAGATGGTCCACGCTCCGAAGCCGGGCGCCAACGTCCGGGAGGAGTCGATCTACTACATGCCGATCTACGGGAGCGTCCGCCCGGGCTGAGGCCCGGCCCCCGCTCCCCCACCGGACCACCCCCCACGGTCACCCCCCACACGCCACCGCGCGGCCCGCGCCTCCGGATCCGGAGTGCGAGGACCGCGCGGTGTGCCGTGGTGGGACGCTCGTCAGGTCCAGAGCACCGCGATGAAGATGTTGGCCACCGTCAGCCCGCCGACCGCGCCGAAGAGCGGCTTGTCGACCGTCTCCTCGTCCCGCTTGACGTAGACCAGCGCCAGGATCACCACCAGAACGGCCATCTTGATGCCGATCTTGATGGTGTTGACGGGGTGGTCCTGGGCCTGGTTGAGGCCGACCAGCACGATGCCGGTGACCAGCATCGTCAGCGCGCCGTGCAGCATGGCCGGCACAAACCGCGCGGTGCCCGCGCTCATCGCCTTCATCTGGGTCAGAAAGCCGCCCAGCAGGGAGGCGATGCCGATGATGTGCAGGCCGACGAAGATATTGGTTACTACGTCCATAGTTGCTGGATCGTAGCCGCCGCATAGCACGGCCCTTCGGGCAGGGCGCCCACTATCGCCGCATCGGTCAGGCCAGACCGGTCCCGGCCGTACGGCCATGGCGTCGCGGTCACCCGCGTACCGGCTGCGGTCGAAAGCGAACAATGCCGGCCAAGCCGACTCGCTGCCGTGACGCCCAGGCTTAGCGTCCTCCACCAGGCGGCCGACTCCCCGCCTCGCCGGGCTCCCACCGGCGTTCCGTCGGCCGTCTCCGCCGAGGTGCGGCGGCGGTCCGTTGCCCCCGTGACGGACCGCCGCCGGGCCCACGGCTCGAAGGGAAGGAAGTGACGGCCACCGTGGCCTCGCACCGCAAGCCCCGGCAGCATCCGCTCGCCGCGCTCACCGGCGGCGGCTCGCGCAGCGCGCGCACCGCCCGTACGGCCGCCACCCTGGCCCTGGCCGGCGCCGCCCCCACTTTCGGCCTCGCGCATGCAGCAGGTGCCCCCCTCACCGCCGGCTTCGACGGCACCGTCCAGGCCGCACACCGGCCCACCCCCGCCCAGGTCAAGGACCGGGTCGACGCGCTGTACCAGGAGGCAGAGGTGGCCACGCAGAACTACAACGGTGCGAAGGAATCCGCCGGCACCGCACGCGAGGAGCTGAGCAGGCTGCAGGACGAGGCCGCCCGCAGGACCCGGAAGCTGAACGCCGCCCGCACCGAACTGGGCACCCTGGCCGCGAGCCAGTACCGCTCCGGCGGCGTCGCCCCGACCGTACGGCTGCTGCTGTCGGCGGACCCGCAGCGCTATCTGGACGGCGCCGCGGTGCTGGAGCGTACGGGCAGCCACCAGGCGACCGCCGTGGCCGGTTACGCGCGCCGGCTCGGCAGCGTACGGCAGGTCCGACAGCGGGCCGAGGACACCGTGGAGCGGCTGGCGGACACCGAGGCCCAGTTGAAGAAGCACCGGGTCACCGTCGTGCGCAAGCTGGACGCCGCCGAGGAGTTGCTCAACCGGCTGACCGCGGAGCAGCGGCAGCGGATGGCGGCCCGGGACGGTGCGCGGAGCGGGCCGGGGCAGGGCCGCACGGACCGGGGGACCGGCCGCGGGGACGGCCCGCTCGACGGGCTTCCCGGCGGCGCGGGAGCGGCCGCGGCGCAGGCCGGCGACTCCCGCGCCGCCCGCGCCGTCGCCTTCGCCTACAGCGCCCTCGGCAAGCCCTACGTCTGGGGCGCGACGGGCCCCTCCGCCTACGACTGCTCGGGGCTGACCCAGGCCGCCTGGAAGGCCGGCGGCGTCGCCCTGCCCCGTACGACCTACACCCAGATCAGCTCCGGGCCACGGGTCGACCGATCCCAACTCGCCCCCGGTGACCTGGTGTTCTTCTACTCGGGCATCAGCCATGTGGGGCTCTACGTCGGGAACGGCCAGATGATCCACGCACCGCATCCGGGGGCGCCGGTACGGCTCGCACCGATCGACCAGATGCCGTTCGCGGCGGCGACCAGGCCTGCGTAGGGCACCCACCACGAGGAGAACGTCCTGCCGCAGGCTCCGGCACCGCCCCCGTGCGCTCAGGCCCTGAGCTGCGTCCCCAGCCAGTGGAAGATCTCCGGCACCTGCTGCTCCCAGACCGCCAGGGTGTGGCCGCCCGCGCTCCCCGGGATCTTCCGCACGGTCACCGTCGTCGGGCTCTGCGCGTACTGCCGTAGCCCGAGCCCGGCCTGGTAGCCGTCGCCTGCCGCGCCCGACACATACAGCGCGGTACGCGGCGGCTTCCCGGCCGCGTTGGCCGACTTCAGGATGTGCAGCGGGTTGGACTCGATGCGCAGCTTGGGGTCCTTGCCGGCGAGCGAGTCGCGTTCGAGCGCCGGGTCGTTGTAGCCGGACATGGCGACCGCGGCACGGTAGCGGTCGGGGTGGGCCAGTGCGAGCTTGGCGGCGCAGTGGGCGCCGGCCGAGTAGCCGGCCAGGGCCCAGGAGTCCGGCTTGTCGCCGGCCCGGAAGTTGTCAATGATCATCTTGCGGACGTCGACGGTCAGCCAGCTGTCGGCGTTGACCTTCCCGGGGATGTTGACGCACCCGGTGTCCGCACCGGCGAGGATCGTGGTCCGGGGCGCCACCAGGATGGCCGGCTTGACGGTGCCGCGCTGCATCAGCGGCATGAGCTGCTCGGCCGCGTGCATCGAGCCCAGCCAGGTCTTCGCCGAGCCCGGGTAACCGGGCAGCAACTGGACCACCGGGAACTTCTTGTTCCGGTAGGCGGGGTCGTTGTACTGGGGCGGCAGCCATACGTACACCTCGCCCCGGACCCCCGAGATCTGGCCCTTGAGGTCGGTCATCCGGACGCCGGCGCCCAGCTTGGGGTCGTCGGCCGGGCGGAACTGCTGGAGCTTCTTGGGCTCGTTCTTGACCTGCCGGCCGCCCATACCGTCGGGGCCGAGGTCCCGGGCCGCCGCCACATGGCTGTCGGTGCCGAGCAGATCGCCCCAGGTGTCGTAGAGGCTGTTGGCGTTATTGACCAGGACGAAGACCACGGTGATGGCCGTGACCTGGGCGAACAGCAGCATCAGCAGCCGGGCGAGGCCGCGCAGCAGGGGTGGCCCGGCTATTCGGCCCCAGAGGGCGAACGGCAGCACTACGGCGACGATCAGCAGCGTGACCGAGGTGAGGAAGAAGGGCGTGCCCGTCAGGCTCATCGGGATCTCGTTCCAGGACAACTACGCGAAGGACGTGGGGTGGTTCCGGCCCCGCCTCCGGCAGTGAGCCTCTCCGCGCCCTTAGATGGCGATCCGCGGGGTCCTGGTTGCCCGCCTTTGGCGCTTTGTTACGCCCTCATCATGAAGCTGCGCGCCCGTTCGGCCTGCCCGCCCGCCCTTCCCGCCAGGCCAGCAGCAGCCGGACGGCCGGTCCACTCCGCGTCCGTCATGCCCGACGGATACCGACGCCCCTTCCGGCCGACCGCCGCGTTCCCTTAAACGCGAACGAAACAACTACCCAACGGCGCAGCTGCGTTGGCCCGTAGGAACGGGAACACTAAAAAGGACGCGACAACAGGGCCTCCTGGCGCTCGGGTTGGGGTCGTATCCCCGAGCCACCAAGAGGCCCTGCCTTCATACCCGGACCGCCGGTCTGCTGCGGCGCCAGGGTGCCGTCGGGCTCAGATACCAAAAATCCCCACAAGTGACTTCGAATATCCGTCACCTGACGGATGTTCGGGACCACCACTGATGCAACCCTGAAGATCATCTGACGGGGGTTCAACCGTCAGACGCGCCCCAATAGAGCACAGAAAGATGGCATGAACACATCGCACAGAAACCGCCGCGGCACGGTCTCCTTGGTCGCAGCATTGCTGATCGCACTGCTGGCACAGGGTTTCCTCGCAACTGGTGCTCACGCCTATCCAAACGCCAAGCGTCCGCCGAACGTGGGGCCAGGAACGGCGCAGGCATGGGCCAGAACGCTCGCAAACGGGCACGCCAGTAGGCATTTGCGTGATCCGGGCGCCCATGGAACCACTGCCGGTGAATTTCCTCGGCTCATCCAAGAAACGCTGACTTCGCCGGATGATGGGGTGTACCTGCGGGCCGTACCCCGGTCGGACAGCAGAGGCGTTTCGGCGTATTACACGCGTCAGGTACAGAATGCGGCGGGGAACCAAGTCCGGCTGCTGGTGATCATCAGCGTGAATGGTGAAGGAAGGATGGTCGTCACCCCGCAATCATCGACGGCCTATTTCTTGGAAGGCACGTTCGAAAGTCGGGTCCGGTCAACGCTCGGGAGGGATTACTCGCGGCCGGAAGTCGTACCGGCCGGCGAGCGTGGCAACGCGCCGATCACGGGTTTTGAGCGGATTGTCGTGGGGTGCGGCGGGACGCTGCCCGGCCCGCAGAAGCGAAGCGCCGATCAGGAGCCAGGCTGTAAGGCCGAGCAGTTCGACCAGGAAGATATCGACATGAATGGGAATATCGTGGCTCAGGCGGGGTGCCTGAAGCCCGAAGGGGGAAGTCTCGACAATGGCACCGGAGTCACCCTGAATGCCTGCGTTGGTGGCGACAAGAGTCAGAGCTGGAACTTTGGTCAGGGCACAATTGCCACCCTTAAGGACAATGTCCAAAAGTGCCTGGCCATTCAAGATGGGAACACAAGTAACGGCACACCGGTCACCCTGAATGGCTGCTCAAATGCATCGGCGCAGCACTGGGTACATCGGGATGACGGAACCCTGTACAACCCGGCATCCAGCAAGTGCCTGGACATTCCGAATTGGAATGAAAAGTTGATCCTCTGGGACTGCAAAACGGACGATGAGATCGACAATAGCACCCAGAAGTTCGACATTCCGACACAAGCTTACAAGAATCCTAGAATCGATGAGTGCCTTGAAGCCGCTGACGGAAAGACCGACAATGGCACTCCGGTCCGGGCCGGCGCCTGTAACGGCAGCAACGCTCAGAGGTGGAGCGCCATTGGCAGCGGTGCCGGGGCCGTGAAAGTGGAGGTACTGGAAAAATGCCTGGACATCCAAGGAGAGAGCAGGGATAACGGTACGCCGGTTACCCTGTATGAATGCGCCAGGGGTACTACTCCGTGGAACCAGCTATGGACCCATGAGCACTACGGGACCATGCGCGTTCTGAAAAATCCAGAGACTGGCAAGTGTCTCGACGCGGGCGACAAAAAAGCAACGCTCCAACCCTGTAACGGAAACAGTCGGCAGAATTGGGGACGTTATTAGCCTGCGCGTTTCACCTGGGCCTGTATCCGGATCATGAGCGGTAACGCGAAAGTGCCTTCTGGGCTGGGGCGATGAACCTTGTCAACGGGTTCTACCGGTCCAGGCGGAAGGCACTTTCTGCGTGCCGGCTATCGGTTCGCATCCCAGGCTCCAGATGCCGACTGACGGAGCGTGGGTGGTCGGGCGTGCCGGGGCACCACGCCGTCGGGCCCACGGCTCGGAGCCCGCACCCGCTGCCGCGCAGGGGCTCAGACCAGCCGCCGGGCCGCTGCCCAGCGGGTCAGCTCATGGCGGTTGGAGAGCTGGAGCTTGCGCAGCACGGCGGAGACATGGGACTCGACGGTCTTCACGGAGATGAACAGCTGCTTGGCGATCTCCTTGTAGGCATAGCCGCGGGCGATCAGCCGGAGGACCTCGCGCTCGCGCTGGGTGAGGCGGTCGAGGTCCTCGTCGATCGGCGGGGCGTCCGTCGAGGCGAAGGCGTCCAGGACGAAGCCGGCCAGCCGCGGGGAGAAGACCGCGTCGCCGTCGGCGACCCGGAAGATCGCGTTGACCAGGTCGGTGCCCGTGATCGTCTTGGTGACATAGCCGCGGGCGCCGCCCCGGATGACGCCGATGACGTCCTCGGCCGCGTCGGAGACGGAGAGCGCCAGGAAGCGGACCGGGCGCTCTGCGTCGGTCATCATCGCGGCGCTGCGGCGCAGCACCTCGACACCGCCGCCCCCGGGGAGGTGGACGTCCAGGAGGACGACCTCGGGGCGGGTGGCGGTGATGACCGTGACCGCCTGGTCGACGTCGGCGGCCTCGCCGACCACCTCGACGCCGGTACGCCCGGTCTCACCGATCTCGGCCTGGACGCCCGTACGGAACATCCGGTGATCGTCGACCAGCACGACCCGTACGGTCCGGCCCCCGGCCGTCCCGCCGTCGGTCCCGCCCTGCTGTGCGCCGTCGCTGCTCATCTCTTCCGCCCGTCCCTCGGTGTCTGCCCCATCATCATCCCGTGCCCCGGCGCGCGCTGTCGCCTCCGGCCGCCCCTCGCCGGGCCCCGTCATGTCTCGCGCTCCGTCGCCGCGCGCTCCATTTCCAGCTCGACGACCGTGCCGCCCTCGGGGGCGGAGCGCAGCCGGGCGGTGCCGCCGTGGCGCTCCATACGGCCGATGATGGACTCCCGTACGCCCATCCGGTCCGCGGGGACCGCGTCCAGGTCGAATCCGGGGCCGCGGTCGCGCACGGAGACGAAGACCGTACGGCCCTCCACCTCGGCGAACACCTGCACCGCGCCGCCCTCACCGCCGTATTTCGCGGCATTGACCATCGCCTCGCGGGCGGCCTGCATCTGGGCGCCCAGCGGCTCGTCCAGCGGGCAGTCGCCGACGACCACGACCTCAAGGGGGACGCCGTGGTCGTCCTCCACCTCGGCGGCGGCCGTGCGGACCGCCTCCGCCAGGGTGGCCGGCTCCTCGTCCTCCTCCTTGCCGCGGCCCTCGGGCCTGTAGAGCCAGGCGCGCAGCTCACGCTCCTGGGCGCGGGCCAGCCGCGCCACCTCCCGGGGGGCGTCGGCGTTGCGCTGGATCAGGGTGAGGGTGTGCAGGACCGAGTCATGGACATGGGCGGCCACTTCGGCGCGCTCCTGGGCGCGGATGCGCATCAGCCGCTCCTCGGAGAGGTCCTGGGCCATCCGCACGAGATAGGGCCCCGCCAGCAGCGCTATGCCGACGACGACGGCGAGCGCGGCCTGCAGCACCGAACCGAGATGACGCACCGAACCCTGCAGCACCACGATGCCGGTCACCCCGACGCCGACCAGCAGCACACCGGCGGCACCACGCAGCATCGGCAGCAGGCCCTTGCGGCGGCCGAGCTCCAGCCACTGGGCGCGGCGGGAGTTGTCCGCCTGCCGCCACACCAGGGCGACACCGGCACCGATCAGCAGCACCGGCCAGAGATAGCCGTTGGCCTGACCCAGCTGGAAGCGGGAGGCGACGATCCCGGCACCGATGAGCAGCGCGATCAGCGCGAAGACCTGGCCCTTGTCGGGGCGGTGGCGCAGCCGGCGGCGTGTGCCGTCCCCCGGGGCGGGCCGGCGGTGCTCCACGCCGCCGACGCCCAGCGGGACGAAGAACCAGAACGCGGCATACAGCAGGGCACCCATCCCGTCCGCCATGAACAGGGCCACGAACACGATCCGCACCCAGGAGACCGGCAGCCCGAGATGCCCCGCCAGACCCCGCGCGACACCGCCGAGCAGCCGCCCGTCGGCGCTGCGGTAGAGCTTGCGCACGGGCGGGTCATCGGGGTCCGGCGCCGGGGCGTAGCTCGTCTCGGCGCGGGGCGGAGCGGTGGTCATGTCCCCGATCGTCACACGGCACCCGGGCCCGGGACATCAGGGTCGTCCCTGAACCTGTCCCTGACGTTTCCGGGGGGGGGCCGGGCCGGGCGCCGGCGACGGCCCGGCGGGCCCACCGCGCCCGCCCCGGCCCACCGCGCTCCGGTGCCTCAGCTCTCCGGGTCGGTCCTGCGGAAGCCGTCCCTCACCACCGAGAAGAGGGGGCTCCCGAACTTCGTCCAGTCGGCCTCCGGCGTGGTCACGGCGAACGCGTACTCCTTGCCGCCCTCGCGGCCGAACCCGAGGTCGTACGTCCGGAACGTACGGGCCCGGCCCCTGAAGGTGTACTCCCAGACCGCGGCGGGCTCACCCTGGTACACCGTCTGCTGCAAACGCAGCAGCGAGTAGATGGGGGTTTTCGCCTTGAAACCGGCCTCCACGTCCTTGAAGTGCTGGACGTGGTCCCCGGAGGAGAAGTCCAGGACACTGAGTTGCAGCCTGGCATTCTCCGACTCCGAGTAATAAACGATCTCCCGGCCGCTGTCGTTGACCGTCCGCTTCCACCCCTTGGGCACCGGGAGGGTCACGCCGAGGGCGGACTCCGTGGCCTTGCGGTAGCCGTCGGGAAGGGGCGGCGGCGGTCCGATGCTGTTGTCCGGGACCCCGGGCTGCGGGGTGCCCTTGTCCGCCGCCGCGTTGGACGCGCCGGCGTCGTCGGGGCGCATCAGGTACCAGGCCGTGCCCGCACCGCCCCCGGCGAACAGCACCCCGGCGATGCTCCAGACCATGACCCGGGCGGCACGCCGCCTACGGGGGGCCTTGCCACCCGACAGCGCTTCCGTACCGTCCCCGCCGGCCCGCCTGCCGCCCGCCCCGTCCGGGAGAGCCATGGGGCCGGTCACGGCGCCGCCGCCGACGTCCGTACCCGAGCCCGTGCCCGAGCCCGTGCCCGCAGGCGTCCCGCTTCCAGTCCCGGTTCCAGCCCCGGTTCCGGTTCCGCTCCCGGTGCGGTCCGACGTGGCTCCCGCCCCGCCCGAGTGCTGCACCGGACGGGTCGGTGCCTCCGTCTGCTCGCCCGGCGTGTCCTGTTCCGGCGCACCGCGTCCGACCGTGCCCAGTGCCAGCGTCGGCCAGCCGTACAGCGCCGTGTCCGCATCGGCCTCGGCGGCCCGCAGCGCCTGTTCGACGACCTCGGCCGTCGGGCGGTCGGCCGGCTCCTTGGCGAGCAGCGCCTCGATCAGGGCGCTCAGCGACCCGGCGTTGCGCGGCGCCTCGAACGGGTCCATGGCGATCGCATACGCCGTCTCGACCGCGGTGTCCTTCCGGAACGGGGGCCGTCCCTCGACCGCTTGATAGAGCGTCGCACCCAGCGCCCACAGGTCGGAGGCAGGCCCCGGCTTGCCGCTTCTGACCCGCTCGGGCGCCAAGTAGTCGATGGAGCCCACCAGCTCGCCCGTCTTGGTGAGCGTGGAGGTACCACTGGCGACCGCGATGCCGAAGTCGGTGAGCACGACCCGGCCGTCCTCACCGAGCAGCACATTGCCCGGCTTGACGTCACGGTGCAGCACACCGGCGGAGTGCGCGGCACGCAGCGCCGCCACCATGCCGCGTCCGATACGGGCAGCCTCGCGCGGCGTGACCGAACTGTCCTGCCGCGCGGCTTCCTTGATGAGGTCGCCGAGCGTCGTCGAGGGGACGTACTCCATGACGATGCACGGCATCCCGGCGTCGTCCACGACGTCGTGCACCCCCACCACATTGGGGTGGTTGATGCGCGCCGCGGCCTGCGCCTCGCGGGTGGTGCGCTCATAGCGCCTCGCCAGTTCGTCCGCATCGAGATACGGCGCCACATGCAGACGCTTGACCGCGACCTGGCGCCCAAGGACCTCGTCCCGGGCACGCCAGACGGTTCCCATACCGCCCTGGCCTATCCGCTCAACCAGGCGATACCGCCCGGCGACCAGTCGCCCCTCGTCCACCGACGCCGCCTCCGTCACCGCACGCCCCTCCGGAAACCCGTACGTATCCAGGGCGCAACGATAGTCGCCCGCGCCGGTGACAAGCCCAGCGGCCACCGCCCGCGCGCGTCCGTGTTCCGAACGGGCCCAACGGGCCGGGGCATATGCGAGTGCGCGAGGGGTTTCGGGACCCCCCAGGGGCATGGCGGGGACGGCATCAGGGGATCTCAGGGATCTGCCAGGGTTTCCACTGATGCGGGGCGTGCGTGGCCCTTGTCACCATGGGCCCATGAACGATGCAGCCCACGTCGAGGAGTCGGCTCCCTCCGACCCCGCCGGCTCCGCCCCGTCGCATCCGCCGCTGCGCCGCAGCCGGCGGCACAAGGTGATCGGCGGAGTCTGCGGCGGGCTGGGCCGGCAGTGGGATCTCGATCCGGTGATCTTCCGGATCGTGCTCGCCGTGCTGTCCGTCGGCGGCCTCGGGCTGATCGCCTATGGCTTCGCCTGGCTGCTCATCCCCCTCGACGGCGAGGACGAGAACGAGGGCCGCAGGCTGCTCTCCGGCCGTGTCGAGGGCACCGCGCTGACGGCCCTGCTCGTCGCGCTGGTCGGCTGCGGACTGTTCCTGACGACCCTCGCCAAGGGCAGCATGATGTCGTTCGCCATCATGCTGACGCTGGCGGTGGCCGGTTCCGCCTATTGGTCGCGCCGGCGCCGGCTGGTGGAGTCCGAGGGCCCGGAGGCGATGGACACCGCCACGGCCCAGGCAGTCGCCGACGCCCCACCCGAGACCAAAGCGCCCCCCGTACCCACCGGCCCCTCCTGGTGGCGCGCCCAGCGCTCCGGGGAGGGCGCCGGTCCGGGCTATCTGTGGGGGCCCGACACCACCCCGCTCCCCCTCGACATCAGTTACCGGGCCGAGCACGGCACAGCCGCGACCACGGCCCCGTACCGGCACGACACCTGGTCCGAGGCCGGCCGTCCGCCCGGGGCGCCCGTGCCGCCGGGCGCGCCGCCGGCCCGCGACCCGCGCCGAAGCCGCCGCAGCGGACGCCCGATCGGCGGCTGGACGTTCCTGCTCGCGCTGCTCGCCGGCTGCGGCACCGCGCTCGCCGTCTCCCGCCATGACAGCCTGGTGCCGGCCCTCCAGGCAGGCCTGGCGTGCGCGCTGGTCGTCTTCGGTCTCGGGCTGGTACTCAGCGCCTGGTTGGGACGCACGGGCGGCGGCACGGTCTTCATGGTGGTGCTGACAGCTCTGCTGCTGGCGGGCGCGACAACGCTGCCCGACGCCCTCACCACCCACTGGCAGAAGCGCACCTGGTCCCCCACCAGCCTCAGCGCCGTCCCGCCGCAGTATGAGCTGGGTTCGGGAGAGGGGAAGTTGGACCTCACCGGTCTGCCCCTCAAGCCGGGCCGTACGGTCCACACCGGCGTGGGAGTGGGCGCCGGCCGCCTTCAAGTGACGCTGCCGCACGGTGTCACCGCCCATATCCGTATCTCGCTCGGCCTCGGCGATATCCAGCTGCCCGGTGAATCGCCCCGCGACGTGGACCTCACGGCGAGCGGAGAACGGAGGGTCACCCTCCCCGCCGACGGCCTCAAGAAGGGCGAGAAGCCGCGTGGCGAGGTGGACCTGAACCTCGAACTCGGCGCCGGACAGGTCGCCGTCACACGCGCCGAACCGGCCCCCGCTCCGCCGGCCCCCGCCGCCCCGACCTCCCAGGGAGCCTCCCGGTGAAGCGCCACCCCTTCGAACCGGCCCGCCTGATCTCGGGCCTCACCGCCCTCACCCTCGGCACGGCCTACGGCCTCGACGCCCTCGGCCTCTGGCACGCCCCCGGCCCATGGCTCTTCCTCGCCCTCCCCGCCGGCCTGCTCCTCTCCGGCATCACCGCCGCCGTCCGGTCCACGACCCGCCGCCCGCTCACGGACACCCCGTCCCCGAGCCCGCACACGGACGCCCCCTCCCCGACGGACTCCTGACGCCCGCCGGCCGGCCGGCAGCACCGCCACCGCATCCGGCGCGGACGTCCTCGCCCCGCCCGGCACGACCGCGCGGGGACAACACAGCAGGGCGTGTCTTCAAAGTCCCGTCGTTCGCCCGTAGGGCGGGCCTCGCGGTGTCTGGTGCACTGCACTCGCTGCGCTCGCTCCGTCTCGGCTCTTCATTCAGCCGGTGGATGCCGAGCGCGATCGCAAGGCGGAGGGTCGTCCCGGTACCGGGTGCACCGGGATGATCCCGACCACGCGGATGGGGGGCCGCCCCCCCGCGCCGTTCAGGCGTGGGGGAGAGCGTGCGTGCCAGGCGCCGCGAGGCCGACGGGACTTTGAAGGCAGGCCCTAGCCGAACAACTGCGCCCCGTGCCGCTTGCGGCGGCCGGCCAGGGCGGCGTCCAGGGAGAACCTCGGCGTACCGGCCAGCAGGAGCGGGATCCAGGCCATCAGGTAGGCGAGGTCATTGCCGTAGTAGTAGGGCGTGGTCGCCCAGCTCACGGTGAGCCAGAGCGTCAGCGAGATCAGCGCACCGCCGAGCGCCGCCAGCCGGCCCAGCAGTCCCACCAGGGTCCCGAGGCCCACCGCCAGTTCACCGGCCGCGATGGCATAGCCGAAGCCCACCGGACTCTGCTGCGCGATCTCCACCAGCTGCGGCAGCGCCGCCGCGTCATGGACCTGACGCAGCATCTCGCCGAGCGAGCCCGCGCCACCGGCCGCCAGGAACGCCGGATCCGTCAGCTTGTCGATGCCCGCATAGAGGAAGGTGGCCCCCAGAAAGAGCCGCAGAGGGAGCAGCGCATGGCGCGCCAGCTGCCCCCGCAAGCCGGCGCCCGCCCCCTCGACGCCCGCCCCTCCCAACTCGGCACCGATCGTACGATTCGCGTGCACCATGACGTCCGCCTCTCCGTTGCCACCGGGCGCAGACGATTGTGCCCGCGCCCGCGCCTCCTGGGGAGATACGTACGCACGTGCGCAAGAGGTTCAACGGACCGATGCACTTCAGGCGACTGCGGCACACAGAACCGTCACGCAACAACAGCGGCACCACCACCCGCACCACCCGCACCGGCCGACAGGCGACAGGCGACAGGCGACGAGCGACAAGCAACGAGCGACAAGCGCTCAGTCCAGGACGTCGATCGGATAGCCGTCCGTCTCCACACCCGCCGCCGTGACCACCCGGACCTCCACCCGGCCGGGCTCGACATCGACCGGCACGGGGACCGTCAGCACCCCGTCCGTCGGATTGGCGAAGCCACCGGCCACCGGGACCAGCGGGACGGGGACATGCACATCCCCGATCCGTACGACGGTGCGGGCGAGCCGGTCGGGCGTCCCGGCGCCCGGCGGCACGAAGCCGGCGCCGCGGATCTCGATGTCGTCGCCGGTACGGACCGGCGCGGCGAGATCACCCAGCTCACGGGAGCGGACGACCGAGAGGATCACCGGACGGCCGCCCGACATCGCCTTCCCCGCCAGGTACGTCGCCGCGGAGAGCACCAGGAGCACCACCAACCCCCAGGGCAGCTGCGGCAACTGCGCCGGCCGCCCGGCCAGCCGCACCAGCGCGCACCCCAGCACGGCCGCGTTCACCAGGACGTACTGCACGTCCAGGAGGCTGCCCCGCCCCGCGTCGTCCGCCAGCAGATCGGCGGCCCGCGGCCGCTCCGCGGGAACCTTCTGCAGCCGCCCCGACCGCACCCGCGAGGCCACCAGCCCGTGAGCCACCACCGCCACCGCGCACCCGACGGCGAGCGCCACCAGCAAGGCGCCGGACCGTTCGAGCGCCCACCCCTGGAGGAGCCGGCGCCGCTCGCCCGGGGCCGTGGCCGTCGCTGTCGCTGTCGCTGTCGCCTGCTGTACGGCCACCGTCAGGACGGCGTACAGCACCGCGGTCGCCCAGCCCGCCGCCACCGTCCGCGAGGTGGACAACCGCCCGTCCTCACCGATCAGCGGCGCCAGCGCTCCGCCGTGCGCGCGGTGCCGCCAGGCCGCCGCCGTCAGCCCCAGCGCCGGTACGACGGCCGCGAGCAGCCCCGCCGTACGGGCCACCGTCCAGCCCGTACCGAGGGCGGTCAGCGCCTGGCCGAGCAGCAGGGCCACCACCGCGCCCCAGACGGCGAGCACGGTGCGCCACCGCAGGGCCGCCAGCCAGGCCGTCTTTCCGGCGGCGCGCCGCTGGGCGACCTCCCGTGCGGACAGCGTCAGTTCGTCGGAGACCCACTGCCGGGCCGCCCCCGCGGAACGCGCCAGCCCGGCCGGCACCCCGCGCCCGGCGGCGAAGTCCTCGCGGAGCGCGACAAACGCGGCGACCGCCTGCCGGTGCCCCGCACGGGCGCCGTGCGGGCACCGTCCGCACCGGCACTCGCCGCCTCCGGCGCGCTCCGCACCGTCCCCCGGCTCGCCCGTTCCGGCCATTCTGCCCGCCGCATCCACCGACACGTCCGCTACCGCCCGCCACCACTGATGATCATCAACTTGACTTGTCCGATGGGGAATTGTGCCTCACCCCGGCGGGGCGGACAGCAAACGTCCAGTTGGTGGCGGGGTGCGGGGGCAGCGACGCGTTGACGTACGGCGGCAAAACGGGCCCCGCCCGCCGCACACGCCCCAACAGCAGCTCCCGGAACCTGCGCACCGGAACCTGCGCACCGGCACCTCCGCACGGCCCCACCTCGGCAGCGGGGTACGCGCACCCCGCACCGAGGCACCCGCCCCTCCGCACCGAGGCACGAGCCCCCGGCACACCTGACCGCGCGCCGACCACGGAACCCCGGCGCGTCCCCTATTCGGGCGAACCGGGCCACGGCGAAGGCTGAGCGGCCGGCGCGCTGCGCAAGCTTCCGCCGTGCGTCAAATACACGGATTCCACGGATCGCACAGCCGCGATGACCTGGCCAGACCGAGAGCGCCGCGGAGGCCGGACGGACCGAATAGAGGGGAGGGACCGCGTAGAGGGGAGGGGCCACGTAGAGGGGAGGGACCGCGAAGAGGGGACGGACCGCGAAGAGGGGACGGACCGCGAAGAGGGGAGGAACCGCGTAGAGGTGAGGGGCTGCGGCGGCCGGAAGGACCGCACCTGGGTTCCGGGCTGCGGGCCGCCGCCGCGTTCCTTCTGCTGACCGGGGTCGCCGCGCTGCTCGTCCTCGCGCCGGCGGCCACCGCTCATGACCGGTACAACCGCCCGGTCACCGGCGACAACTGCGCCTTCGCCGGCACGGCACCGCCGGTGGACGTACCGACCGGCTTCCCCATGCCGCACGACTGGCACTTCCCCTGCACCAGGACCAAGCCGCCGACGCCCTCCCACACACCGGCACCGCGCCCACACGTCCCCAGGCCCGCACCACCACCGCCACCGCCACCGCCACCGCCCATCCTCGAACCCCGGCCGACACCGCCCCCGCCACCACCACCGCCACCCACTCCACGCGCCCGCCCGACAGCGCCGCCCCCGCCCGAACCGAAGCCGAAACCGAAGCCGAAGCCCGTCCTCCGCCGCCCGGCGTCACCGCCGCCCGCCCTGCCCCGCAGCTACGCGCGGCCGTCCCACCGGCCGCACAGCGGGCGCTCCATGGTGACCACGACCTTGTTGATCACCGCCCCGGCCGTACTGGCCGGCGCCGCCCTCCGTCCCCGTTCGAGCTCCTCGTCCGGTTCCGCCGGGCGCCGTTCCTCGTAGGAGGTCTCCATGTCGCAATGGCTGGTGCTCACCATCGCCATGGCCGCTGCCTGCGGCGTCGTCCTGACCATCACCGTGCTCAAGGAACGCCGGATCACGGAGGACGACGACCCGTCCGAAACACCCGATGTGATCGAGTATCTGACGATGATGGTGGGGGTGGTGTACGCGATCGTGCTGGGTCTGGCCATCGCCGGCGTCTGGGAGGCCAGAAGCGCGGCCGAGGACACCGTACGGACCGAGGCGCAGGCCCTGCACGAGGTCAGCGCGCGGGCCCGGGCCTACCCCGCGCCGGTGCGGGACCGCATCCGCGCGGATGTCGATGCGTATGTGAGCTATGTGGTGCACAAGGAGTGGCCGGTGATGGCCGAGCAGGGGGAGCTGACCCGGCACGGCACCGAGCTGCTGACGAAGGTCCGGGCGGAGGTCACCGACTACCGTCCGCGCAACGACTTCGAGGGGCAGTCGTACCAGCCCCTCGTCGACCAGGTCGCGGTGGCCGACGGGGCCCGCACCGCCCGTGCGGACGCGGCCGATTCGACGCTGCCCGGAGTGGTGTGGTTCGGGCTGATCATCGGTGGCGCCATCTCGATCGGCGTCATGTTCACCCTGCAAATCCGGCGCTCGGGGCGGGAGTTGCTGATGGCCGGGCTCTTCAGCGCGCTGATCGCCTTCCTGCTGTTCCTCGTCTGGGACTTCGACGCCCCGTTCAGCCGGGGCATCTCCGCCACCGCTGCACCGTTCCTCGATCTGTTCCCGCATCCGTGAGGTGGGACCGGGCCCTGCAGGACGGCCGCCCGTCCCGCAGGGCCCGGCCGGCTCGCCAATCCGAGAGGAACAGCCCCGGCGCGCCGTCCCGTGGTTCGCGTGGACACGCACGACTCTGCAGACACTATGAGTGATCACATGGATACAGTGCGCACGCAGAGTCGATATGTCGACCTGCCGTCGTTAAGGAGAGAGCTGTGGAACGAGAAGCCCGACGCGGAGCAGTGACCGATCCCAAGTCCAGGGCTCAACTTCACCTGGCGGACTGGCAGGCTGCCGGCCTGGAGGCCGGCAAGTTCTTCCCCGCGAAGGAAGCCGGCCTCACCGACCCGTACGCGCCGGACGATGTCCCCAACTTCGAGCCGCCCCACGACGGCCGGATCGCCAGCGCAGGGAAGGACTTCGCCGCCAAGCTCGACGAGCCCGACGCGCAGCAGGACTGGCACAAGCACCAGGTGACCGCCGGCCAGGCGCTGGACATCACCTGGAACTACCACGCCCCGCACAAGACCCGCCGCTGGAACTACTTCCTCACCAAGAACGGCTGGGACCCGGGGGCGCGCCTGACCCGGGCACAGTTCGACCTGGAACCGATCGCCACGTACCAGAACAGCGGCCGGCCGTACTGGAGCGCCGACGGCCTCCTCCCCCAGGACCCGACAGTCCACCACGTCACGCTGCCCGATGACCGCAAGGGGTACCACGTGCTGATGTCGGTGTGGGAGGTCGCCGACACCGGCAACGCCTTCTACCAGGTCATCGACCTCAACATCAGATAGCTCGACGCGCAGTCCGAGCTCGGCACCGGCGCCCCGTCGTATTCCTCAGCGACGGGGCGCTGCCCTCGACCGCGTGGCTGAGCCCGGAACCCACCGGACCCGCCCTAGTCGAAGAGATCCGGCTCACTGCGCACGATCTGCTGGTACAGCGGCTGGTAGTTGATCCAGGCGACCAGGTCGTTGCCCAGTTGTTCGCGCGTGTGGACGGCGTTGTGGTGGTCGATCAGTACCGGCTTGCCGGCGGCCTTGGCGGTCAGCTGGACCTGGCAGGAGCGCTCCATCGTGAGGAACCACCACGCCGCCGCGTCCACGGAGTCGCCGACCGTCAGCAGCCCGTGGTTGCGCAGGATGACCGCCTTGTGGGGCCCGAGGGCGGCCGCGATCCGCCGCCCTTCCTCCTCGTCCACCACCACGCCCGTGTAGTCGTCGTAGAGCGCATGGTCCTCGTAGAACGCGCAGACGTCCTGGGTGATCGGCTCCAGCAGCTCCCCCAGCGAGGACAGTGCCCGGCCGTATGTGGAGTGGCTGTGCGCCGCCGCGATGACGTCGGGGCGGGCCTGGTGGACCTGGGAATGGATGGCGAACGCCGCCTGGTTGACGTGGTGGCGGCCCTCGACGACCTTTCCCTCCGCATTCACCAGGATCAGCTCGCTGACCGTGAGGTGCCGGAACGACATCCCGAAGGGGTTGACCCAGAAGCAGTGCGGGAACTCCGGGTCGCGCACGGTGATATGGCCCGCGACGCCCTCCTCGAAGCCATGGCGCCCGAAGAGACGCAGCGCCGCGACCAGGCGCTCCTTGCGGTGGCGCCGCTCGCCCTCGACGGTCGCATGCGCCGGCGGCATCGCGAAGTGCAGCTGATCGGTGGGTATGGGGGTCGGCTCGGGCATCGCGGCTCTCCTCTGGCGCGTACGGCGTGATGCTCGATGCGGAAGGTACCTTCCGCTACCGCAGGTAAACAGGGCCGCGACCGGCGTACTTCCCGCTGCCTGCATGATGAGGGCACCAGGAACGGCAGCAGAGGGGGCACACCATGAGGGCCATATCGGTCAGCAGGGACATCGTCGCCGCACCACGGCAGATCTTCGCCGTCCTCCGGGACCCGGCCCGGCACGCCGAGTTGGACGGCTCGGGAACGCTGCGCGGCCGCCCGGAGGGGCCGTCGCCGCTGGGGCCCGGCGACCGGTTCAGCATGGGGATGGCGCAGGGACGTATCGCGTACCGGTCGGTGAATGTGGTGGTGGAGTACGAGAAGGACCGGCTGATCGCCTGGGAGACCTGGGGCGAGTTCCGCGGCCGGCGGCTGGTCGGCGGTCAGCGCTGGCGCTACGAGCTGACGCCCTTGAACGGCACGGACGGCACGGACGGCACGGGCGGCACGGGCGGCATGGACGGCGCCGGTGCCGGGGGCGGGGGCGCCACCCGGGTGACCCGGGTCACCCACACCTATGACTGGTCGCGCGCCCGGCTCCCCCGGCTCGTCGTCGAACTCCCCGGCTTCCCGCGGCGGATGGGCCCGGCGATGACCACGACGCTGGAGCGGCTGGCCTCGGCGGTACAAGGCTGAGGACGCGGCCGCTCCGCGCCGCCGTCCCCGCGTCCCCGCGCGCCACGCCGCACGCCGGAGGCGATCCCCGCGTCCCCGCGCGCCACGCCGGAGGCCGCCCCCGCGCCCCCACGCGCCACGCCGGAGGCAGTCCCCGCATCCCCGCATCCCCGCGCGCCACGCCGAAGGCGAGGAGGCCCGCGGCGAAGCGGTGGCCCTGGGCGTTCATTCCCCAAGCCGGTCGAGGACGGCCGAGGCGAGCGCCGCGTCGAGCGCTCCGACGCCGGTGAGGTCGGCGACCGTGATCGCGGCGTCCGGCCGGTCGACGGGCGTCCTGAGCAGCAGGCCGGCCGCGATGTCCCCGTCCTCGTCGGCGGCCCCGGCGCGGACGGCATGGCCGAAGTCTCCGTGGTCGAGGCACTGGGCGTGGTCGTCGGTGGCGATGAGCCGTGCGCGGTGGAAGAGCGCGGGCGGCAGCTCGTTCTTGTGCGGCATGTCCGTGCCGATGCCGGTCACATGGGTGCCCGCGCGCACCCGAGCGGCGTCCAGAACGGGCGATGTGGCCGGCGTCGCGGTGATGATCATGCCGGCCCCGGCCGCCTCCGCCGCGGCAGCGGGCCGGGCCGCCAGGCCGTGTGCATCGAGCGCGTCGCACAGCGCCCGGGCCTTGTCCGGGGAGCGGCCATGGACCAGCACCAGGCCGACCGGCCGGAGTTCGGCCAGCCAGAGCGCCTGGAGGCGGGCCTGTTCGCCGGTGCCGAAGACGGCCAGTGTGCCGGCGTCGGGCCGGGCCATGGCATGGGTGATCAGCGCGCCCGCGGCGGCGGTGCGCCAGGCGGTCAGCAGGCCGCGGTCGTCGAGGAGCGCGCGCGGCGCTCCGGTGCGGGCGCTGACGACGCAGACCAGACCGTGGTTGACGGGGAGGCCGAGCGCCGGATTGGCGTAGAAGCCGGTCGCGATCTTGACGGTGAAGTCGGCGGCGCCGTTGATCCAGCCGGCTTTGACATGGCAGTCCCCATCGGCCTCGCGGAAGTCCAGGTGCAGCGGCGGCGGCACATGGGTACGGCCTTCCGCGTGCGCGATCAGCGCGTCGCGGACGGTGTCGAGGACCAGCCGCGAGGTGGTGGCCCGTTCGATGGCGGCCGCGTCGAAGACGGGGAGCGTCATCGGCGTGCCCGCATCCAGTCGGCGAAGGCCGCCAGGCCTTCTTCCGGGTTGCGGCGGCCGACGCCGATGCGGAAACGGTCGGTGGGGGTGGCGGTGATTTCGGAGCGGTAGATGCTCGCGGGCAGCAGCAGGACGCCGGCTTCCTCCACCAGGCGGGTGCAGAACTCCTCCACTCCGTCGGCGCCGAGGTAACGGGGGTAGGCGACGCATCCGCCGTCCGGCCGCTGCCATGCGAAGTCGTCCGCGAACTCGGCGAAGAACGCCTCGAAAGCCGGCAGATTGGCCGCGATCAGGGCCCGGTTGCGGTGCAGGATCGTCTCGCGGGCCTTCAGGGCGATACGGGCCAGGACCTCGCTGGGCGCGGAGTTGCAGATGGTGGTGTAGTGCTTGGCCCGCTCCAGACGGGCGCGCAGCGCACGGTCGCGGCAGGTGATCCAGCCGATGCGCAGCCCGGGAAGCCCCAGGGACTTCGAGGTCACGTTCAACGACAGTGCGCGCTCGGACACATCGGCGGCCTGCGGCAGGGTGCGGGCCGGGTCGCGTTCCAGGCCGCGGTAGACCTCGTCGCTGAACAGGTGGATGCCGCGCTCGTCGCACAGGCGGGCCAGTGCGCGGAAGTCGGCGGCGTCGAGGACCTTGCCGGTGGGGTTGTTGGGGAAGTTCACCGAGACGACCCGGGTGTTCGGCCGGATCGCCGCCGCCACCTCGTCGAGGTCCAGGGCCCAGTCCCGGTCCGCGTCGAGGGCTACGCCGGTGACCTCGCACAGCGCCAGCGGCACGGTCTCGGCGGCCTGGTAGTTCGGGGTCACCACCACCGCGTGGTCGCCGGTGCCGAGCAGCACGTTCATCGCCAGGTACAGGGCTTCCTCGGCGCCCGCGAAGCAGATGACGTCGTCCGCGTCGGCCTGCTCGTACGTCTGGGCGATCACCTCGCGCAGGGCCGGGTCGCCGAAGGTCTCGGTGTAGCCCAGGGACAGGTTCTCGAAGGCCGCGCGGTCCTGGTCGTCGGCCAGCCCGAGCAGCTCGGCGAGCGTCATGGTCTGGACGTCGGAGGCGGTCAGGTGGTGGCGGGCGGTGAACTCCCAGCGGGAAAAGTACGTTTCGAGGCGGAAGTCGGGCAGCCGGGTCATGGTGGTCAGTCCTTTGCGCTGGATGCTCTGAGCTCGGCCAGCAGGCCGTAGACGGTGGACCGGGACACCCGCAGGGCCCCGGCGACGACCGGTGCGGCCCGGCGCACCGCGAACACCCGGGCCTCGTCCAGCCGGCCGAGGACGGCCAGGCGGTCCTGGCGGGTCATGCGCTCGACGGGACGGCCCGTTTCGCGGACATGGCTGCCGACGATGTGCTGGATGCGGTCGGACCAGTCCTGCTCGAACAGCGGCTCGGGACGCTGCACGGTCGGGGCGCCGAAGGCGGACAGCACCGCCGCGGCCTGTTCCAGCGGGGTGCGGTCGAGATTGATGCACAGCACGGCCGACGGACGGTCGTGCGCATCCCGCAGGACGGCGCTCACCGACGACAGCCGGCGGCCGTCCGCGAGCAGCTTCTCGTACGGCCCGTACACGCCCTGCGGTGACGGTTCGAGCTCGTCCAGTTCACCGAGCAGGGAAGGATCCCCCGGGCCGCGGGAGCTCATCGGGTTCCAGACCTCCAGGACCCGGTCGGTGTCCGGATCATGCAGCACCACTTCGGCGTACGGACCGAGCAACCGCGCGACGGCCTGGCACACCGGCGCCCACATCCGCACCCGGGGGTCCGGGGCCTCTTCTGCCTGTCCCATGCTTGGACTGTACGTCCAGACTGGACAGAAAGTCCATGAGAGGTGCCGCCGGGACGGCCCCACCAACGACAACGCCGCCGCTCGGCAGACCGAGCGGCGGCGTCATCAGGCGGCCGGCGGGATCACCCCGGCCCGTGGGATCACTCCCACTCGATGGTGCCCGGGGGCTTGCTGGTGACATCGAGGACGACGCGGTTCACGTCGGCGACCTCGTTGGTGATGCGGGTGGAGATCCGCGCCAGCACGTCGTACGGCATCCGGGTCCAGTCCGCGGTCATCGCGTCCTCGGAGGAGACCGGGCGCAGCACGATCGGGTGGCCGTACGTACGGCCGTCGCCCTGGACGCCGACCGAGCGGACATCGGCGAGCAGGACCACCGGGCACTGCCAGATCTCGCGGTCCAGACCGGCCGCGGTCAGCTCCTCGCGGGCGATGGCGTCGGCCTCGCGCAGCAGGTCCAGGCGGTCCTTGGTGACCTCGCCGACGATCCGGATGCCCAGGCCGGGGCCGGGGAACGGCTGGCGGTGGACGATCTCGTCCGGCAGGCCGAGCTCGGAGCCGACCATCCGGACCTCGTCCTTGAACAGCTGGCGCAGCGGCTCGACGAGCTCGAACTCGATGTCGTCGGGGAGCCCGCCCACGTTGTGGTGCGACTTGATGTTGGCGGTGCCCGTGCCGCCGCCGGACTCGACGATGTCCGGGTAGAGCGTGCCCTGGACCAGGAAGGCGACCTGCTCGCCCTCGGCGCCGGCCTCGGCGACCAGCTCGGCCTGGGCCTGCTCGAAGACGCGGATGAACTCCCGGCCGATGATCTTCCGCTTCTGCTCGGGGTCGCTGACCCCGGCCAGTGCGGTCAGGAAGCGCTCCTCGGCGTCGACGACCTTCAGCTGGACGCCGGTGGCGGCCACGAAGTCCTTCTCGACCTGCTCGGACTCGCCCTTGCGCTGGAGACCGTGGTCGACGTAGACGCAGGTCAGCTGGTCGCCGATGGCCTTCTGCACGATGGCCGCGGCCACCGAGGAGTCCACACCGCCGGACAGTGCGCAGATGGCGCGCTTGGTGCCGACCTGGGCGCGGATCGCGGCGACCTGCTCCTCCACCACGCTGGTGGTGGTCCAGCTGGGCTCGATGCCCGCACCGCGGTAGAGGAAGTGCTCCAGGACCTGCTGGCCGTGCGTGGAGTGCATGACCTCGGGGTGGTACTGGACGCCGTAGAGCTTCTTCTCGTCGTTCTCGAAGGCGGCGACCGGGACCACGTCCGTGGACGCGGTGACCGTGAAGCCCTCGGGGGCGGCGGAGCAGGCGTCACCGTGCGACATCCACACCGACTGCTCGGTGGGGGTGCCCTCGAACAGGGTGGAGCCGGGACGGGAGACGGTCAGCGGGGTACGGCCGTACTCACGGGCGCCGGTGTTGTCGACGGTGCCACCAAGGGTGATGGCCATGAGCTGGAAGCCGTAGCACATGCCGAAGACCGGGACACCGGCCTCGAACAGGGACCGGTCGAGGCTGGGGGCGTCTTCGGCGTAGACCGACGAGGGACCGCCGGAGAGGATGATCGCCTTGGGGTTCTTGGCGAGCATCTCCGCCACCGGCATGGTGGACGGCACGATCTCGCTGTAGACCCGGGCCTCACGGACCCGTCGGGCGATGAGCTGGGCGTACTGTGCGCCGAAGTCGACTACGAGGACGACGTCCGGGGCAGCGGCAGGGGGCGCTGATGGCACTTCGGCGGCCTTCCGGCGGTGTGGAGCAGGGGTTGGACTTTCGATTCTAACGGGCTCATACTGAGCCCCATGAACACGCAGCTGACCTTCGTCTTTACCTATGGCACCGGCCCAACCGGCTGCCATGGTCGTGCTGCTTGATCCACTGACGAGCAACTTCCCAGGCGCCCCGGGCCGACAAGGTCCGGGGCGTCTGCGTCTGTCGGGACCGATCACCGGCTCCGGGGCCACCCACCCCAGGAGAGACGGACATGAGCACCCAGACCAGCACCGCCCCCGACACCGGCGCCCGCTCCTCCGAGGCCGCCGGGATCATCACCGATGCGCGGCAGCGGATCGACGATCTCGACGGCCGGATCATCGGCCTGGTCCAGGAACGGATGGCCGTCTCGGCCGTCATCCAGCACGAGCGCCTCACCTCCGGCGGACGCCGGGTGAACCTCTCCCGCGAGATGGAGATCCTCGACCACTACCGCGGCCAGCTCGGCAAGCCGGGCACCGCGCTGGCGATGACCCTGCTGGAGCTGTCCCGGGGCCAGATCTGAGGCAGGCACGGGTCAGCAGCGTGGCCGGTTCTGGCTGGTGTTCCGTCCGTTTTGGGGGCCGGGTGGGGCGCGTGGCAGAACGCACGCCCCGGCGCAGCCGGCGGATCTGAGTTCGGTTACCGACTCACCCATACGGCGCGTGACCGGCCGCTGCGAGGCTTCGTTGTTCCCGGTGCCACGCCAGCCAGGCGCGGCCTGCAGGACTACGCGTAGACGCCGCCCCAAGGGCGGAAACCCGGAGCGATGAGACGCCGGCCGCCAGCCGTGGCCCGCGTCGTGGGACCTCGCTCCGGTGCCGTGGCCGGTCAGCAGGGGACAGCAGCCCGGTCACATCCGATGGGGTGGTCGGTCCTGGGGACGCCCGGGACCGACCGCATCCGGTCGAAACGGTTGCGCCAGGTGAGGCGCATCCAGGACGATGCTTGACGTACGACACACCGCGTCCGGTAGGGACCTTTGCACTGCCATTGGTCCGGCCAACGCGGGCTCCGCACCATCGCGCACCACCCCGAAAGCCAGCGGCGCTACCCCCCCCCAGCGCCGCCCCTCGGTGCCGGCGCTGCCCTGACGCCGGCACCGAAAGCCAAGGGCCCCGTGACCGTCCGCACCCCCCTCGCGGACGGTGTCCGGGGCCCTTCGCTGTGCCCGGGGTGCGCCCGGCGCACGTCCGCCGTCCAGCCAGTGCTGTGCGCCGCCTTTGTGGAACCTATGAGGCTGCTGTGACGCGTGTGATCGGCATCACGGCGGCGTTTCTGGTTGAGTGGACAACCTTTTTTGGCCATGGCCGGTCATGTACCTGCAATCGCACGGCCATCCCGCGCCCCACCGCGACGGCCCGCAACCCACTGGTGCCGGACATCGGCACTTTGGACCCGAGAGGTCTTCTCGATGAAGCTTCGCCGTGCCCTGACGGCTGCCGCCGCAACGGCCGTCATAGCCCCCGCCGCTCTGCTGGCGGCCCCTGCCGCGTATGCGACCGGTCCCGGGACCGAGCCCAGCGCGAGCGCCGAGCCCACGCCGGGCACACCTGACCCGGAGCCGTCCGACGGGACCACCGCGCAGCCGGAGACCCCGGGCACCGGTAACGGGAACACGACGGACGACACCACCCCGGGCGACACCACCCCGGGCGACACCACGCCGGGCGACGGCACGCCGGGCGACGACACGGGCGACGGCACCGGGCCCGGCGAGGAGACCGGGAGCGGTGACGCCATCGAGCCGTCCACCCCGGACACCCCGGGCGGCAAGACCGGGCCGAGCGGCACCCCCGGGCCCTCCACCTCGGCCGGGCCCACCGAGCCGGGCGAGCCCGGTGACGAGGCCGAGTGCACGGTCGACGACGCCGCCATCAAGGTGACCGTCGCCCACCTGCCCGCCAAGCTCGTCGCGGGCGGCGGCTGGCAGGGCTTCAGCGTGCGGCTGGCCAACACCACGGACCGGGCGCTGGACGAGGTCTACCCGGTCATCTACGCGGTGCCGACCGGCGACATCGACCACCCCACGTCGCAGCTCGACCTGGAGTACCAGAACCCGGACACCGGCAAGTGGACCTCGTTCGACGAGTGGACCGAAGGGGAGTACTTCGGCTGGTTCCAGCTCGACGCGCACCGGACCGCCGAGCTGAAGATGCGGATCCGCGCAGCCAAGGGCGCCACGGCCGGTGACGGCTTCGCGCTGGTGGCGGGCGACTACCAGAACCAGGACGGCTCCTGCGGCTGGTCCGAGGAGCGGTGGTACGACTTCACGATCCTGCCCGCCGGCAGCAGCCCGGGCGAGATCCCGCCGGCCAGGCCCGGCAAGCCCGGCAACAAGCCCGGTACGCAGGGCGGCGGGAAGCCGGTCAGCACCGGCAAGCCCAAGGCCGGCATGGACAAGCTGCCGGTGACCGGCAATCTGGCCGAGACCGGTGCCTCCTCCGCGCTGCCGGCCCTCGGCATCGTGGGCGGGGTCGCCATGGTCGTGGGCGCGGGCGCGATCTTCGCCGTCCGTCGCCGTAAGACGGACGGCGCCGCCGCCGCGTAACGGCAGGCGCTGCAGGGGAGGGAGGGCCGCACCGGGTTCCGGGTGCGGCCCTCCGCCGTGCGCGCGCAGGACGGGCCCTACGTCAGCGACTTCTTCGGCGGTACCGGCGGGACGGTGAGGAACGGCAGGTTCAGTGCGCCGAACGCCTTCTTGGGGACGGCGGGGCGGACCGGCTCGACCGGCGCCAGCCGCCGGTAGGCCCGGCCCGGGGCGGGGCGCGGGTCCGTCTCACCCTTGTTGGGCCACAGCGACATCGCGCGTTCGGCCTGTGCGGTGATGGTCAGGGACGGGTTGACGCCCAGGTTGGCGGAGACCGCGGCGCCGTCGACGACCGAGATCCCCGGGTGGCCGTAGAGGCGGTGGTACGGGTCGATGACGCCGTGGTCGGCGTCCGCGCCGATCGGGCAGCCGCCCAGGAAGTGCGCGGTCAGCGGCGTCCCCATCAGCTCGCCGACGTTGCTGCCCGCGAAGCCGTTGATCTCCTGCGCCAGCAGCGTGGCCGCCTCGGTGGCCTCGGGGATCTGCTCGGGGTTCGGTGCGCCATGGCCCTGGCGGGCGGTGAGCAGGCCCTTCCCGATGCCGCCCGGCTTGCGGTAGGTCGTCAGGGAGTTGTCCAGCGACTGCATCACCAGGCCGATGATGGTGCGCTCCGACCAGCGGCGGTTGGAGAGCGACCGGAGCAGCAGCAGCGGATGCCGCAGACAGTTCGCGGCCCAGCGGCCGGCGCGCGAGCCGCGGCCGTCGACGGGCACCTGGAGGATGGACATCGCGCCCATCGCGTTCGACCCCTTGCCGTAGCGGACCGGCTCGATATGGGTGTGGGCGTCGGGGTGGATGGACGAGGTGATCGCGACCCCGCGGGTGAAGTCGGCCTTGGTGCCGTGCCGCTTGCGGTAGCGGCGGTCGTCGGTCTGCGCGCCCACCAGCGCCTCGGAGTTCGTCCGGGTCAGCTCGCCCAGCTTGCCGGAGATGCCGGGCAGCAGCCCGCTGTCCTTCATCTTGTGCAGCAGCGTCTGGGTGCCGTACGTGCCGGCGGCGAGGACGACCCGGCGGGCGGTGAAGGTACGGCCCCGGCCCTTGCGCTTGCGGTCGGTGGGGAGGGTGGCGACGGCGAAACCGCCGCGCGAGTCCTCGGTGACGGTGACGACCGAGGTCATCGGGTGGATGACGGCGCCGGCCCGCTCGGCGAGGTGGAGGTAGTTCTCGTTGAGGGTGTTCTTGGCGCCGTGCCGGCATCCGGTCATGCACTCGCCGCACTCCGTACAGGCCTTACGGGCGGGGCCCTGGCCGCCGAAGTAGGGGTCGGGGACCTCGGTGCCGGGTGCCGCCTGCGACGTCCCGTCCGCGTCCTCCCCGTCCCCGAAGAAGACCCCCACCGGCGCGAGGTGGAAGGAGTCGCCGACGCCCATCTTGACCGCGGCCTCCTTGAGGTGGACGTCGGAGGGCGTCATCGTCGGGTTGAGGCGCACCCCCAGCATCCGCTTGGCCTGGTCGTAGTACGGGGCCAACTCCTCCTGCCAATCGGTGATTTCGCCCCACTGCGCGTCCTCGAAGAAGGGCTTCGGGGGGACGTAGAGGGTGTTGGCGTAGTTGAGCGAGCCGCCGCCGACGCCCGCACCGGCCAGCACCATCACGTTGCCGAGCAGATGCACCCGCTGGATGCCGTAGCAGCCGAGCGCCGGGGCCCACAGATAGTTGCGGATGTCCCAGGAGCTCTTCGGCAGGGTCTGCCGGGTGAAGCGGCGGCCGGCTTCGAGGACGCCGACGCGATAGCCTTTCTCGGTCAGCCGCAGGGCGGAGACCGAGCCGCCGAAGCCGGAGCCGACCACGAGCACGTCGTAGTCGTAGCCGTCGTCCTGGGCGTCCCGGTCGCCGTTCCGGTCCTGATTCCGGGCAGAGTTCTCCTGGGGCACTGGCTCTCCCTGCTGAGGTGTTAGCGGAGTCGGAACGCCTTCATCGCGCGCAGGCTGCGGCTCATGAACTGCGCGTACTTCTCATCGGTCATGCCGAAGGACGGGGCGAGCGGCATCAGCCGCTGCTGGGCGACGGTCTGTGCCTCGGTGTACTTGAGGATGCCCTCGGAGCCGTGCCGGCGGCCCAGGCCCGAGTCACCCATGCCGCCCATCGGGGCCTGCACACTGCCGTAGCCGGCGGCGTAGGACTCGTTGACGTTGACGGTGCCCGTCCGCAGCCGGGCGGCGACCGCGCGGCCGCGGCGGCCGTCCTTGGTCCACACGCTGGAATTCAGGCCGTACGGGGTGGCGTTGGCGAGCGCCACCGCCTCGTCCTCGTCGCGGAAGCGGTAGATCGAGACGACCGGGCCGAAGGTCTCCTCGCCGCAGACCGCCATCGGGGCCTCGACGCCGTCGAGGATGGTCGGCTCGTAGAACAGCGGGCCGATGTCGGGGCGGGGCCGTCCGCCGGCGACCAGCGTGGCGCCCTTGGCGACGGCGTCCTCGACATGGCGGGTGACGGTCTCCAGCTGGCGCTCGCCGACCAGTGAGCCCATGTCGGCGCCGTAGGCGAGGGAGTTGCCCAGCCGCATCGCCTTCGTCCGGGCGGCGAAGCGCTGGAGGAAGTCGTCGGCGAGGGACTCGTGGACGTACAGCCGCTCGATGGAGATGCACAGCTGGCCGGCGGAGGAGAAACAGCCGCGGACGGCACCGGCGGCGGCCTTCTCCACATCGGCGTCCCGGAGCACCAACATGGCGTTCTTGCCGCCGAGTTCGAGGGAGACACCGACCAGCCGGGCGGCGGCGCCCTGGGCGACCTCGCGGCCCGTACGGGTCGAGCCGGTGAAGGAGACGTAGTCGGCGTGCGCGACGACGGCGGGGCCGACGACCGGGCCCTCGCCGAGCACGACCTGCCAGACGTCCTCCGGCAGCCCGGCCTCGATGAGCTGCTCGCGGGCCCACAGGGCGGTCAGCGCGGTCTCCGTGTCGGGCTTCATGACGACGGCGTTGCCCGCGACGAAGGCCGGCAGGGCGTCACCGACGGACAGCTCGAAGGGGTAGTTCCACGGGGCTATCTGCCCGACGACGCCCCGGGGCTGGCGGAGTTCGGTGACCTTGGTGAGGGTCGGTACGACGCCGGTGCGGGCCTTGGGTTTGAGGTAGGCGTGGGCCTTGCGCCCGTAGTGGCGGGCCGTGACGGCGACCGCCTGCACCTCCTCATGGGCGTGCAGCCGCGCCTTGCCGGTCTCCAGCTGGATCAGGTCGAGCACCTCGGCCTGGCGGCGCAGCACCAGGTCGTGGAAGCGCAGCAGGACGGCGGCACGCTGCTTGACCGGGACCTTCGCCCAGCGCTCCTGGGCGGCGCGGGCGCGCTCGAAGGCGGTGACGACGTCCTCGGGGGTGGACTCCGGCAGGTCGGCCAGCTTCTCCCCGGTGAACGGGGTGTGGTTGGCGGTACGGCCACTGCCGGCCACCACACCGCGGGTGAGCCGGGCGGCGATCTCGGGGGTGACCACCTCCGCGGCGGTACGGGCGCCCGCGGGGGTGGGCGCGACCGGGTTGCCTCCCCCGCCGGGCGCCGCCGGGGCATCGGCGGGGGCGGGGGCCGCCGGGACCGCCGCGGGGGCATCGGCGGAGGCTTCCGCGGGGGCCTCGTCGGGGGCCTCGGCTGCGGAGGCGGCTGTTCCGGTGTCCTGCGAGTCCGTCATGCGGGCGAGCGTATTCCTCCCCCGGCGCTTTGTGTACCCGGCAGTAATGAGTTTTCACGCGGGACGCACAATCGTGCCAGTGTCTGCTGGCCGCAAGGGCGCTGGTCTGGGACGGCAGCGCCCAGGACGGAGACCCGCGCTCACGCCCCGGGCAGCCGGAACGCGTCGAGCGCGGTGTCGAAGTGCCGCTTGGCCTCGGTGCGCGAGGCAACCGGGGAGGAGATCCACACATCGATCATCCGGCCGCCCTCGTCCCAGCTGAGGTCGTAGGTGTACCGCGAGCCGCCGTCCTGTGCGCTGCCGTCCCAGACGAACTCCCAGAGTCCGGCCTGGAGCCCGTTGTGGGTGGTCTCGGTGACCTGCCCCTGACGGTAACCGCGGTAGTCGGCGGGGCCCTTGGCGTCCGCCGAACGCATCGCTCCCAGCGGCCCCTCCGGCACCTGCTGCTGCAGCTGGATGCCGATCCGGAACCGCTTGCCCTGCGAGGAGTAGTAGACGCGGTCGTTCTCCCAGGAGCGGGTGAAGCCCTCTGGTACGGCGAGCGCGAAGCCGGCCGGGTCCCGGACGAGGCGGTATCCGGCCGGGATCTTGCCGGAGCCCCCGGATGCCGGCGGCGGGGTGACGGTGGGTTCCGCCGTGCCGGGGCCGCCGCCCCGCGACGGCGCGGTGTCCGAGGCCTGCTGGGACCGGCTGGGCCGGCCGCCGGTGCCGGTGCCGCCGTCGGTTCCGTTCTGGTTCATCAGCAGTACGGCGATGCCCGCGCCCACGCCGCCGATCACCACCGCCGCGAGCGCGACCAGCAGGGCGGTGCGGGCGCGGCCGGTGTGCGGACGGGCGGCCGCGGCCAGCGCCCGGCCGTCGAGCGCGTCCCGGATCGGCATGCCCGGGGTGCGTCCGCCCGTACGGCCGCCGGATCTTCCGGCGCCGCCTCCCGCGGGTGTCCGGCCGGGAGTGGCCGGGCCCGGGGGTGGCGTACCCGCGACCGGGAGGTCCTCGCTGGGCGGGTGCTCACTGGGCGGGTACTCGCCTGGCGGGTATCCGCCGGGCGGATGTTGGCCAGGCGGATGTTGGCCAGGCGGATGTTCGCCGGGCCGGCCGCCGTTGGGGACGTCGTACAGGGGGGCGTGGACGTCCGGCCCGGGGTGACGCGCGGCGTTCGGGCCCTCGGGGAAGGGGCCGCCAGGTCCGCCCGGTCCGCCCGCGCCCGCCACGGCCTCGGCCGCGAGGCCGGCGGCCCCAGCGCCTCCGCCGCCGCTGTGACCACCGTGGCCGCCGTGGCCGCCGTGGGGACCATGGCCGCCGTGGCCGCGCCCGGCCCCGTGCCCCAGGTGCCCGCCCGCCCCGCGTTCCGGGGCGCGGCCCGACTGCAGATAGCCGCGCAGCAGCCGCTCCGTCTCGGCGACGCCCAGCCGCCGCTCCGGCTCCCGTTCCAGCAGCCCGTCGACGACGGCGTGCAACGGGCGGGCGGATTCCGGGAGTTCGATCTCGTCGTACACCACCGCGTGCAGCACGCCGCCCAGCGAGTCGCGGTGGAACGGCGAGGCGCCGCTGAGCGCGGCGCACAGCAGCACCCCGAGCGACCAGAGGTCGGCCTCGGGGCCGGTGCCGCGCCCGGACATCCGTTCCGGCGCGGTGTATTCGGGCGAGCCGACAAAACCGCCGGCGTCGGTCAGCGTCGTGACGCCGGGCACCTGGGCGATACCGAAGTCGGTGAGCACGACCCGGCCGGTGCCCGACTCCATCAGGACGTTGGCGGGCTTGATGTCACGGTGCAGCACCCCGCGGGTGTGCGCGGCCCGCAGCGCGCCCAGCAGCGCGACACCGATCCGGGCCGCCTCGCGCGGCGCGACCGGTCCGCCGCTCTGCAGCCGGTCGGCCAGCGACGCGCCCTCCACCAGCTCCATCACGATCCACGGCCGGCCGTCCTGTTCGACGACGTCATGCACGACGATCACATTGGGATGCTTGATCTGGGCGACGGTCCGCGCCTCCCGCATCGCCCGCTCACGCTGCACCCGCGCTTCGGGCTCGGCCGTTCCCTCGTCCAAGTGCAGCTCCTTGACTGCAACTTGACGACCCAACAGTTCATCGGTGGCACGCCAGACCGTTCCCATTCCGCCGCGGCCCAGCCGTATTCCCAGGCGGTACCGGCCACCGATCAGTCGGCCCTCGCCCCCGAAGATCCCCATGCCCCCATCTTGCCGCACCGCCGCCCTTCCGGCAGGGGCGGCACCCATGGACCGGCCATGGTCATGCACACCCTGCCGCTGACCTGGTCCGCTGTGGTCCACTGCCCTCATGGAGGCAGTTGTGGCAAGCGTCGTGGCCGTCGTGGGCACCCTGTTGGGTTCCGGCATCACTCATGTCTTCCAGCGCCGGGCGGCCGACCGCAGCGAGCAGTTCGCCCGCGCGGAGCGGCTGCGGCAGGAGCGGATCGATGCGTACTGCGCCTACGCGGGGGCGCTGCTGGAGTACCGGCGGATCCTCGTCCACCGCTGGTTCGTCCTGCACGAGGGCGACCGCTGCGGCGAGGACACCCCGGAGCTGCGCGAGGAGGTCTACAAGACCCGCTACAGTGCCCAAGAGGCCATGTTCCGGGCCCAGATGGTGACCGATGACCCGGAGATAGTCGACCGCAGCGAGCAGGTGATGTCGGCGACGACGGAGCTGCACCGGGCCCGCGACCGGGAGACCCTCACCGCGCTGCGGGCCACCACCCGCCAGGGCATACGGGATTTCGTCGCGGCCACGTCCCGGCAGGTGCGCTGATCAACCGGACGGCAGCCGGACGACACGGGGTGGAACCTCCACCGGCTCTCCCACCGTCCTTGACACAGTGAGGCTGTTGTACGGGAACTGCCGGTACGGCGGCCACGAGAGGCGGATCGGGGGTCGGTCATGGTGATGCAGGACGGTGGAACGGTGGACGCCCGTCCGGGTCCCGATCCGGGCCGGGCCGCTCCGGAGCACAGCGGCGCCTATCTCGCGACCGGGCTGTGTCTGACGCTGTACGCCGGTGTGCTGAGCGCCTGGACGATCTTCGGCATCACCCAAGGGAACGGCGGCACCTGGGACTTCGTCGAGGGCCTCTTCAACCCGGGCGCCTACCCCCCGACCCAGATTCTCGGCCCGTACGAATGGGCCTTCACCATCGCGTTCCTGGTGATCGCCGGGATGACCCTGGCCCAGCGGCGGGTGGCACGCTCCGCGGCACTGCTGTCCGGTTTCGTGCTGCTCGCCCTGTCCCTGCGGGAGGGCGTGGGCCTGCTCCACGCCGCCTACCGCCACCAGTACAGCAACGACCCGCTGGGCAGCTGGGCGCTCGCCACCCGCGGTCTGGGCGTGGTGGTGGCCCTGGTCGTGCTGTTCTCGATGTTCCCGGCCACCGAGCGCGAGCAGGACGGCCACCCGCCCGTGTCCGGCACGACCGGCCCGGACGACCGGTGGCGCCGCCTGTCCCGGATCTGCGGGGTGCTGTTCCTGATCATGGCGCTGGCAGAACTCGGCTGGGCCCTCCGCGACCTGACGGCCAATGGGGTGGACGCGGCCCGCTATCTGCGCGGCGTGGTCGACGGTTCGGTGCTCGGCGCCCTCGATCTGGCCGCGTCCGCCGAGTTCACCACCGTCGGCTCGGTCCTCGTCCTGCTGGTCCTCGGGGTGCTGGCCCTCCGTGGACGGCGGGAAATCCGGGGCGCCCTCCTGGTGTTCGCCGCACTGGAGCTGTACATGACCGTACGCACGGTGGTGTGGCTGACCGTCTCCGACTTCTTCAACCGCTCCTTCGAGACCACCGAGGGCGCCCTGTCCATGGCGACGACGGCCTACGGCCTGGCCGCCATGACCTCGGTCGTCGTCCTGGCCACCGGCCGCGGCTTCGGCCCGTACGACGGCATCCGCACGGAGGGGGTCCGGGCGGCGGCGGTGGGGCGGGAGGGGTGGCTGTAGGGGGCTGCCCCTCCGCGTACGGGTGGGGAGCCGCCAGGAGGTTCAGCCGCCCGCTCCGAGCTCCTTGCTCATGAACAGCGCGGTCTCGCCCTCGCTCGGCGTGCCCCGATAGAGGGTGGTGTCGAGACCACAGAAGCTGAACCCCATCCGCCGGTATGCGCGGATGGCGGGAACGTTCACATTGGTTGTCTCCAGCCAGGCCGTACGTGCTCCCAGGCGGCTCCCGTACGCGCAGGCCCGCTGCATCAGCGCCGCGCCGACACCGCGCCCACGGTGCGTGGACGCCACCGCGATCTGGTGGATGACCAGGCGGCGGTGCCACTCCTCGACCCCGACGGCAACGAACCCGCACACCGTCCCGTCGTCGACGGCGACGTCCACGCGCACGTGCACGTCATCAGCCACCCCGTCGTCCTCGCCGTCGGCCGAGCCACCACGGCGCACTGCTGCGGTCAGTCGTGGGTCCTGAGGACCTCCGCGAGCCGACGCCCCTCCGAAGCGCCTCTGCGCAGCAGTACGGCCGCCGTGGTGTGTAGCTCGTTCCATGCATGGGGGCGCCCGATCTCCGACGCGTCGGGGGCACTCGCCACGGCTGCGGCCAGGGCCTGTTCGGCCTCGCCCGCTGCCGCGTGGGCATGGGCCAGACAGGCGCGGTACCAAGCGCCGTCCCGGCGGTAACCGGCCGGCAGCGCGCTGAGGCCCGAGGCGATGTGGTGCGTGGCTTCCTGCCAGTGGCCGAGATGCATGGCGGCCATGCCCCGCTGGAGCGTGAACCAGGTCTCGTCGTAGAAGTACATCCACGGCGGTTCGTCCTCGGGCCGCTCGGCGGCACGGCCGATGAGGTCCTGGGCCTCGTCCAGCAGCCGACGGGCGTCGTCCGGGGCGTGGCTGAGCGCATGCCCGCGCGCCTCCATCTGCGCGGCCATGCCCTGCACTCCCAGTGACGTATCCGGCGCCGACCAGCGGGCGGCCTCCGCGAGCCGTACGCACCGCCGCCCGCGGCCTCCGGACCAGGCCATATGCGCCTTCATGCTGAGGGTCGTTGCGGCCATGTCGGCGTCCCCGGCCTCCAGGGCCCACTCGTGGGAGCGGTCGTACCACGCCAGGGCGGCGGCCGACTGGCCCTGGTCCTGCGCCATCCACGCAAGGAACTGGGCGTGCTCGGACGCGAGTCGGACCACCCGCTCGGCCAAGAGACCGCGCGCGCCTGCGTAAAGGTTCACGACCGTGCGGAGCTGCTGGCTCATCACCTCGGCCAGCGGGCGGGACCCGATGAAGTCCTCGGCCCTGCGATGTTCGGCCAGGAGACGGTCGAGCCAGTCCAGCGTCGCACTGTCGACCCGGTGCGCACCCTCCACGGTGTGGGTGATGCGCGCCAGCAGGTCCTCGTCGGGGGCGGTACCGGCGAACGCCAGCCCCGGGACCGGCAGCGCCTCCGCGCCCACTGCCGAAACCCGCTCGGGTGGGATTCCGAGCCCCGCGACGATGCGCTGCCGCACCTCCACGGACGTGACCCGTCGACGGCCCCGCTCGATCTCGGAGACATCGGGCTGGACCAGCCCGACCAGCTCTCCCAGCTTCATCTGGCTGGCGCCGGTGAGCCGCCGATAGGTACGAAAGACTGCCCCCCAGTCCCCTTCGGAGACTGCCGCCAGAAGCCGCGGGTGGGACCACAGGTCCGTATCAAAGTCACCCATGCCTCCAATATAGGGCGGCCCTATAGGGAGTTGGGATGGGCTCAATCGGCGTTCGGCGCAAGGGTCGTGCAGGACAGAACCGCACAACCGCCGTGCCGCACGCACTGGAGGCCACCCTCGATGACCACCCCGCCCACCCCCCGTCTCCTCCCCTGGACCACCCCCGACGACAAACCCTGCTATCTCTTCACAGACCGGGAGGGCGGTTACGTCGCCCGGTACGCCGACGACGTCGAGGCGCTGCAACTCGGCATGGGGATCGGGCTGCTGGAGCATGCCCGGGATCTGATCGGTGATCCAGCGGCCGACGCGCGGCAGTTGCGGTATTTGTCGGCTCAGCTCAGTGCCGCGTTACGGGATGCGGTACGGGTCGCGGAGAGTCGGGGGGAGCGGCTCGCGGGCGGCGGTGGCCCCTCTGACAACGCAGGCTGATGGGGTGCCTGCCCCACCGCCCACGGGCGTAGCGTGGCCAGTACGTCCTTCTTGCGGGGGTGGCCATGGAGTTGTTCCACGAGGAACCCGGTATCGGTGAGCGTATTGCCCGGCTGCGCGCACGGCGGAAACTGACGCAGGAGGGGCTCGCCGAACGGGCCGGCCTGTGCGTCGACATCGTCCGCAAGCTGGAGCAGGGCGTACGCCGGACGGCGCGGCTGACGACGCTCAATGCGCTGGCCAGAGCCCTGGACGTGGAGCCGTCCGCGCTCGTCGGGCAGCCCGCCACCTTCGAGGTGCGCAGTGAGGGCGAGCAGCCCTCCGTCCTGGCGCTGCGACAGGCCATCTCGCCGGTGTCCGACCTGTTGGGTGAAGATCCGGACCCCGAGGACCCGCCCGGCATCGCGGCACTGCAGGCTTCGCTGCGTTCGACGGAGCGCATCCGCCGCGACGGGCGGATGGGGGAAATCGGCGCGCTGCTGCCGCAGTTGATCAGGGACGCCAAGGGGGCGGCCCGCGCCGGCAGCGGGGCCGAGGCCGCCGCGGCGCACTCGGTCCTGGCCGAGGCCTACCAGGTCGCCGCGACGACGCTGGCGGCGCTGGGCAAGGAGGACGCCGCGTTCACCGCCCTGGAACGGTCGATGGCGGCGGCGGCCAAGGGAGACGATCCCCGCCTCCAGACCGTCGGCTTCTCCAGCCTCGCCTGGGTCCTCACCAAGCAGGGGCGGCTGGCCGACGCCGAACGCGTCGCGCTGAACGCCGCCGAACGCATCGAACCGGGGTTCCGCTCCCCGCCGGCCGAACTGGCCTTGTGGGGAATCCTGCTGCTGCGTGCGGCGACGGCCGCGGTCCGCCTGGAGCGGCACGATGCGGTACGGGACCTCCTCAGCCTGGCGGGCGCGGCGGCGGCGCGGATCGGCGCGGACCGCCTCGATTACGCGACGCCGTTCGGCCCGACCAACATGGGCGTGGCCAAGGTCAACTTCCTGGTGGAGATGGAGCAGAGCACCGAGGCGCTGCGTACCTCGCGCACCGTGCCCGATCTGGGGGCGCTCCCACCGACCTGGCGTGCGCGGTTCCACGTGGACCGCGCGCTGGCCTTCGCCGACCTGCAGAAGGACGACGGCGCACTACAGGCGCTGCTCACCGCCGAGCGCGCAGCCCCGGAATGGATGCGCTACCACTCCACGAGCCGTCGCCTGGTGGCCGACCTCCGCCACCGCGAGCGGCGGCGCACCTCACCACTCACGGAACTGGCCGACCGCCTCGATCTCGACGGGTAGGACAGGGCGTCCCCGCACCCGTGGAAAGTGGCACAGCACGTCACTGTCCGGGCCGCGGCCTGCTGCCTAGCGTTGCCGCGTCGTCAAGAACGACAGCCACCGCAGCCGCTGCGCCGCACCACCGGAGGCCACCCCATGGACACCCCACCCACCCCCCGTCTCCTCCCCTGGACCACCCCCGACGACAAACCCTGCTATCTCCTGACGGACCGGGAGGGCAGCTACGTCGCCCAGTACGCCGACGACGTCGAGGCGCTGCAACTCGGCATGGGGATCGGACTGCTGGAGCATGCCCGGGATCTGATCGGCGATCCAGCGGCCGACGCGCGGCAGTTGCGGTATTTGTCGGCTCAGCTCAGTGCCGCGTTGCGGGACGCGGTACGGGTCGCGGAGAGTCGGGGGGAGCGGCTGAGGGATGGCGATACCCCGCCTGACCAGCGACTTTGAGGGGACGACAGGTCGCCCCTTGGCGGTGCGGGGGCGATCCCCCTCCGAACCGCCCCCGCACGCCAAAGGCGGCCGTCGCGTGTGGGGGTCGCGGCGGCCGCCGATGTGAACTGCACCGCGTCCTGGGCTCGTGGCCTCTTCAGTGGTGCAGCATGAGAACCACTCTGCCCGTGGGGTCCTCCCCGCGGCATCCTCCAGAGGTCGCGGGCTCACCCCCGCCGAGCGGCGGGGGTGCGGGTCCGCCGGAGGGCGGTCCCGGGTGCGGGGGAACGGAATCGCGCAGCGCCGGGCGGTTCCGCGGGCTCGGGTGGGTGCGAAGGAGAAAGGGGCGGCCGGTGATCCGTGTCGCTGTGGTGGACGACGAGCGGCTGGTCAGATCGGGACTGCGGATGATTCTGGGGACCGCCCCGGACATCGAGATGGTCGCGGACTGCGGTGGCGCCGAGGCCGTGGACACCGTGCTGGGCTGTGCGGCCGACGTTGTGCTGCTGGACATCCGCATGCCGGACGTGGACGGGCTGACCGTACTGCGCCGGCTGCGCGCCGCCCCGGAGCCGCCCGCGGTGGCGATGCTGACCACCTTCGACGCCCAGGAGTATCTGACGGCGGCGCTGCGCGAGGGCGCGGCCGGGTTCCTGCTCAAGGACTCCGATCCGGAGCAACTCGTACGGGCTGTACGGACGCTGGCGGAGGGCGGCAGCGTGCTCGACCCTGGTGTCACCCGTGCGGTGATCGGGGGCTATCTGACCGCCGAGGACCAGGCGTCGGCGGCGCGGGCGGTCAGCGGGCTGACCCCGCGGGAGTCGGAGGTGCTCGCCCTGCTCGGCGAGGGCCTCGGCAACGCCCAGATAGCCGACCGGATGGGGCTCGCCCCCAGTACGGTCAAGGACCATGTACGCGCCCTGCTGGGCAAATTGGGCGGGATCAACCGCATCCAGGCGGCCATCGTCGCCGACCGTGCCGGCCTGGTGACGGGCGCCCCCCGGGGGGCGTGGTGAGGGCCCGGGGCGGGCGGAGCCGCCTGCGGGCGCGCGCGGGGACGGTGGTGGCCCGCGGGGAAGCGAAGGGGCAGGTACTGGCGCGGGGGGCACTGGGGCGGCGGCTGCGCACCCTCGCTCCGGTGGTGGTCCCGGTGCTGCTGGCGATCGCGGACTCGATGCTGGTCAACGGCCTCGAACTCGACCTGGAGGTCGGCGTCTCGATGCTGGCCGCGGCGGCCCTGCTGCTGCGCCGGCGCCTCCCTCTGCTGGTCTTCCTCTTCACGCTCCCCGGGCTCTACATCGGCTATATCTGGTTCGCGCCGATGATCGGGCTCTACACCCTGGCCGTCCGTCGGGCCGGCCGGGCGCGGCTCGGGATCTGTGCGGCACTGCTGATCGCGGCGCACTTCTTCCCGTACCCGATATCCGACTTCGAGCTCACCGTCTACCGCGAGAACACCCAGGTGCTGATCGACGCCTGCGTCACCTCGGCCGCGCCGATCGCCCTGGGCCTGCTGATGCGCACCCGCCAGGAACTCGCCTCCCGCGTCGAGGATCTGACCCGCAGCCTGCGGCGTGAGGACCGGCTGCTCGCAGACCGGGTCAAAACCACCGAACGCGCCCGGCTGGCCCGTGAGATGCATGACGTGGTGGCCCATCAGGTCAGCCTGATCAGCCTGCAGGCGGGGGCGGTGCAGGTCAGTACGGAGGACGCGGAGGCGCGCGCGGGCGCGAGGACGATCCGGGAGCTGTCCGTACGGACGCTGGAGGAGCTGCGGCACATGGTGGGGGTGCTGCGGGCGGACGGCGGCGAGGCGGCGGAGGCCCACGGCCTGGCTCCGCAGCCGGACTTGGAGGAGTTGCCGCGGCTGATCGAGATGAGTGCGCTGGACGTGACGTACGAGGGCGGTGTGGCGGCGGGCGCGAGCGGCACGAAGACGGTCGAGCGGGCGGCCTTCCGTACGGTCCAGGAGGCGCTCACCAATATCCGTAAGCACGCGCCCGGGGCGCAGGTCCGGGTACGGGTGGATCCGGTGGACGCGGTGCGGGGTGAAGGTTCCGGACGGAGTGAAGGCTCCGGGCGGGCCGTGGGTTCCGGACGGGGTGAAGGCTCCGGACGGGGCGAAGGCTCCAGACGGGCCGTGGGTTCCGGACCGGGTGAGCGGGCCGGACGGGGTGAGGAGAGCCGCGCGGCGCACGGGCTGCGGGTGGAGATCCGAAACGGGCCGCCGGACGCGACGGCGACGGCTCCCGGGCTTCCCGGCGGCGGGCACGGGCTGGTGGGGCTGCGCGAGCGCGCCCAGAGCCTCGGCGGGACGCTGGAGGCGCGTCACACCTCCGACGGCGGCTTCGTCGTACGGGCGGAATTTCCGTACGGAGCAGGGTGAATCAGGCAGAGCCGGGCGTACGGGGGCGGAAGGGGTGCTCCCCGGCAGACGAGGTGCTCCCCGGCAGAGGGGTGCCCCCGACAGAAGGGTGCTCCCCGGAGGTGTTCAGGCGGAGAGCGGTGCGGCGGCCTCGTCGACGGCGGTGCGCAGGTCCGGGTAGACCTCGAACAGCCGGCGGACTCCCAGCGCGGCCAGCACACGGTTGACGTGCGAGCCGTCCACGGCGCCCTGCGCGGGGAGGATCAGCCGCAGCCGCCCCTGACAGGAGCGCATCAGACGGCGGGCGGCGATCAGTACACCGACTCCGCTGGAATCGCAGAACCGCACCTCGGAGAGGTCGAGTACGAGCGATCTCCGGCCGTCCGCCACCGCATCGTGCACATGCTGGCGCACCGCAGGCGAGGTGACCAGGTCCATCTCCCCGGACACCTGGAGTACGGCCCATGGGCCCTTTTCGTCCTCTGCCACCTTCAACGACACGCGCTCGAAGCCTTTCGCTCGCTTTCGGACCGGACGGGCCCGGGTTGCTTCCGGAACTCATCCTTCCCCGCCTCGACTGCCCGGCCTCTCTCCCCTGAAACTCTTCCGAATCCTTGGCGCAACAGGCAGTCCGCCTAAGGCTATGCCCCAGCGGCCGCACCGTTTCGCCGACATCCGGTCACACACGGATAACACCTCACCGTATACGGACACGAACGATCGGCATCGATCGGCTTCGATCGGGCAGTATCGCCACAAAGCGAGACCATCCCTCGTGAGGTCTTTACCATCCCCGTCCCCCTCGGGGCTCGGTTTGCCGCAAAGGAGCGTGCGTTGTCAGACCCGCGCACTACATTCGAGGGCACGGTGGGTTCTGTGATCGTGCGCACAGCTCCGGGCGTGAGCGCGTGTGCAGGAGTGACGGCTGAGGAGTGAGCCCGGAGGCGACGGGCAGGATGGGGTTCCGATGGGACACGACGCGCCACCGCGCTGGGACAGGCGGATGCAACAGCGGCTCGCCCACGGCGAGGCGGCTGCGCTGGGCGAGCTCTACGACCGCTTCGCCTCGCTCGTGCACAGCCTCGCCCACCGTGTCCTGGACGACGAGGACGCCGCCGACCGCCTCACCCGCGAGGTGTTCGCCTACATCTGGGAACACCCGGATTCCTACGACCCCAAGCAGGGCCCGCTGCGTTCCTGGATCGCCGGCGTCACCCGCCACCAGGCCGTCCAGCGGCTGCGCCAGACCGAGGCGGCCTCGGCGCGCGACTGCGGCGACGGTGCCCCGGCGCCCGCCGAGATAGAGCAGAAGATCCGCGACGCCTCCACCGCCGCCCGCGCCGACTACATCGTCACGTCCATGCCCGCTCCCCTGCGGGCCGCACTGGAGCTGGCCTACTTCCAGCGCCGGGACTACCGCCAGACCGCCGCCGACCTCGGCGTCACGGAGGACGAGGCCCGGCGCCGGCTCCGCCTGGGCCTCCAGCTGCTCTCCACCGCCCATCACCACCAGGCCCTGCCACCCGGCCACCGCGCCTCGTACGCCTCACGCGCCCCGCGCCCGTCCCCCACTGCGCCGTATGCTCCCCGCGGCCCGCTCCCGCCGCACACCCAGCACACCGGCCCGGGGACCTCCGCACCGCCCGGTCCGGGCCATGGACGGTCCCTGTGAACGGCCCGGACGAGTGGGACGGCCGCGAGCTGCCCGGCAGCCCCGGTGAGCGGCCGCGGATACCCTCCCCGCGCTCCGCAGCCGAGGACCACGGCCCCCTTCCGGACACCCCGCCGGTGCCCGTCCACGACCCGGTGGCCGACACCGTCGGCACCCTTCCGGACACCGGTCCCGGGTCCGAGCCGCCCACCACGCCCCTGCCCGTCCCCGACCTGGACCCGGCCCCACCGCACCGGGTCCTCAAGTCGCTGCTCGGCGCCTGGGCGCTGGCGGCCTGCTCCGCCGAGGAGACGGCCGCCGTCGAGGCGCATCTGACCGACTGCGCCTCCTGTGCGGACGAGGCGCTGCGGCTGCGCGATGCCGTCGGGCTGCTGCATCCCGCCGACAGCCTCGACCTCGATCCGCTGCTGCGCTCCCGCGTCCTGGAGGGCTGCCTGGGCGGGCGGCCGGCCCGTATCCCGGTGCCCGACTGGGCGGCACCGTACGACGCGGAGACCGCCAAACTGGATGCGCTGCTGCATGACATGGGCGAGGCGGAGTGGCGTGCTCCGGTGCGGCTGCGCTGGTTCGAGGGCGAGCGCCCGGTCCAGCGGGAGACCACCGTCGCCGGTGTCATGGGGCATCTGATGGCGGTGGACGGCCTGGTCGCGACGGCGCTCGGGCTGACCGACCCGCTCGGCACCGCCGCCCCGCCCGGCACCCCGGACCCCCTCATCCGTACGGAAACGTTCTGGCGCGCGGCGGACGAGAAGCACCACCCGCTCGCCGTCCACGCACCGTGGCGCGACCAGAGCTACGCACTGACGCGACAGGTGTCGTTCGCCGGCGGCAAGGTCGCCGAACTCGCCGTCCCGTACGGCGACTTCCGGCTCGCGCTGCGCGACGCGTTCCTGGACCGCGCCTTCGAGTGCTGGGTGCACGCCGGCGATATCGCGGAGGCGGTGGACTACCCGTACGTTCCCCCGGCCGCCGGGCACCTCCACCAGATGGTCGACCTCGCCGCCCGGCTGCTGCCCAGTGCGCTGGCCGACCGCCGCCGGGCCGGGCTCGCCGCGCCGCCGCAGCGGCTGGTCGAGGCGGGCGCCCCAGGCCGCACGCTCCATCTGGAGGTCGAGGGCAACGGCGGTGGCCATTGGTACATAGCGCTGGACTCACCGGCCGCCCTGGGCACCCCGGACCGCACCGTCGCGCATATCGCCCTGGACAGCGCCGAGTTCTGCCAGCTGGCCGCCGGCCATATCTCCCCCGAGGAGGCCGCCGCCGGTCAGGACGGCGAACGCGACGCGATCCGCGATGTGCTCTTCGCGACCGCGTCGCTGTCCCGCCTGTAGGTGACATCCCCCTGTATGTGACGGCCCCTGTCGGTGGCATTCCCGAGGGGGCCGTCGAACAGGTCCCGTAGGGGGTCCGAACGCCCCCTCGGGCCACAACGGGACGGGGGTGGAGGGCATTCCCGGCGGGACGGGGGGAGGGAGGGCATTCCCGGCGGGACGGTATTCCCGGCAGGACGAAGGTGGAGGGTATTCCCCGGGTGGTGGGAAGGCGTGGTCAGGCGAAGACGACCGTCCGGCTTCCGTTCAGCAGCACCCGGCGCTCGCTGTGCCACTTCACGGCCCGCGCCAGGGCCTGGCACTCCACGTCCCGGCCGATCGCCACGAGCTGGTCCGGCGTGACCTCATGGCCGACGCGCTCGACCTCCTGCTCGATGATCGGGCCCTCGTCGAGGTCGGCGGTCACATAGTGCGCGGTGGCACCGATGAGCTTCACCCCGCGGGCGTGCGCCTGGTGGTACGGCTTGGCGCCCTTGAAGCTCGGGAGGAAGGAGTGGTGGATGTTGATGATCCGGCCGGACAGTGCCTTGCACAGATCGTCGGAGAGCACCTGCATATAGCGGGCGAGGACGACCAGCTCGACGTTCTCCTCCGCCACCAGCTCCAGCAGCTGCGCCTCGGCCTGGGCCTTGGTGTCGCGGGTGACCGGAATGTGGTGGAACGGGATGTCGTACGAGCCGACCAGCTCGGCGAAGTCCGTGTGGTTGGAGACCACGGCCGCGATCTCCACCGGCAGCGCGCCGATCCGGGAGCGGAACAGCAGGTCGTTGAGGCAGTGCCCGAACTTGGACACCATCAGGATGATCCGCATCTTCTCGTCGGCCCGGTGGATCTGCCAGTCCATGCCGAAGGAGTCGCCCACCGCCGCAAAGCTGGCCCGCAGCTTGTCGACGCTCACCGAGGCGTCCGCGCTGAAGTGGACCCGCATGAAGAACAGCCCGGTGTCGTGATCGCCGAACTGCTGGCTGTCCTCGATGTTGCAGCCGGTGATGAAGAGGTAGCTGGACACGGCGTGCACGATCCCCTGCTTGTCCGGGCAGGACAGGGTGAGGACGTACTGATCGTTCCGATCGTGCTGACCGGGCTGGGTGGTGGGCTGCGACTCGCTCATGACCTCATAGGGTCGCACACCTGCGGAGCAGGTCAGGCCGGGGAGTCCGGTCCACCGGTCATGATGGCCAGCACCTCCAGCGAGCGCGGCGCGGCATCGGGATCCTCGCCGTCCGCGGCGGACAGCTGCACATGGGCCTCACGGGCCGCCCGTACGGCCTCCGGCCAGCCCTCGTGCGCCATGTACGCGGCGACCGGGGCGTCCGCACCGACCTGGTGCATGATCCGCAGCACACGCAGGACGGCGACATCGACGAGCTGAGCCTCCTGGGCATCCCGGAAGATGGTGCCGATGTACTTCTCGGCGGACCAGTTGTCCAGCCAGGTGTCCTCGACGAGCCGGTAGACGGCGTCGGTGACATCTCCGTACCCGGGACGGCCGCCCAGCCAGGTCTCCTGCTGGAAGGCGGGGTCGGAGAGCATGTGCAGCGCGGAGCGCACATTGCTGCGCCAGCGCCACCACGGCATGTCGTTGAGTGGCATACCGCCCATGGTGGTCGAGCGGCGCCCGCGACGGGAAGACTTCTCCGAACCTTGCACAGTATTGGATCGTACGTTCTGCACGGATGATCTCAAGCGGCCCCCCGGAATTCACCTTCGCGTCACCATCCGTTGCATCATCGTCACTCGCCCGTTCCTGGCAGGACGGAAGGCTGCGGTGTCATGACCGGACGGCGACGCTTCTCCCCCCGCCCTTTCCCTCATGCTCCCGCGGTCGGTTCGGCGGTGGCATGTACGGCGGTCATCGCGTCACTGCTCTCGGGCTGCGGCTCCCTCCCCGGGGCCTCGGGGGACGGGGAGAAAGACCCGGTCACGGTGATGACCTGGGCGCCGGAGGGCACCAAGGCGACCAATATGCCGGGTATGCCGGCCATGGCGCAGGCCTATGCCCGCTGGGTCAATTCCCGGGGCGGCATCCGGGGCCACCACCTGCGGGTGCTGACCTGCAACGAGCACAACGACTCGGTGTCCGCCGCACAGTGCGCCCAGCGCGCGGTGGACCGGGGCGCGGTCGCCGTCGTCGGCTCCTACAGCCAGTTCGGCCGCTCGTTCATGTCGCCGCTGGAGGTCAAGGGCATCCCCTTCATCGGTGGCTACGGCGCCTCGGTCGAGGAGTTCGAGAGCCCGCTGTCCTACCCCGTCAACGGCGGGCAGGCCTCCCTGCTCGCCGGGAACGGCCGCCAGTTGGCGCGTGACTGCAACCGCGTCGCCCTGGTCCGCCCGGACACCATCCAGGGTGACCAGATGCCGTCCCTGCTCAACTCCGGCCTGGAGAGCGGCAGTCGGCACCCGGCAAAGGACATCAAGGCGCCTGACGACGCCACCGACTACTCGTCCGCGGTGAACCGCGCCCTGGACGGGGTGGGCGCCGACCCGGCCGTCTTCGGCACGTCGAAAGCCGGCGGCAAAGCGGACGGGGCCTGTGTGAGCGCCTCGCTCGGCGATCACACCGATACGTTCTTCGACTCGTTCCGGCGGCTGCAGGAGGACAGCCCCAAGGTGCGGGTCGCCTCCGTGCTCGGCAGCGTCGGCCAGTCGCTGGTGAACCGTACGGGCGGCAGATCCGGGCCGCTGGAAGGCGCGGACATCACCGGCTGGTATCCGGCCGCCGGCGATGCACGCTGGGCGCCGATGCGCAGGGTCATCAACGACTTCGCATTCAACGACAACCGCATCGACCCCGCCGACCAGGGCGTCCAGACGACCTGGATCGCCTACACCGTGCTGCGTTCGCTGATCGAGCAGCTCGATGACCAGGGCGTCGAGGACATCACCCCGCACTCCCTGCAGACGGCGCTGGACCGCGGTGACCGCGCCGTCGACACCGGCGGGCTGACCCCGAAGCTGCGCTGGCGCGAGGACGACATGCTTGCCGTCCAGGACTTCCCGCGCATCGTCAACGGGACGGTGACCTACCAGGTCGTACGGGACGGCGAATTGGTCGCCGCCCAGCACGGCTTCGTGAACGTCACCAAGACGCTGGAACGGCGGCGCACGGACAGCTGAACGGCACCGGGCGGGCAGCTGAGCGGCGCCGGGCGGGCTGAGGGGCACCGGGCGGGCAGCCCGGCGGCGCCCGCCCCGTCCTCCACTCAGAGGTCCTCCGCTCAGAGCTGCTCGGGGCGGCGCTCCGTCAGCCCGTACTTCTTGGCGAGCGGGTTCCAGATCTGCGCCGCCTGCTTCTTGGCCGTGGTCGCCTGACCGCTGGCCGCGTTGCCCTGGGCGGTCTGCCGGGTGAGCCGGGCCTTGCCCTTGTGGCAGCCCTTCTTGCCGCCGACCTGTCCGGCCCAGGCCGCGTAGTGGTTGTCCGCGGACGCCGAGGACTGCCAGGCCTTGGTCAGCGCGGCGGTCAGCTGGGCGTTGTTCGGGATCTTGTCGACGGGCAGCTGCTGCAGCCGCTTCACCAGGTCGTTGCGCTGCCCGGCCGCGCCTCGCAGGTCCTTGGCCGCGCCGCGGAGGTTGTCACAGGACTTGATGCTGTTGACGGCGCCGATCACCGAGGAGCGGCTGTTGTTGCTGTCGCCGAGCAGCGCGTCCAGACCCTTGGCCTGGGCCTTGGCCGGGTCGGTGGTCGGCTCCGGCTTCGGCTTCTCCGCCTCCTTGGCTTCCTTCGGCGTATCGGCCCCGGAGTCCTGCTTCTTCGCGGTGTTCTCGCTGCTGTCGCCGCTCAGCGCCCAGCCGAGGCCGAGGCCGGCGCCCGCGAGCGCCACGACGATGATGCCGACGATCGCGGCCGGGGCGAGCCGGCGGCGTCCGCTGCCGCCGTCGTCGTACGAGGCCTGCTGGTCATAGCCGCCGCCGGGCGGGAACTGCTGTCCGTGGCCCTGGCCCTGGCCCTGCTGTCCGTACGGCGGGCGGCCCGGGTCCTCGAAGCGCGGCAGCTGCGCGGTGGAGTCCGGTGCACCGGCCGGTCCGGCCTGACCGGGACCGCCCGGCCCTTCGCGGAACAGGCCGTCGAACTCGGCGGGGGTGGGACGGTCACCGGGCGCGCCGGGGCGGACGCCGTACGGCGCGCCGGGCGGCGGGGTCGGCGCACCGGCGCCCACCGGGGGGATGAGCTGGGTGGCCTCGGAGTCGCCCGCGCCCTGGGCACCGGGCATCGGCTGGGACTGCGGCATCGGCCGGCCCTGGGGCCCGCCCTGCGTCGGCTTGATCGCGCGCAGCATGGTCGTGGACTCGTCGGGCGTCTCGGGGCGCGAGGCCGCCTCGGGCGGCAGCGGCGCGGCGCCGGGGCCGCCGGACCGGGCGTCGAAGGGCGGAATCAGCGCGGTGGCCTCCGCGTCGCCCGCGGCGGGCGGCAGCGGCGCACCGGTCTGCGGAGTCGCCCGCACCAGCTCTCCGGACGGGCCCTGGGGCGGCTGCCCGTACGGCTGTTGAGGCTGCTGGGCCTGCTGCGGCTGCGGGGACTGCTGGCCGAACGGCTGCTGGGGGGACTGCTGGCCGTAGGGCTGCTGCGGGGACTGTTGGGCCTGCTGCGGCTGCGGGGGCTGCTGGCCGTAGGGCTGCTGCGGGGGCTGCTGGGCCTGCTGGGCCTGCGGCTGCTGGCCGTACGACTGCTGCGGGGGCTGCTGGCCGTACGACTGCTGCCCCTCGGGCGGAAGTGCGCCGGGCGCGCCCGGGCCGGGCTGTGCGCCGTGCGGCATGAGCGCCGTCGCCTCGGCGTCGGAGCCGGCCTGCGGCTGCGGCGCGGCGGGCTGCTGCTGGGGCGCCGAGGGCGGCATGGCCGGCGGCACCGGCTGCTGTTCCTGGGGCGGCGCCGGGAAGCCCTGGCCCTGCGGCTGCTGCGGGACGAGGCCCGGCGGGTTCGGGAGCTGTGGCGGGGCGTACCCCTGCTGCGGGCCCTGGCCGTAACCCTGCTGCGGACCTTGGCCGTAACCCTGCTGCGGGCCCTGGCCGTAACCCTGCTGCGGGCCCTGGCCGTACCCCTGCTGCGGGCCCTGGCCGTACCCCTGCTGTGCGGCGGGCTGCTGCCCCTGGGCGGGCGCCTCACCGTACGGCTGCGGGGCGGGGGCGGTCTGCTGACCGGGTCCCCAGGGCTGGCCCCACGGCTGGCCGGCCGGCGGTGCGGCCTGCTGGTCGGGCACCCACGGCTCACCGTTGGCGGGCAGCACAATGCCCTCTCGCGCGGGACCGGCCGCAGAATTCTGCGGGTCGTGACCCTGTCCGCTCTGCGTCACCGTGACTCCTACCAACGTGCAGACCTACGGAATCGTCGGCTGCACGCTACCGGGTCGCAGCAACGTTCGACCACGTCGCCTGGTCACCGCCCCCGCACGCGCCCGGAACGCCCCGGGCGGCCCCCGCCGACCAGGCCTTACGGCGCCCCACGACAAACCCGGCGCGGCCCAACAAAGCAGTCGCCGCACAACAAAGGAGTCGCCGCCCCCGTCGTGAGGCGTTGCTCACGCCGCTGTGGCCCGCAACTCCAGTCGCGCACTGAACTCCCGCACCACCGGTTCGTCCCGATAAGGCTCCAAACGCAGCTGGAAGTCCTCCAGATACTCCGCGCCACGGTCCGAACGCAGTCCGCTCAGCAGCTCCACCGCCTGGGTGCCCGTATGGCAGGCCTGCTCCACCTCGCGCTGCTGTACCTGGGCGCCGGCCAGCAGCAGCAGACCGATGGCCCGGCGCCGGGCCCGGCCGGCCGGATGCCCGTCCAGCGCCTCCTGCGCCCGCTGCGCGGCGGGTCCGGGCTGCCCCAGGTCGCGGTGGCAGTGGGCGAGTTCATCGGCCAGGTAGGCCGGGTCGAAGTGGGTGATCCAGATCGGGTCGTCGCCCGCCTCGGCGGCCGCTTCGGCGTGCTCCATCGCGGTGGCCGCCCGGCCGGCCACCACCTGGAAGGCCCGGCCGTCGCCCAGCAGCGCGTGTCCGCGCGCCTCCGCGGCGCAGAACATCGCCTCCGCGCGCGGTGTGACATGGCCACGGGCGCCTTCCTGCGCGGCGCGCGCGAGCTGGGCGATCTCCCGTGGATTGCCGAGCGAGGCGGCGAGATGGCTCATGCTCGCGGCCAGCACATAGCCGCCGTAGCCGCGGTCACCGGCCGCCTGCGCCAGCCGCAGCGCCTGGATGTAGTAGCGCTGGGCGAGGCCGGGCTGGCCGGTGTCGACGGCCATGTAGCCGCCCAGTTCGGTCAACCGCGCGACGGCGGCGAAGAGTTCACGCCCGACGGACTCACGGTACGAGCCGGCCAGCAGCCCCGAGACCACGCTGTTGAGGTAGTGCACGACGACCGGCCTGACATGTCCGGCGCCGAAGCGGTGGTCGAGCTCGCTGAGCGCTGTGGTCATGGCGCGGACCGCCTCGACGTCCGAGATCCCGACCCGGGCGCCGGCGTTCCGGGCGACCTGGGTGTCCGCCCCGGTGATCAGCCAGTCGCGGCTGGGCTCCACCAGAGCGGACGCCGCGACCGTGGAGCCACTGAGGAAGTCGCGCCGGCCGACATCGCTGCGCCACAGCTCACAGACCTGCTCGATCGCCCCGAGGACGGTCGGCGAGAACTGCAGCCCCACCCCGGACGCGAGATTCTTGCCGTCGGCCATCCCGATCTCGTCGATGGTGACCGTGCGCCCCAGCTTGCGCCCCAGCGCCTCCGCGATCACGGCCGGCGCGCGGCCCCGTGGTTGCTGTCCGCGCAGCCATCTGGCCACGGAGGTCTTGTCGTAACGGAGGTCGAGACCGTGTTCCGCACCGCACATGTTGACGCGGCGGGCGAGCCCCGCGTTGGAACAGGCGGCTTCCTGGATCAGCGCCTGCAGCCGTTCGTTGGGCTGCCGTGCGACGAGTGGCCTGGCGGCCATGCTTGTACCCCCTGTGTACCGCTGTGCGTTCACCGCCGAACGCCGTTCCCTGTGATCGATTCCCCAGGAATATGCCGGATATCCGAGAGATCCTGAATATGCGCGATAGGAGGGATCGTTGTGATATGCGCTGTGCGGAGGATGCTCGGGCGTGAGCGGTTTGTGCCCTGTCCGGTGCATCTTCGGTGCCAAGTGCCGTTCACAGGTGGGGAAGGGTGCGCGGTGCCGTGCACAGATCACGGCGCCGCCGTGCCGGGCTCCCCCCGGGTGCACTTCGGACTGCCGCCGGGCGGTCCGTCCGCCCGTCACGCAGGTGGCTACCCGCTCCTCGGGCCCCGCCCGCATACGCGCCCCCACCGGTGCACCCATGCGCCCCACGTGCGAGAACGATGCGCCGGGGAGTCCACCCCTGAGCCGTAACCCTTGGTGACGAGGGAAGTTGTCCTCAGCGTGGAAAAGACCATCGGAGTCACAGGAGCCTCGCAGATTCCCCTGCAGCGCGGCGAGCAGCTGCTCGAAACTGCGGTGCGTTACGCGGAAGAACGGCATTGGGACGTGTTCCCCGGCGCATGGCTGGAGCACGACGGTGAGACACCGCGCTGCTCGTGCGACGCCGGCGACTGCGCGGCACCCGGCGCACACCCCACCGGACCCGGCTGGGCCGGACAGGCCAGCGGCAGCGCGACCGCCGTCCGCCGGATGTGGAGCAAGCAGCCGCAGGCCTCGATCCTGCTGCCGACGGGCCGGACGTTCGAGGCGCTCGACGTGCCCGAGACCGCGGGCTGTCTGGCGCTGGCCCGCATGGAGCGGATGGAGCTGGCGCTCGGCCCGGTCACCCGCACCCCCGACCGCCGGATGCTCTTCTTCGTCCTCCCCGGTGCCTCGGTGAAGGTGCCCGCCCTCGTACGCACCCTGGGCTGGGCGCCGGCCGCGCTCGATCTGATCTGCCGTGGCGAGGGCGAGTACCTCGCCGCACCGCCGACCCGGGTGGGCGCGCACGGCTCGGTGCAGTGGGCGCGCCGCCCCACCCCGGCCAACCGCTGGCTGCCGGACGCGGAGGAGCTGATCAGCCCGCTCGCCTATGCCTGCGCACGGGACGCGGTCGCGGTCCGGGGGCGCTGATATCCGGACCGTGCCGCTCCCCTTGCTCCCAGGGCTGCCCGCCCCCCGGACCGTGCCGCTCCCCTTGTCCCCAGGGCTGCCCGCCCCCCGGCCCCCGTCCCGTAACCGCCCGTATCGTGGGATGCCAGACGGGGGCCGGGACCGGCCTCTGCGGGGACGTCGAAGGGCAGGACCGGTGGCGAACGAGCCGGAACACATCGATGAGCGGGGCACTTCGGCACCGCCGCAGCGCACCACGGCCACTTCTCCGGGCGGGCCGGCCGCGGCCCCCGGAGGCGGCGCGGCCGGTCCGCCCGCCGTCCGCATCCAGGGCCTGTGGAAAAAGTTCGGCGAGCAGATCGCCGTCAACGGCATCGACCTGACGCTGCCCGCGGGCCGCTTCATCGGCCTCGTCGGCCCCAACGGCGCCGGCAAGACCACCACCCTCTCCATGGTGACGGGCCTGCTGCGGCCGGACGCCGGGCTGGTCGAGATCGGCGGGCACGACGTCTGGCGCGACCCGGTGTCCGTCAAGTCCCGGATCGGGGTGCTGCCCGAGGGGCTGCGGCTCTTCGAGCGGCTGTCGGGCCGCGAACTCCTCGGCTATATAGGGCGGTTGCGCGGCCTCCCGGGCGACGAGGTCGACAAGCGGGCCGGGCAGCTGCTGGACGTGCTCGATCTGGCCGGCTCCCAGCACAAGATGGTGGTGGACTACTCCACCGGTATGCGCAAGAAGATCGGGCTGGCGGCGGCGCTGCTGCACAACCCCGAAGTCCTCTTCCTCGACGAGCCCTTCGAAGGCGTCGACCCGGTGTCGGCGCAGACGATCCGCGGCGTACTGGAGCGCTACACCGCCTCCGGCGCGACGGTGATCTTCTCCAGCCATGTGATGGAACTGGTCGAGTCGCTCTGCGACTGGGTCGCGGTGATCGCCGCCGGTCAGATCCGGGCGGACGGCCCGCTCGCGGAGGTGCGCGGCGCGGCGCCCTCGCTGCAGGACGCGTTCCTCGAACTCGTCGGCGCGAACGACCGGGGCACGGGAGCGAACCTGGACTGGCTGGGCGGTGGCGGCGCCCGATGAGCACCGAATCCGCCGCGGCGGCCGCACGGCCGGCCGCCGCACCGTCCCTGACCGCCGTTTTCGTACGGCTGAAGCTGACACTGCTGCGCAACGGGCTACGCCAGTCGACCGGGCGCACGCTGGCGTATGTCTCGTCCGTCATCGTCGGCCTGCTGTTCGCCTCGGGTGTCGTGGTGGGGCTGATCGCGCTGCGCGGCAACCCCCATGTCGGCGCGCTGGTCGTGCTGCTCACCGGGATCCTCACCCTGGGCTGGGCGGCGATGCCGCTGTTCTTCCCGGCGAGTGACGAGACGCTCGATCCGACCCGGCTGGTCATGCTGCCGCTGCGGCCGCGGCCGCTGATCGTCTCGCTGCTGGCGGCCTCGCTCGTCGGCATCGGCCCGGTCGTCACCCTCGCGCTGGTGACCGGCTCGGTGATCGCGGTCGCGGACGGCGCGGCCGCCGCGGCCGTCGGCGTGATGGCCGTGGTCCTGGTGGTGCTGGTGTGCGTGTCGCTGGCGCGTGCGATCGCCACCGCCTCGGTGCGGCTGCTGACCAGCCGGCGCGGCCGCGATCTCGCCGTGCTGAGCGGTCTGTTCATCGCCATCGGCGCGCAGGGCGTCAATATCGCCGCCCAGAAGCTGGGGAAGCCGGACGGCCTGTCCGTACTGGAGCCGCTGGGCGACATCCTGCGCTGGGTGCCGCCGGTCTCGGCGGTGGGCGCCGTCGACAACGCCGGGCACGGGGCGTACGGGCGGGCGCTGGCCGGCCTGGGGCTGACGGTGCTGGCGCTGGTCCTGCTGCTGTGGTGGTGGCAGCGCACTCTGACCACCCTGATGACGTCCCCGGACTCCTCCACCCTCCAGGCGGTGGAGAAGGACAGCGCACGCCGGGCCGGCGGCGGGGAGCGGGGCCTTGCGCGGCTGCTGTCGCAGGGGCGCACCGGCACGGTCATCCTCCGTACGCTGCGCTACGGATGGCGCGACCCCAAGTCGAAGATGTCGTGGGCGACCGCGCTCGCCGCGGGACTGCTGGTGCCGGTCGTCTCGGCCGTGCAGGGCAGCGGCAGCATCTACACCGCGTTCTCGGCGGCCACGCTGCTCGGCATGCAGATGTACAACCAGTTCGGGCAGGACACCTCGGCGTTCTGGATGGTCGCCTCGACGATCGCCACCCCGCGGGACGCCTATCAGGAGCTGCGGGCCCGCGCGCTGGCGCTGGCGCTGGTGGCCGTCCCGTACGTCACGCTGGTCGTCGTCGGCAGTGCGGCGCTCATCGGGCCGTGGTCGTCCTTCCTGGAGGTGTACGGGCTCTCGTTGGCGGTACTGGGCGCGCTGCTGGCCACTGGGGTGCTGTCGTCGGTGCTCTTCCCGTATTCGATCCCCTCGGAGGGCAACAAGAACGTCGCACCGGGGCAGGGCTCGATCGCCTGGTTCAGTCTCTTCGGCGGGGTCGTGGCGGGTGCCGTGCTGTGCGCACCGCTGCTGGGGCTGACGATCTGGCTGCATGTCGCGGGTCTGCACCACCTGTTGTGGGTGCTGCTGCCGGCCGGTGCGGTCTACGGCGTGGCCGTCGCGGAGCTGGGGCTGCGGCTGATGGCGCCGCGGGCCGCCCGGCGGCTGCCGGAGATTCTGGCGGCCGTCAGCAAGGGCTGAGCGCGCGCCGGCCGGGCCGCGGCGGCCTCGCCGTGGAGTTGTCCACAGGCCGCACCGGCCGGCGCGCGGTGGCGGTAGCGTCATCCACGACCCGGACGAGGGGTGGTGGGGGCGGTGCCGCGCGCCGGAATGGTGCTGGTGGTGGGCTGGTTGACGGTGCTGTTCTGCGCCGGGGCGGTGCAGGCGGCGCCGGCCGGTCCCGCCACACCCGACGACCCGGCGCAGTACGCGTACCTCGCCGCGCAGCTCCGCAAGAGCCCGGTCCATGTCAGCGACCAGATCCCGCGCGAGGTCCCCCGGTCGACCGCGCCCGCATTCGCCCGGGAGGCCCGGCGCCTGGGTGTGCCGACGTACGTCATGGTCCTGCCGCACACCTCCTACGGCACCCAGGCGGACGGCCTGCTCGCCGGTGTCCATGACCGGCTGGGACGCAAGGGCCTGTATGTCGCCCTGAGCGACACGGGCCTGGAGGCGGCGCAGACCTACGGCGTGGACCTGCCCGGCACGGCGGACGCCGTCACGGAATCGGCGTACGCCCTGCCGTACGACGCCACCCCCCGCGAGGTGTTCCGGCACTTCGTGGAGGTGGTCACCTCGGGGCGGGCCCCTCAGCGCGCCGAGGAGGCGCGCGCCACATATGACAACGGGACGTCGGCCGAACCCCCCGGTCTGCACACCGACACCACCGAGCGCGGGAACCAGAGCTTTGTGACGGGTATCGCCGTCATCGGCATTCCGTTGACCGTGCTGCTGGTCACGGTCCATGCCCTGCAGCGGCGCCGGGTGCGGCGTGCGGTGGCAGCGGGCGGACCGGTGCGCGTACCGGGGGCGCGTGGTGGTCCGCGGGGCGGGGGCGGGAAGGCCGGCGGCGGCACGACGGGGAGCGCCCGGCAGCAGCCGGGTGGCGGTCCCGGCCCGTTCCCCCGCGCGCGGCTGCTGCCCCTGATGCTGGGTGCCGCCGTGCTGGGCGGGCTGGTCGCCTTCACCGCGTCCCAGATCTTCGACGACACGACCAGTGGTGACGGCTCCCGTCCCACAGCCGCCGATATGCGGGCCCGTATCGACCGGGTGTCCGCCGGACTGCGCCGCGATCCGCTCTACCTCGACCCCGAGAGCCGGTCCACGCTGGACGGCGCCGAGCGCGCCCAACTCCGCAAGCGCCTACGGGAGCTGGACGTCCCGGTGGTGATCGCCGCCGTGCCCACCCCGACGGACGACGAGTCGGGGGGCGCCACGGAGGTGCTGGCCAAGGAGTTGCACGGCCGGCTGCACCGCGATGTCCTCATGGTGCTCGCCGACCCGGCGACCGGCGTCATCGAACTCGTCAACTACAGCACCCGCGTCGACGACAGCTACCTCGTCGGCCGCCCGCGCGACCTCACCTACACCGGGCCCGCCGAGGAACAGCTCGGCCGTCATCTGGACGAGCTGCTGACGTACGTCGGCAAGGCCCCACGGGCCACGACGGGCGGCAGGCCCTATGACCCGCCGCCCGCCGCCGACCCCGTCGAGGAGAAGGCGCTGCCCGGTCTGTTCACCGGGGACTTCGAACCCGGGATGGTCATCGGCACCTTCGCCGCGGGGCTGGTCTTCGGGCTGGTCGCGGCGGCCCGTGCGGTGGTCCGTCGGCTGGTGCGGCGCAGGAGACCGGCGGGCCGGGGAGCGGGCGGGGCCGCGGTTCGCGCAGCGCCGGACCGGCCCGCGCTGTCATGGCTGCGGCGCACCGCCCGGCAGGATCTCGATGCCCTCACGGCCGCCCTGGAGGCTTCGCCTTCGCTGCCCGAGGAGGCCCGGCGCAGGGCCTGGGAGTGCCTGGACGCCGCGGCGCTGCTGGTCGACGGCGACAGCGACGGCCGGATCGACGCCGATGCCACGCCCGTCGGCCTCACCTGTGCCGTGGTGCTGGCCCGCGCCGGACGGACCGCAATCGAGGAACCGGCCGCCGCGCGCCATGTCTGCCACCGCAATCCGCTGCACGGCGCGGCCCGCAGCCGCGGACCGGTACGGCCCTCCGACGGCGGCCCGGCGCGGTCGTTGCCGGTGTGCGAGGCGTGCCGGCCGGCGCCCGGCCCGGTGTTGCGGCTGCGCTCCCCGGGGAGCGGCGGACGTGACGCGTATGCCCCGTACCCCACCCTGCCGGGACCCCTGGCCGCGCTCGGCGACGGCGTCGGAATCGATCAACTCACCCGCGATGTACGGGAGTACTTCGGTGTGCACTGACCCCCTTCACCCCGCCGGCCCGCAGCGGGCCCCGGCCACCGCCCGTCGGCTGCACCGGGCCCTCGCTCTCGGCGCCGCTTCCGTCGCGCTGCTGTGCTGCGCCGCGGCGCCCGGTGCGGCCGCCGAGAGCCCGGGGCAGAAGATCGCCGATGCGCTGCGCCGCTCCCCCGTCCATGTCGACCCGTCCCTCGCCTCGGCCGTCGACGCGGAACAGCAGCGGGAGCCGGCCGCGCGGATCCGGCGCACCCCTCTGCCGATCCGGGTGGCCCTGGTGCCGCTGGTCGAGGGCGACAGCTGGGGCGGGAAGCCGGAGCAGCTCGCCGAGGTGGTCCATGACCGGATGGGCGGTGGCCCGTCCCTCCTCATCACGCTCGGGAACCACCCCGATGACACCAGCGCCCGCGAATGGCCCTCGGGTGCGCATCAGGCGTTCCATGCCGCCGCCGCGGTCTTCTTCCAGAAGGACATGAAGGGCGCGGGGCCGGCGCAGCGGGTCGCCCGCGCGATCGACATCATCGAGGCCGGCAACGGCGACGCGGTGTACGAGCGGGCCACCGCCGGTCTCGGCGCCCCGAAGTCGACGCGGGGCACGGGGGACGGCGCGGGCGCGAAGGCCACGTCCGCGCACGGCTCCCCCGTCGTGCGGCTCCTGTCCCTCGTCGTCGGGCCGGTGCTGTTGCTGGCCGCGGTCGGGCTGTTGCTGCGGCGCCGGTCGCGGCTGCGGGACCTCTCGACGCCGTTCGCACTGCCGCGCTCGGTCTTCGCCGCCGCCCGGCAGGCGGACGAGGCGGGGCTGCGTGACCGTGCCGCCGAGGAGGTCGTACGGCTCGGCGAGGAGGCTCGCACCGCACAGGGCGACCCGGCAGCCGTCGAGCGGGCGCTCGATGCCTACGCCGCGGCCGGCACGGTCCTGGACCGGGCGTGTGGAGTCCCGGACCTGGCAGGGGTGTTCGCGCTGGTCGCCGAGGGCCGGGCGGCTCTTTCCGCAGCCCCAGCCGCGGCCGCGCTCCCGCTGTGCTTCTTCCATCCCCTGCACGGCCCGGCCGTCCGCCGCATACCCTGGCGGCCGCTGGGCCGGCGCGAGCAACTGCGGGTGGCCGCCTGCGAGACCTGTCTGCGCGCGGTACGCACCCGGCGTGCCCCGGAGGTGCTGACCGACCGGCGGGACGGCCGCCCGGTGCCGTACTTCGAGGTGCCCGCCGAGGACAGCCTCTGGGCGGCCACCGGCTATGGCTCACTGCTGCGCGGCACCGGCGACTCCCTCGCCGGACGGGTCCAGCGCGGCGACTTCACCCGCACACGGGACTGACCGGCGCGCGGTGTTGGCCGGGCCGGTTCGCCAACTCCGTTGGCACGGCCCGCAACCGGCACCCACCGGCCCGTGCCACTCCGCGCGGCCCCGCGCCGCTCCATGATGTGCCACTGCCTTCGCGAATTTCTCCATCATTTGATGCCACATATCAATCGCATGGAATTCACCCCCAATTGGACAAACGATCAAGAGAACGGCCCCGCTTTTTCGGGAATTTCACGCGAATCACCTGTGCCGGTCCCGGGCCCATCTCACGGCAATGTTTCGACAAATCCGAAAGCCCGCTCCTATGCTCCGCTCACACAGCCGTTCGCAAACACACGGGGAACTGTGTTGTGCGACGGGGGAGAATGTCTGCTAGGAGAATGTTGTGCTGCACAAGAAGACCGCTTTGCTGCGCGCCGCCGCGCCCGTCGCCGTACTGGCGCTGGCACTGACCGCCTGCGGCGGCAACAAGAAGAGCGCCACCGCCACCGACGACGCACCCAAGACGGAAAAGGGCTCGTCGGCCCCGGCGGAGACCAGTGAACTGAAGCCCGGTCAGGGCGGTACGGGGAAGTTCAAGGAAGAGAACGGCACCATCACTTACGAGGTCGCCGCGCAAAAGGTGCATGTGGGCACCGAGGCCGAGACCAAGAAACTGGTCTCGGACCCGAAGCGGGCAAAGGGTCTGGTGGCCGCCACCGCATGGGTGAAGTACACGAACAAGGGCGGCGGTGTCGTCAAGGAATCGCCCGACGTGGCCGATGAGTCCGAGATCTACGCGGACGGACAGCGCGGCGGTCTGCTCATCGGTGCCGCCGAGGACGGTCCGGGCTGTGAGGACACCATCGACATCGAGAACTGGAAGGCGGGGCAGAGCCACACCATCTGCCAGACCTACATGATCCCCAAGGGCGCGAAGTCCGTGGAGGTCCACTGGGCCGGTGAGGGCCAGAGCGGCTCCCCGCTGATCTGGAAGTTCAACAACGCCGGCTGAGTCGACGGCATACCGGCTGCCGTGCGTCAGCCCTCGGGAGCCCTGGCGCACGGCAGAGGGCGCTACGTCGGCATCGTGGCCGCCTGGAGAAACGGTTCAATGGCGGCGCACCATGCGTCGGGCTGTTCCCACGGGAGCAGATGTCCGGCGTCGGGGATCTCGGCGTAGGCGCCGCGGGGCAGGACCCGGACCATCTCCTGGGCCTCGGCGCGGCCGAGTTCGGCATCGAGGCCGCGGACCACGAGGGCCGGGCACGGCACCTGGGCAAGCTCTTCCCAATGGGCGTCATGAACCCAGGTCTCACGGGCGCTGAGCATCTGCCGGCGGGAGAAGACGGGCCGCCAGCCGTCCGCGCGCTCGGCCATCACCTCGGCGAAGAACTCACCGCGGGCGGGTCTGGACCGCTCCAGGGTCGGATCGTCCTCACCGAACCACTTACGGACATCCGCGAGGGTGGCGAACGGCACCGGCCAGGACCGGAACCATTCGGTCCATTCGCGCTGCGAGGCCGCGCCGAGCGCCGACGCCCGCATATCGCAGATGACCAGCGCACTGACCAGATCCGGGCGCCGGGCCGCTAACTGCCAGGCCGTCAGGGCGCCCATGGCATGCCCGACCAGGGCGACCGGGGCGAGGCCGAGCTGCTCGATGGCGGCGATGGCGTCATCGACATACGCTTCGCGGTCGTACGGCCCCTCGGCGGGCTTCTCGCTGCGGCCGTGGCCCCGCTGATCCAGCGCGACCGGGCGGTGACGGGCGCTCAGGCGGCGTGCGGTGGCCGCCCAGTGCGAGGCGCGCCCCATCAGGCCATGGAGCAGCAGCACGCCGGGCCGCTGCTCGCCCTCCTCCAGCCCGCCGCCGACCTTGGGCGGGTCGGTGAACTCCCAGGCGGCAAGCCGCACGCCGCCGGTCCCTGCTACATCGATGCGCCGCACCATGTGCCCTGGCACCCCCAATCGTCCCTTGAGCAGCTCCACACTATCGAACCCCTATTCGAACGCACCGTTCCGACGCGGAACACCCCTCGTTCGAGTGACCTCGCTCAAGGATTGGCCGCGCCCGCCACGGGGAGACATCTGCCGGGAGGCGGGCCCTACCGGGAAGGGGGCCCGTGGGGACAGACCCTGGGAGCTCGGGGCTCCGGGTCTTGGGTGGGGGACATGGGGAGGCAGGGCCCCGGCTGCTCGCAGCGCCGGGGCCCTGACTGTCTCCCGAGCAAGTGGATGCATCCGAGCCCCCTCCCCGGCCAGGACAGGCCGATGCATGGCCATGCGTCAGGGTGGCACGAGACCGGCCGTATCGCACGGATTCGCACAAGTCCGTTCAGCGGGAAAGAACTTGCCGAGCCCGCCGAACGGCGCGTCAGCGCAGCTCAGCGGGCTCGGGGGCGATCTGCGGGCGGGAGTGCGAAAAAGAAACCAGCTGAAACTGCTTTCAGCGCTTGGCGACGAAGACATGCGAGGCGATCTCGGAGTCCAGCTCGGCGGCCTCACCGCTGCTGCCGACCAGCACCCCGGCCGGCGACTCCGTCACGCTCACCACCGCGCCCGGCTGCACACCGGCCCGCCGCAGCGTGTACATCAGCTGGGCGTCCGCCTGGATCGGCTCACCGATCCGGCGCACCACGGCCGTCTTCCCGTCGGCCCCGGCGTCCAGATCCATCAGGCTCACCATGCCGGCGTCCAGGAACGGGTCGCCCCCGGACTTCTCGCCCAGCTCTTCCAGCCCCGGGATGGGGTTCCCGTACGGGGACTCCGTCGGATGCCGCAGCAGTTCGACGACGCGGCGCTCGACCGCCTCGCTCATCACATGCTCCCAGCGGCACGCCTCGGCGTGCACCTGCTCCCATTCGAGCCCGATGACGTCGACGAGCAGGCACTCGGCGAGGCGGTGCTTGCGCATCACCCGCGTCGCCAGCCGCCGGCCCTCCTCCGTCAGCTCCAGATGCCGGTCGCCCGCGACCTGCAGCAGGCCGTCTCGCTCCATGCGCGCCACTGTCTGGCTCACCGTCGGGCCGCTCTGTTCGAGCCGCTCCGCGATGCGGGCGCGCATGGGCACCACACCCTCTTCTTCCAGCTCAAGGATGGTGCGGAGATACATCTCCGTGGTGTCGATCAGTCCGGACATGCGTGCCCCTTGATGTGTGGTGCGGTGGCCCTGGACTCAATTCTGACGCATCCGACTGACAACGGTGGCGCCTCGTCCCTACTCCGGACCCGCTCAGCCGTATTGACAGGGCACTGGTCCAGACCGCAACGTGATCCGCGCCACTGATCAGATACGCCGAGATCCGACGAGAGGGGCCCGCGGTAATGGCTGAGAGCGACCGGAGCGACCGGTTGGCCGGGAAGTACTTCGACGCCGCGATCGACCTGCTGCGGCAGGTCCGCGACGCTGAAGACGACCGGATCACCGCGGCCGGAGCACTGATCGCGGACACCGTCGCGGCGGGCGGCCGGGTCTTCTCCTTCGGTGCCGGGCACTCCTCGCTCCCCGCCCAGGACACGGTCTACCGCGCGGGCGGGCTGGCAATCATGAATCTGCTGTCCGTCCCGGGCGTGGTCGGCGTGGACGTGCGGCCCGCGACCCTCGGCAGCGCGCTGGAGCGGGTCGACGGGCTGGCCGGCGCCGTCCTGGACACCAGCCCGCTGCAGCCGGGCGATGTGCTGGTGATCATCTCGCTCTCCGGGCGCAACGCGCTGCCCGTGGAGATGGCTCGGCACGCCCGCGCCCTCGGCATCAAGGTCATCGGCGTGACCTCGGTGGCGTACGCGGACGCGACCACGTCCCGGCACTCCTCCGGGGACTTCCTCAAGGACCACTGCGATCTCGTGCTGGACAGCCGGATCCCGGTCGGCGACGCGGAGCTGACACTGCCGGGCATCGACGCGCCGTTCGCCCCCGCCTCCACGGTCGTCACCAGCGCGATCATGCAGGCCGTAGTGGCGACGGCCGCGGGCACGCTCGCCGAGCGGGGCATCGACCCGCCGCTGCTGCGCTCCGGCAACGTCGACGGCGGGCACGACTGGAACGCCGGGGTGATGAGCGCCTACGCGGACCGGATCTTCTACCGGCAGTGAGCGGCCGGCGCCGGCCGCCCCTCGGCCGCGCCCGCGAGATCCAGGGCGGCGGCGATCCGGGCCGCGACCTCCTCCGCGTAGTCCGCGTCCGCGCGGTCGAACGGGCGGCGCGCGGGCGCCCGCAGAAAGGTCACGACGCCGAGCCTGCGGCCGCGGCTGCACAGCACCACACACAACCCGTGCACCGAGCCGTCCGGCCAATTACGGGCGGCCGCCCAGCCCTCGGACGAGGCGGGCCCGGCGCTGGTGCGCACCGAACCGCGCCGCTCGTACGCCTGGAGCGCCGGATGGCCCGGCACATAGGGCGCGGGAATGCCGGTCGCCGGCATCGTCTCCGACGGGCCGGGGGAACCGGCCGGGGACGCCAGGGTCCGCACCAGACGGGGCGTGCCCGCTCGCATACGGCGCCCGGCCTCCGCACCGGTGGCGGCGGTGCCCCCGGCGCCGGACGACGGCTCGGCACCGCCCGCTGCGCCCTCCGCACCCGCCACGCCGTACGCGTCGAACGCATCGCCCCCGGCGACCGCCCCGAACGGTGCCGGTGCGGGCGTCGTGGCGAGGTCGACCAGACCGTGGTCGGCGAAGCCCGCCAGGGCGAAGTCGAGGTGGAGCGCGGCCGCCCCGGCCGGGTCCGGGCACTCCGCGGCCGCCCGGCCGGCCCGGTGGAGCTGCTGGGCGCGGAAACGCAGCAGGGAGTTCTCCTGCTCGGCGCGCCGGGCGTCCGTGACGTCCTGGAAGAGCCAGGCCACACCCAGCGGTACCGGCTCCTCCGCCAGCGGGGAGACCAGCCGGACGAAGCCGCTGCGCCAGCACCGGCGCGGCACCCCGGCCTCCGCGGAGCGCAGCGTCACCCACAGCTCGGCGACGGCCGGCGGCGCGCCCTCGGCGAGGACGTGCTGCAGCGCGCACTCCAGCTCCTCGACGCCCTGCGCCAGCAGCTCACCCAGGGGGCGGCCCAGCAGGGCCGTGCGCCCCATGCCCAGGGCGCGGGCGGCGTGCGCATTGACGACCGCGGGCCGCAGATCGGCGTCGATCAGCACCACGCCCCACGACGCGTCCGCGAACAGCGCCTCGCTGAGCGCGATGGACCGCTCCAGGTCCAGCTGTGTGTGCACCTCGCTGAAGGCGCAGTACACGCCCACGACCCGGCCGCCGGGGGCGCGGACCGCGGAGGACTGGGTGCGGACGAGAACACGGTGGCCGTCCTTGGTCAGCAGGGCGAACTCATGGACCTGACGGCCCGGGGAGCGCATGGCGGCCGTCAGTGCGGCCTCGATCCCGTCGGCGTCCTCCTTGCGGACCGCCCAGCCGGTCAGGCCCGTACGGCCGACGGCCTCGGCGGTGGTCCAGCCCAGAATGCGCGCGGCTTCGTGGTTCCAGTGGGTGACCGTGCCGTCCGCGGCGAAGGCGACCAGGGCGGCGTCCATACCGTCCAGGAGCGCGGCGAGCAGACCGGAGTCACCGGTCTCGCCGGCGGCGCACCGCGCCGAGGCCGACGCGGCGGAAGAAGCTGACGAAGCAGTCACTGGCACCCCTTACGAACGCGGCCACACGTGCTCCACCTGGGAACATTCAACTGGAACGGGACACCGCACACGCCCGATTCGCGGAAATCGTTGCTAACGGGAAAATCCCTTGTGTGCGGCCGGACGGCTTCCTAATGTGTGGAGCACACGAGAAGGGAGGTGGTTCGGCCAATGATTTCGCACCGGACGCGTGAGGTGGCTGCGGGCTAGCGGCCCGTCGCTTCACCGAAGTGCAGCGCCGGACCGGCGCATACTGCAGATGCGCAGCCGGCCAATCCCAAGCAGTCACCCGACCCGCGGGCTGCCGGTTCGTCCGACCGGCCCTTCGCGCCACCGAGCGCGGAGGAAACAGCCCGCGGGTCGTCTGCGTCTGCACACGGCAGGCGCACCGCCCGGCGACGGGGACACCGTCGCGGCGGCACCGGGCCCGCCCTCAGGGCGCCAGGCGCTCCACGCTCCAGGCGTCGCCCTCCCGCACGTACCGCAGCCGGTCGTGCAGCCGGTTGAGCCGGCCCTGCCAGAACTCGATCGTCTCGGCGGCGATCCGGTAGCCGCCCCAGTGCGGCGGCGCCGGCACCTGCTCCCCCTCCGGGTAGCGGGCCGCCAATTCCTCGTAGGCGCGCTCCAGTTCCTCGCGCGAGCCGACCCGTGCGGACTGGTCGCTGGCCCAGGCGCCCAGCTGGGAGCCGTGCGGGCGGGTGCGGAAGTAGGCGGCGGTCTCGTCCCGGCCGATGCGCTCGGCGGCGCCGGTCACCACGACCTGACGGGCGAGGGGGTGCCAGGGGAAGAGCAGCGAGATGGCCGGATTTTCGGCCAGTTCACGACCCTTCCGGCTGTTGTAGTTGGTGAAGAACACAAAGCCGCGGTCGTCGAACGCCTTCAGGAGAACGGTCCGTGAGCTCGGCCGGCCCGCCGGGTCCACCGTCGAGACGACCATCGCGTTCGGCTCGTGCAGACCGGCCACGGTCGCGTCCTTGAACCAGCGCGCGAACTGGTCGTACGGGCTGGCGGCAAGGTCGGACTCGACGAGTCCCTCGGCGCGGTAGTGGGCACGCATGGAGGAAGGGTCGGGGTTCTCGGCATGAGGCGCGTCGGCGGGGTGCACGGCCTCATCTTGCAACACCCGGTCAGGCGCGGTCAGCCGGGAGAGGCGGAAGTCTGCCCCCGCTCGACCGGCCGTAGCCCTCCCGTCGGCAGATCGACCGGTGTGCGGGTCGCACGCCTCCGCGCAGGTGAGGGACCCGCCACAATCGGGGGCAGGCCCCCTGTGGCCCCCGGGCGGGGAGAGCTATCGTGTCCGTCCGGCCTGAAGGGGCGCACCACACCGCACCTGCCCGCCCGCGGTCCGACCACCGCAGGCAAGACCGTCGCGTGACCCACCCCCTGGCGGGGCATCACCGGGGTGACCGGTACGGACCGCGAGCTGCCCGGCGCAGCCGCGGAACCGCACCGGCGCCGCACACCAGAGACTCGACCGCACGGCAGCCGGTCACGGACCGTTTGCCGTCCCCACCTTGAGGAGCTGCCTGATGTCCGACTTCGTACCCGGACTCGAAGGAATCATCGCGTTCGAGACGGAGATCGCCGAACCGGACAAGGAAGGCGGCTCGCTCCGCTACCGCGGTGTCGACATCGAAGATCTCGTCGGGAAGGTGTCCTTCGGAAACGTCTGGGGGCTGCTGGTCGACGGGGCGTTCAACCCCGGGCTGCCGCCCGCGGAGCCCTTCCCGATCCCGGTGCACTCCGGTGACATCCGGGTCGATGTGCAGTCGGCGCTCGCCATGCTCGCGCCCGTATGGGGTCTCAAGCCGCTGCTGGACATCGACGAGCGGACGGCCCGTGACGACCTCGCCCGCGCCGCGGTGATGGCCCTGTCGTACGTGGCCCAGTCGGCCCGCGGGCCGGGCCTGCCGATGGTGCCGCAGAAGGAGATCGACAAGGCGGAGACCATCGTGGAGCGCTTCATGAAGCGCTGGCGCGGTGAGCCGGACCCCCAGCACGTCAAGGCCGTCGACGCCTACTGGACCTCGGCCGCCGAGCACGGCATGAACCCCTCCACCTTCACCGCCCGCGCCATCGCCTCCACCGGCGCGGACGTGGCGGCCGCGCTGTCCGGCGCGGTCGGCGCGATGTCCGGGCCGCTGCACGGCGGTGCGCCCTCCCGCGTCCTCGGCATGATCGAGGACGTCGAGCGCACCGGCGACGCCTCCGCCTACGTCCGGCAGGCGCTGGACAAGGGCGGCCGGCTGATGGGCTTCGGCCACCGCGTCTACCGCGCCGAAGACCCCCGGGCGCGGGTGCTGCGGCGGACCGCCCAGGAGCTGAATGCCCCGCGCTTCGAGGTCGCCGAGGCCCTGGAGAAGGCCGCCCTGGCGGAGCTGCGCAGCCGCCGCCCCGACCGGGTGCTGGCCACCAACGTCGAGTTCTGGGCGGCCATCGTCCTGGACTTCGCCGAGGTCCCGGCGCACATGTTCACCTCGATGTTCACCTGCGCCCGTACGGCCGGCTGGAGCGCGCACATCCTGGAACAGAAGCGGACGGGCCGACTGGTCCGGCCGTCGGCCCGGTATGTGGGGCCCAGCTCTCGTAGCCCGCGGGAGATCTCGGGCTATGAGGGCATCGCTGCGGGCTGATCTCTTCCCACGTTTTTGGCTGTCCCCCCGTGTGGGACCTCGCCGTTTCGCCTGCGGCGGGCCGGGTCCGCTGCGCGGGGCTTTCGGGGTGCGGTAACGGGCCTCCGCGGGTGGGGGTGTCCGGACTGCTTCGCTTTACGTCCGGACACCCC
>NZ_JBEZHQ010000029.1:0-108939 GCF_040650675.1 Streptomyces sp. NPDC048637
CCGGCCGGCCCCGCCACCCCCGGGGGGTGTTTTGTGTGGGGGTGGGTGGGGATGCGCGTATGTCGTCGTGTAACCGGCCCGCTTCGGTCCGGCCCCTCCAGTGGGTGGGGTGGTGGGAGGGAGTCGGGTGGTTGAGGTGGTGGGTGAGGGGGGTGTCACCTGTGGCGATTGACGGGAACCGTCAATGTCCGGATAGCCTCCTAACCCTCACGGGGGTACGAGGGCGCCTCTGCCCCGACCATCTTGCGAGGGGCGGAGAATGATCGAGGCAGTCGGCCTGACGAAGCGCTACGGCGCCAAGACGGCCGTGTACAACCTGTCGTTCCAGGTACGGCCGGGCACAGTGACCGGCTTCCTGGGGCCCAACGGCTCCGGCAAGTCCACGACGATGCGCATGATTCTGGGCCTGGACGCACCGACCTCGGGGCGTGCCACCATCGCCGGCCGCCCCTTCCGCAGCCTCCCCAACGCACCCCGCCAGGTGGGCGCTCTGCTCGACGCCAAGGCCGTGCATGGCGGGCGCAGCGCCCGCCAGCATCTGCTCTCGCTCGCCCAGCTGTCCGGCATTCCGGCCCGCCGGGTCGACGAGGTGCTCGGCGTGGTCGGCCTGCAGGACGTCGCGGGGCGGCGCTCCAAGGGCTTCTCGCTCGGTATGGGCCAGCGGCTGGGCATCGCCTCGGCGCTGCTCGGCGACCCCCAGGTCCTGCTCTTCGACGAGCCGGTCAACGGGCTCGACCCCGAGGGCATCCTGTGGGTGCGCAATCTGATGAAGCAGCTGGCGAGCGAGGGCCGTACGGTCTTTGTCTCCTCGCATCTGATGAGCGAAATGGCGCTGACCGCCGAGCACTTGATCGTGATCGGCCGTGGGCAGCTGCTGGCGGATATGTCCGTGAAGGACTTCATCTCGGCCAACTCCGCCGATTTCGCCCGGGTCCGTACTCCGGACACCGAACCGGAGCAGCGCGAGAAGCTGACCGCCGCGATCGGTGAGGCCGGCGGGCAGACCGCGCCCGAGCCGGACGGTGCGCTGCGGGTGACCGGGCTGCCGCTCCCCCGCATCAGCGAGCTCGCGCACCAGGCCGACGTCCGGCTGTGGGAGCTGTCGCCGCACCAGGCGTCCCTGGAAGAGGCCTACATGCAGCTGACGCAGGGCGTCGTGGACTACCGCTCGACGGCGGACGCGCGGGCCGGTCTCCAGGAGGCCCCCGCCGGGTACGCCCCGCAGGGGTATGCGGGCGGCCCGGGGTACCCGCCCGGCCAGCCGGGGGTCCCCGGCCAGGTTCCGGCCGGTGTTCCCGGCCAGGGGCAGCCGAATCCGTACGCCCAGCAGGACCCGTATGCCCAGCAGGCGCCCGGGGCCGCTCCGGGGCCGGGCTATCCGCCACCCGCTCAAGGTCACCCGTACGGGGGACCCGAGCCGTACGGTGCGCCTCACCCGTACGGGCAACAGCCCGCCGCCCCCGCCGACCTGCCCACGCCCCACCACGAGGACGCCCGATGACCAGCCCTCAGCAGCCGCAGCCCCAGCCGCAGCCTGAGCGCGGACCCCACGACACCGGCGCACAGGAGCAGCCGATGCCGGCCGCGCCGCCGATGCCGCCCGCTGCCCCGCCGGCCGCACCGCACCAGCCGCAGGGCCTGCCGCCGCAGATGCCGCCCGCCCAGCAGCAGCCCGGTCAGCAGCCGGCACCGGAGCAGCCCGCGCCCGCCAAAGAGGCCGGCACGATGATGCTCCAGGCCCAGCCCGCGCCCGGGCAGCCCGCGCCCGCCAAGGAAGCGGGCACGATGATGCTCCAGGCCCAGGGCCAGGGACCCGCTCAGGGTCAGGCCCCGCAGGCCCCGGCACCGGCGCAGGGCGGGCAGGCACCCGCCCCGGTCCAGAGCCAGGCCCCCGCGCAGCCCGCCCCGGCCAGGGAAGCCGGCACGATGATGCTCCAGGCCCAGCCGTACCCCGAGCCGCAGCCGCTCGCGGCGCACGGGCCGGGCAAGGACGCGGGCACGATGATGCTCCAGGGCCAGGTACCGGCCCAGGCCCAGGCCCAGGCCCCGGCACCCGCTCAGGGTCAGGTCCCCCAGGCCCAGGCCCAGGCCCCGGCACCACCCCAGACCCCGCAGCCGCCGGCCCAGCAACACCCGCAGCAGGCCTACGCCGGGGCGGGCGGCTACGTCTCGCCCATCCCGGTGCGTCCCACCCACCTCGGCCATGCGCTGATCTCCGAGTGGACGAAGATCCGCTCGGTGCCCTCGACGATCTGGACGCTGGGCGTGATGCTGCTGCTGATCGTCGGCATCGGCCTGCTCGCCGCCCTCGCGGCGGGCTCGGAGCGCGAGCTGGACCCGGTGCTCGGCCTCGGCTTCGTCGGCGTCCTGCTCGGCAGCCTGTGCGTGATCACCCTGGGTGTGCTGTCGATCTCGTCCGAGTACGGCACCGGCATGGTCCGTACGACGCTGACCGCCTGCCCCAGCCGCGTGCGGATGCTGACCGCGAAGGCGATCGTCTTCTTCGCGCTCGCCCTGGTGATCACGACGGTCGCGACCACCCTGGTCGCCCTGCTCGACAACGCGATGCTCAACGGCCCCGCGCCGACCGGCGACCAGTGGCTGCGCGCCACCTTCGGCGCCGGTCTCTATGTCGCGCTGCTCGGTCTGCTGGCACTGTCCGTCGGCACGCTGCTGCGGCACTCGGCGGGTGCCATCAGCGCGATGATGGGTGTGGTGCTGCTGCCGATGCTGCTGGCGCTGTTCCTGCAGGGCGAGAGCCTCAAGGACATCCAGAAGGCGCTGATCGAGTACTCGGTGCCCAGCGCGCTCGCGACGCTGTACGACATCCCGTTCCTCAGCACCGGCCCGACCGGCTGGACTCCCGTGTGGATCCTCGCCGGTGTGACCGCGGTGGCGCTGGGTGGCGCCTACGCCGCCATCATGCAGCGCGACGTCTGACGCCGCGCCCCCGGTCCTCAGTACCGGGGCGCATTCCGGGACCGCTGGAGCCGCGCGCTCCGGCGGTCCCGTGCGTTCCAGCACGCCTTGTGCCAGTGCCGGCGGTCGTCGACATCGCCGTGCTCCGGCCAGGCGACGACATGCGGTACCCCGGGCGGGATCTCCTGGTCGCAGCCCGGGCAGCGGTAGTGCTTGGCCGCCCCGCCGCCCCCGACCAGCCGGACGACCCAGTCCTCACCACGCCACTCCTCGGTACGTTCCAGGCCGTAGCGGTCACCGCCCATGCGGTCGATGGGCTTCGCGCCGCCGTGCTGGCGGTTTCGACGCGGGGACACAGAGCACCTCGGAGAGTTACGGGGTCACGGGCTGTCACCAGCGTACGCGGCGCGGTCACGGGCGAACGCCCCTCGGCAGGATTCTGCGATCATCAGGAAATTTAGCGTCAGGCCGTGCCCTTGGCACGTGTCGCACGTTGTTGCCTGTAAGGGGGAGTCGCGTCGAGCTGCGAGGAGGCAGAGAGCGATGCGCGTTGGGGCTTTCATCCTGGCCGCTCAATTCCCCGGTCAGGGACAGGGGGAAGCACTGCACCGCGCGGTGCGCTCCGCGGAGGTCGCGGAGGAGGCCGGACTCGATGATGTCTGGCTCGCGGAACACCACTTCGTACCGTACGGCGTCTGCCCGAATGCGGTGACGCTCGCCGCGCTGCTGCTGGGGCGGACCCGCCGGATCGGCGTCGGGACGGCGGTGAGCGTGCTGCCGACCCAGCATCCGGTAGCGCTCGGTGAGCAGGCGGCGCTGCTGCATCTCACCTCCGACGGCCGGTTCACGCTCGGCGTCGGCCGGGGCGGGCCCTGGATCGACCTGGAGGTGTTCGGCTCCGGGCTCGCCGCGTACGACCACGGCTTCCCGGAGTCACTCGATCTGCTGATGCGCTGGCTGCGGGAGCCCCGGGTCGGCGCGCAGGGCGAGCGCTATGCGTTCCGGGAGGTGGCGGTGGTGCCCCGGCCGGCTGAGGCACTGACCGATCCGGACGGTTCCGGCCCCCCGGGCCCGCCGGTGGTGGTGGCATGCACCTCCCCCTCGTCGGTCCGGACGGCCGCGGAGCGCGGACTCCCGATGCTGCTGGGCATGCACTGCGGAGACGAGGAGAAGGCGGAGATGGTCGCGCTGTGGCGGTCGGCCGCCCTGGAGGCCGGCCGGGACGGCGACGAAGTGGCCGCGGCCGGGCATGTCTCGGCGGGCGTGGTGCAGCTCGCCGACTCCCGCAGGGCGGCGGCGGAGACCCTCACGAAGGCGATGCCCGGCTGGCTGCAGCAGGGCCTGGGCGCGCATGTGACGGTCGACGGCCGCTACCGCGCGATGCGTGACCCGCTGGCCTATACGGAGCTGCTGTGCCGGCTGCATCCCGTCGGCCCGCCGCAGCTGTGCACCGACCGGCTGGCGGCGACCTCGGAGCGTACGGGCATCACACGGTTCGCGCTGCTCGTCGAGGGCTCCGGCGACCTCGCGGCGACGGAGGAGAACGTGCGTCGACTGGGCACCGAGGTCCTGCCCCAGCTGGGGTGACCGGTCCGGGTACGGCGGACGGTATGCGGGTGCCGGGGGCGGTGACCGTGCCTGTCGTGCGGTGGGTGCGGTGGCGCCGTACTCGGAGGTCGGCGTGCTGTGGGTGGTGCTGCCGCTGGCGCACGGCACGGTGCGCATCACAACCGTGTGCGCAGCGGCAGCAACTCCGTTCAGCAGTCGCGGAGTTCGGGCGACTGGTTCAGCAGCTGACCGCGGATGGACGTGAAGCGGGCCAGACGGTCGTCCACCGCCGGGTCGAGCGGGAAGACCGCAACTCGGTGGCAGTTCTGAAAAGCGAGCCGCACGCCGAAGTGGCGCTCCAGCGAACCACGGATGGCGTCACTCGCCAGCGCACGCAGCAGCTGGCCGCGCGCCTGCTCGTCCGGCGGCGGCGTCTGATTGTCGGCGAACTCTCCGCCGTCCACCTTCAGCTGGGCCACCAGAGAGCTGATCATCCCCCATGCGAAGGGCAGGGAGGTCCGGACGCAGTCGACAAATGCGGCTTCGTCGACCTCGCCTCGCTCGGCCTGTTCGAGGAGGGCCGGTGAGACGTCGAGCGACATGAGGTTCTCCTCTCGCGGCCCCGCCGGGACGGACAGGGCCTAGGGACGGGACAAGGGGCTTTGCGACGGAGCGTGTTCGCCTCACAACCCCCCGCTTCAACGGTATGCCGCACAAGAGGCCCGCACCAGGAGATTGCACATACAACCGGCCATTGGCGAACGCCGGGGGTGCGGGGATTTCCCCCGTAAAGGCACCGTGGTCCAGGGCGAATCGCGCAGGTGCCCCCCGGTCGAGTAGCGTGACGCCCCATGCGTCTCGTCATCGCCCGCTGCTCCGTGGACTACGCGGGCCGGCTCACCGCCCATCTCCCTTCCGCCCCTCGCCTCATCCTGGTGAAGGCGGACGGCTCCGTCTCCATTCACGCGGACGACCGGGCCTACAAACCCCTCAACTGGATGTCGCCGCCGTGCACTCTCAAGGAGGGCGACGGTGAGGTGTGGACGGTGGAGAACAAGGGCGGCGAGAAGCTCATCATCACCCTTGAGGAGGTCATGCACGACTCCTCGCACGAGCTCGGCGTCGACCCGGGACTCATCAAGGACGGTGTGGAGGCCCACCTCCAGGAGCTGCTCGCGGACCGGATCGAAACCCTTGGCGAGGGATACTCCCTGATTCGGCGTGAATACCCCACTGCCATTGGCCCGGTGGATATCTTGTGCCGGGACGCTGATAGCCAGACCGTCGCCGTCGAGATCAAGCGACGTGGTGAGATCGACGGTGTCGAGCAGCTCACCCGCTACCTCGAACTCCTCAACCGCGACCCGCACTTGGCTCCGGTGAAGGGCATCTTCGCGGCTCAGGAGATCAAGCCGCAGGCGCGGGTGCTGGCCACCGACCGCGGTATCGGCTGCGTCGTGCTGGACTACGACGCCCTGCGCGGCATCGAGGACGACAAGCTCCGCCTGTTCTGACCCCTGCCGGCCCTCCAGGGGCGGCACAGCGCAACGGCCCGGTCATCTGCCGGGCCGTTGCGCTGTGCCGTGCCGCGTTGATTCCTGCGGGCCGTCAGGAGGCCGGGGCGCTCTCCGTGCCGGAGGAGGTGGCCGTACCGTCCGACGGGGTGCCACCTCCGGAGGGGCTGGTGCCGGAGGTGCCGCCCGCGGAGGGACTGGTGCCGGAGGCGGACTGCGACGGGCTCTGGGTGGTCGGCTTGTCCGTCGGACCCTCGGTGGGCGTCGGATCCGTCGGCGTGGGGTCGGTCGGCTCGTCCGTCGGTGTCGGGTCGCTCGGCTCGTCCGTCGGCGGGTGCGTGGGGCGGGTCGGCCGGCCGGTGGGGGTGGTGGGCCGCTCGGTCGGCTCCGTCGGGCCGGTCGTCGGGTCCGCCGACCCGGTGCCGGGGTCGGTGGGCGAGCCGCTGGTGGGGGGCACGCTGGTCGACGGGGACGGGCTGCCGGTGTTGCCGGGGGTGCCGGGCCGGGAGGTGCCGGGGCCGGTGGTCGGCAGGCGGGAGTCCTCGGCGGGCTGTTCAGCCGGCAGCTCGGTGCTGTCGCTGTCGTCCGTGGTCTGTTCCGTGCTGACCTTGTCGTTGTGCGGGGCGTCGCCGCCGGTCGCGCCAAGGGTGACGAGGGTACCGACGACGGCCGCCAGCAGGGCGCCGGCGCCCGCGGCCACGACATTGCGCCGTGCCCCGCCGAACACCCGCCTGCCGCCCTTGGCGGTCCCGGCGTCGCTGCCGGTCGCGGCCGGGACGCCCGCGGTCGCGGCGGTCGGCGAGGCACCCCCGGCGATGACCGTCGCCGCGGTCTCACCGGCGCGCGGCTTGCGCAGCTTGGCGGTCGACGCGGCGTCGAACGGCGTGGCGGCGGGTTCCTTCCGTGCGTCCCGCCGCGACGCGGAGGCCGCGCCCGCCGCCTGGGGCAGGGCCGTGGTGGCCGCTGCCGCGGAGTCGGCCCGCGTACGGTCGGTGACCAGCGCCAGGGCGCGCCGGCCGGCCACCGCGCCATTGCGGTCGGAGAGCACCCCGCGCAGCCCGATGGACGCCTCCAGCTCGGCGCGCGCCCGGTCGAGGCTTCCGGTGCACAGGGCCAGCACGCCCAGCTCGTGGTGGAAGTAGGCCTCCTCGGCGACCTCACCGGCGAGCCGCGCGGCCTCCTGGCCGTGCCGCAGACTGCGTTCCCAGGCGCTCCAGTGCAGCGCCGCGGCGAACGCCGGGGCGGCCGTACGGGCGAGCAGCACGGCCGCGCTGGCGTGCCCGCTCTCCCGGCTGCCGGTCAGTACGCCCATCGCGGCCAGCACCACATCGGACTCGGCGGCGGCCCGCTCGGGGGTCACCGAGGGGTGCCCGGCCCACCAGGCGTAGTGCTGGGCGACGGTGTGCGCGCGCGTGGCGGCGCCGTCCGCGTAGCCGGCCGCCGTCAGCTGGTCCTGGACGGTGGCGGCGAGCCGGTAGTGGCCGCCGGCCGGGGTGATCAGGCCGCAGGCCAGCAGCTCGCCGAGGGCAGCATCGGCGTGGGTGTCCTGGGTGAGGGCCGGCAGATGCGCCTGGTGCGGCAGCTCGCCGCCGAGCGCGACGGCGAGGCGCAGGGTCTCCCGGGCGGCTTCGGTCAGCCGTGCGGCGAGCAGCGGGGCGGGGGCGGCGGCCTCGCCGAGGGACGGCAGCGGCACCTCCGGCTGCTCGGCGGGCTCGGCATCCTCGGCGGCCGGGTCGGCGGTGGCCTGACCGCCCTCGGGGAAGAGGCCGTAGCCGTCGTCGAGGGCGCCCGGTTCGGCCTGCGGCCGGTCGTGCTGCCGCAGCAGGGCGGCGGCCTGGACGAACCGCAGCGGCAGGCCCTCGGACTCGAACCAGAGGTCGGCGGCCCAGGCCTCTTCGTCGTCGGTGAGCGGCCGGTCCACGGCACGCTCCAGGAGCCGGCCGCAGGCGCCGCGGCCGATGCCGCCGAGGAAGACCTCTTCGAGGTGCGAGCCGGCGCTGGGGGCCGCGACGTCGGGGGTGGCGGCGATCAGGAAGGCGCATTCGGGGGTGGCGTCGAGCAGCTCGTCGAGCGCGGCGCCGCCGAATTCCAGGTCGTCCAGGACGACGATCGCGCCGATCTCGGCGACCATGCGCAGCATGTCGGCCCGGTCGGGGCGGTGCTGCGGGGCCCGGTAGACGGCGGCGAACAGCGCGTACAGCAGGTCGGTGGAGGTGCGGTGGCAGCCGGAGAGCCGGACGACGCCGTCGGGGGCGAGGTCGGCGCAGGCGGCGGCGACGGCGTCCAGCAGCCGGGTGCGGCCGGAGCCCGAGGGGCCGGTGACACGGACGGAACGGCCGCGGGAGAGCAGCCGGACCAGGCGTTCGGTCTCCTCGGTGCGCTCTTCGAGTACGGTCTCGTGCCCGGCGGATCCGGCCGGGCCCGGCGGCAGCGGGGGCGCGGCGGCACGCGCGGCCGCGGCGCGTTCCTGCGGGTCGAGCCGACCGGGGGCGGCGGGGCGCTCTCCGGGCGGGCAGGGCTCTATTTCGCTGCCGTCGACGGGGTTGACGGTGACGAGGTAGGGGCCCGAGACGAGCCGGACGACACGGGCGAGCCGGGCGGAGCCGCCCTGCGCGCCGCCGAACGCCGGGGCCGGCGGCTCGGCAGGGCCGCCCTGCGCGCCGTACTCCTCAGGTCCCCGGTGAGTGTTCGGGTCCATGCTGCAAGCTCCCAGATGCTTCGTTCCGCGCCGCCTCCGCCAGGCGTCCTCGGCCCAGGGGTGCGGAGCGGCGTGCCGACTGCGCTTCCGGCCGTCCGCACTCCCCCGGCTCCGGCAGGTCGTCCTCAGCCGTCGCGTCTGGTCCGGTGCCCGCCGCGGATGATGGCATACGGGCGGGAACCGAACCATAGACCTGCGCAGCGGGCCGACGCACCGCCGGGGGCGGGTCCTGACCGGAACTTCCGGGATTGCGCGGTATCGCGCTGTTTACGACATTTCCGGCGCCGATTCCGGAATTCTTCGGCACTCTTTGTCCGGCACACCCGATCGCCCCAGAGGCGTCCGTGCGGCCGTCGGGCGGCGTACCGCCCGTGCCTCACACCCGCGGAACCGATTCCGCTTCGATGCCGCCCTCGATCGCGAGGATGCGGTGCAGCCTGGTGGCCACCAGCAGGCGCTGCATCTGGGGCGGCACTCCGCGCAGCACCAGCCTGCGGTTGACCCGGCCGGCGCGACGGTGCGCGCCCATGATCACGCCGAGGCCGGTGGCGTCCCAGGAATCCAGCTCGGTCAGGTCCAGCACGAGATCGCCCTGACCGGAGTCGACGGCGGCGTGCAGGGCCGTACGGGCGTCCGCCGCGCTGCGGACGTCAAGACGGCCCCCGACGACCAGCTCGGCGTGGTCGCCCCTGATGTGCATATGCGCTCCCCGATGTCATGGGTGGTGATCCCGGACGTCTACAGATCTGACTGCCTCTCGTGCGGCGAAGTTGCCGCCTGTAAGCGAACCGATACCGAATTCACCCCATGGGGTGACCCCATCAGGCCGATGGGCCTGACGTGGCATCAGTGCTCGTAGAAGCCCTGCCCACTCTTGCGTCCGATATCGCCCGCATCGACCATCCGACGCATGATCTCCGGCGGGGCGAACTTCTCGTCCTGGGACTCGGTGTAGATGTTGTCGGTGGCGTGCAGCAGGATGTCGATGCCCGTCAGATCGGCGGTGGCCAGCGGTCCCATCGCATGGCCGAAGCCCAACTTGCAGGCGGTGTCGATGTCCTCGGCGCTGGCCACGCCGGATTCGTAGAGCTTTGCGGCCTCGACGACCAGCGCCGAGATCAGGCGGGTGGTGACGAAGCCGGCCACATCGCGGTTGACGACGACACAGGTCTTGCCGACCGACTCGGCGAACTGCCGGGCGGTGGCGAGGGTTTCGTCGCTGGTCTTGTAACCGCGGACCAGCTCGCACAGCTGCATCATCGGCACCGGCGAGAAGAAGTGCGTACCGACGACCCGCTCGGGGCGGGAGGTGGCCGCGGCGATCTTGGTGATCGGGATGGCGGAGGTGTTGGAGGCCAGCACCGCCTCGTCCTTGACCACCTTGTCCAGCGTCTGGAAAATCTCCCGCTTGATCTCGATCCGCTCGAAGACGGCCTCGACGACGATATCGGCGTCGGCGGCGGCTTCCAGATCGGTCGTGGTGGTGATGCGGGCCAGCGCCTGCTCGGCGTCGGACGCCGCCAGCTTGCCCTTGGAGACGAACTTCTCGTACGAGGCCTCGATGCCACCCTTGCCCCGGGCCAGCGCCTCGTCCGTCACATCGCGGAGGACCACGTCCCAGCCCGCCTGGGCGGAGACCTGCGCGATACCGGATCCCATGAGTCCGGCGCCGATGACGGCGAGCTTCTTTGCCACTGCTGTCCCCTCACACCCTGTGCATTTGACGGTCTCGGGTGACGTTAGCGGTCGTTGGCGATCCTTTGGTGGGGAAGAGATGCGCGTCACGTCTCAGATGACGGACATCACACCGCCGGGGTGCGCCCGCGGGGCACGATCCGGACAGTCCGCCGTCAGTCGGCCGTCCGTACGGCGTAGTTGAGGACCTTCTCGCCCAGTAGCTCTTCCATGTCATCGAGCAGCGCCAGGGCCTCCCGGGAGACCTCGGCGGGCTTGCGGCCGTCGAGCATCTCGTGCGTGATCCAGCCCATCAGGCTCTGGTGCACCCAGCCGATCTGGCCCGCCATCAGGCCCGGCAGCGGATCGCCGGCCGCGGCGCCGGTCTCCTCCCGGAGGGTTTCCTCCAGGTTGAGGTGGATCTCCTGCTGCATGTACCAGAGGCGCGCCTTGAGGGTGGGCGCCCCGTGCACCACCCTCATGAACTGGTCGTAACCCTCCATCAGCCCGACCCGCGGCGAGACCGCCTCGACCTCTTCGCGCAGCTCCCGCAGCACGGCGGCGGCCGCGGACTCCCCCGCCGCACGGGCCCGTACGAAGCGCGAGAGACGGTCCAGGAGGCCCGCGCTCCGGTCGAAGAAGAGGTCCTCCTTGGCCGGGAAGTAGTTGTAGACGGTGTTGACGGAGACCTCGGCCGCCTCGGCGATCTCCGCGATGGTCACCGCATCGAAGCCCCGCGCCAGGAAGAGGCCGGTGGCCACGTCCGAGATGTACTGGCGGGTCTGCCGCTTCTTCCGCTCCCTGAGTCCCTCTGCCATGCCCTCACCCTACCCCTCGATGGGCACAGTGCAATTTTGGAGCCATTGCAATTTTTAAGTCCCTCTGTTTTTCTGGGGGCATGCCAGTCCTCAGCGCGTCCGGACTCGCCCGGACCTTCACCACCCCACGCGGCACCGTCGAGGCCGTCCGCGGCATCGATCTCACCGCCGAGCGCGGCGAGATCCTCGGCTTCCTCGGCCCCAATGGCGCCGGGAAGACCACCACCCTGCGGATGCTCACGACCCTGCTGGCGCCCACCGGCGGCACCGCGACCGTCGCCGGCTGCGACCTCGTCCGCGACCCGGCGGGCGTACGCCGCGCCGCCGGTTACGTCGCCCAGTCCGGCGGCGTCGACCCGCACGTCTCGGTACGCGAGGAGCTGGTCACCCAGGCCCGCCTCTACCGCCTCGGCAAGGCCGAAGCCCTGGCCCGTACCGAGGAGTTGGCCGGCGAGCTGGGACTCCACGGGCTGCTCGACCGCAAGACCGCCGCCCTCTCCGGTGGCCAGCGGCGCCGGCTGGACATCGCGATGGGCCTCACCCACCGCCCGCGGGTGCTGTTCCTCGACGAGCCCACCACCGGGCTCGACCCGGGCAGCCGCGCCGATCTGTGGGAGCTGGTCCGCCGGATCCGCGCCGAGCACGGCACCACCGTCTTCCTGACCACCCACTACCTCGACGAGGCCGATGCACTGGCCGACCGGCTGGTGATCGTCGACAAGGGCGTGGTGGTCGCGGAGGGCACCCCCCAGGCCCTCAAACGCGCCCACGCCGGCTCCCCCGACGCCTCCCTCCAGGACGCTTTCCTCGCCCTCACCGGACGCGGTGCCACGTCCCCCGAGCAAGCCCCCGTCGCCGTCTAGGAGCCCCCCTTGTCCCCCTTCCTTTCCGACACCGCGCTGATCTTCGGGCGGTACGCCCGCCAGACGCTGCGCTCCAAGCTCCAGATGCTCTTCGGTGTGCTGATGCCGCTGCTGTATCTGCTCTTCTTCGGCCCGCTGCTGACCGATCTGCCGCTGTCCTCGGCCGGCAGCTCCTGGCAGGTGCTGGTGCCCGGGCTCCTGCTCCAACTCGCCCTGTTCGGGGCCTCGTTCTGCGGTTTCGGCATCATCGTCGAGAAGCAGTACGGGGTCGTGGAGCGGATGCGGGTGACGCCGGTGAGCCGGCTGGCGCTGCTGCTGGGGCGGGTGCTGCGGGACGCCCTGCTGTTCGCCTTCCAGGCGGTACTGCTGGTGCTGGCCGCGCTGGCCATGGGACTGCGTGCCCCGCTGCCCGGCATCCTCATCGGCTTTGCGTTCGTCGCCGTGCTGACCGTGGCGCTGGCCTCGCTGTCCTACGCGCTGGCGCTGAAGGTCAACACCCCGCAGGAGTTCGGGCCGGTCATCAACAGCATCACCATGCCCGCGATGCTGCTCTCCGGGCTGATGCTGCCGATGGCGCTGGGGCCCAAGTGGCTCGATGTGCTCTCGCACTTCATGCCGTTCCGCTATCTCGTGGACGCGGTGCGCGCCGCCTTCGTCGGCTCCTACGCCTCCTCGGCCATGCTCTACGGGGTGCTGGTGGCGGTGGCGTTCGCCGCGCTGTCCGTGACCTATGGCACGCGGGCCTTCCGCAGGTCCGCGGCGTAGGCTCGGCCCCATGGTGAATCTGACGCGCATCTACACCCGCACCGGCGACAAGGGCACCACCGCCCTCGGCGACATGAGCCGTACCGCCAAGACCGATTCGCGGATCTCGGCGTACGCGGACGCCAACGAGGCCAATGCGGCGATCGGCGTGGCCCTGGCGCTCGGCTCGCTCTCCGAGGACGTCGCCGCGGTACTGCTGCGGGTGCAGAACGACCTGTTCGATGTCGGCGCGGACCTGTCGACGCCGGTGGTGGAGAACCCGGAATTCCCGCCGCTGCGCGTCGAGCAGGGCTATATCGACAAGCTGGAGGCGGACTGCGACCGCTTCCTGGCGGAGCTGGAGAAGCTGCGCAGCTTCATCCTCCCCGGCGGTACGGCCGGCGCCGCGCTGCTGCACCAGGCGTGCACGGTCGTCCGCCGCGCCGAGCGCTCGACCTGGGCGGCCTTCGAGGAGCACGGCGAGACGATGAATCCGCTCACCGCCACCTATCTCAACCGCCTCTCCGACCTCCTGTTCATCCTGGCCCGTACGGCCAACAAGGAGGTCGGAGACGTGCTGTGGGTGCCGGGCGGGGAGCGCTGACCGGGGCCCAGGTCGACACGGCTCAGCGCAGCGTCTTCTGCGGTGCGGCCGCTTCCTCGGTGACGGCGGTCCGGTCCGGGTCCTTCTTCTGCCAGACGAGGTAGCTCAGCGCGATCACACCGTGGAGGGCGACGATCCGCAGGGCGGTGAGCTGCCACTCATGCAGCGAGCCGGTGTCGCCGCCGTCCCCGACGTACCAGATCGCGATCTGCAGCAGCGCCGCGGCGACCACGGCCATCGCCACCGTGCGCACCCACAGCTTCCCCTCGTGCTTGGCGCGGGCGAGTCCGTGGCGCGGCGCCTTGACCGGCGGCGGGCCGCCCGCGAAGCGGTGCGAGAAGTGCCCGTCGACCCACTTGATCGTGTAGTGGCCGTAGGCGACCGTGAAGCCGATGTAGACGGCGGCCAGGCCGTGCTTCCAGTCCGCCGGCGCCCCGTTCTTCAGGTCGATCGCCGAGACGATCAGCAGGATCAGCTCCAGCAGCGGCTCCATCAGCAGCACCGCCGCTCCGCTGCGCGGCATCCGTGCCAGGTAACGCAGTGCCAGACCGACCGCCAGCAGTACCCAGAAGCCGACCTCGCAGGCGACGATCAGCACGACGATCACAGCTGTCTCCTTTCAGGCCCCTCGACCGAACATCTCAAGCCTCCCAGCGGCCGTCGGCCGGAACCTCGTCGCACGCGATGATCCGGGACTGCATCTTTCGATGTAGCGCACGCCCTACGGGGATGACCCGGACATGGCGGCAACGGTCCCCGGCGCCGTGTTGGATGGTGGGGTGACCGCCAGATCCCGCACCGCCGTCGGCCGCCCGCCCCGCTTCGATGTGCTCATCGCGGGCGGCGGGCTGCTCGGCGGACTGCTGCTCTGGACCCTGGATCTGCACAGCGGTCCCCCGCGTCTGGGGCTGCCCGCCTCACTGACCCTGGTCTCGCTCACCACGATGTCGGTGGCGGAGCTGATGCGCCGTACGGCCCCGATGGCGGCGCTGGTCCTCGCGCTGCCGGCGCTGGCGCTGGACCTCTGCGCCGGCACCCTGGTCGCCACCGTCCTGATGTTCACGGACGTGGTCTATGCGGCGGTGCTCTACGGCCCGCCGCAGGTGGCCCGCCGGATCCCGCTGCACGCCGTCCTGGTGACGGTCCTGGCGGCCATCACGCTGACCGCGGTGTGGCAGAACCCGCAGGTCGTGATGGCCATCATCGGCATCGCACTGATCACCATCGCCCCGGCCTGGACCGGCAGCATCCTCCGTAACGACCGCGACGCCGCACAGGCCGCCCGGCTGCGGGCCGAGCGGATCGCGCTGCTGGCCGAGCGGGACCGGGACCGGGCGGTGGCCGGCGAACGGGCGCGGATGGCCCGCGAGCTGCACGACATGGTCGCCAACCATCTGTCCGCCATCGCGATCCACTCCACCGCGGCGCAGTCCATCGACGACCCCGTGGCGACCCGGGAGGCGCTCGGGGTGATCCGGGAGAACAGTGTCCAAGGTCTGGCCGAAATGCGCCGTCTGATCGGGCTGTTGCGGGGCCCGAGGACGGCCGAAGGGGGCGCGGAGCCCACCGCGACCCCCACCCTCGACGGACTGGAAGCGCTGATCGGGCAGGCCCGTACGAGCGGCAGGAGCAGCGGACTGGCCTTTGTGCTGGACGACGCGCGGAGCCCGGCCGGCACCGGGACCGGGCCGACACCGCCGGCACCGGCCGAGCTCGCCGCGTACCGCATCGTCCAGGAGTCCCTGACCAACGCCCTCAAGCACGCCGCACCCGGCGAGGTGCGGGTCCGCCTCGCCCAAGACCGCGGCGGGGGCCTCACCGTCACCGTCCGCAGCCCGTTCGCCGACCGTCCCGGCCCCCGGGCGCCCGGCTCCGGCACCGGGCTGGTCGGGATGCGCGAGCGGACCGCCCTGCTGGGCGGAGCTTTCGAGGCCGGCCCGGAGAGCGGGCCGGCCGGCAGAGTCTGGCTGGTGCGGGCGGCCCTGCCCGCCGCCGGGAAGGGAGTACGACGATGACAGGCGCCGACGCACCGCCGATCCGGGTTCTCGTCGCCGAGGACCAGTCCGCCGTACGGGCCGGTCTGGTCCTCATCCTGCGCTCCGCCCCCGACATCGAGGTCGTCGGGGAGGCGGAGGACGGCGCGGAGGCGGTACGGCTCGCCCGCGAGCTGCGCCCCGCCCTCGTCCTCATGGACATCCAGATGCCCCGCCTCGACGGGGTCTCCGCCACCCGCCAGGTGGTCTCCGAGCAGCTGGCGGATGTGCTGGTGCTGACCACCTTCGATCTGGACGAATATGTCTTCGGGGCGCTACGGGCGGGGGCCGCGGGCTTTCTGCTCAAGGACAGCGACGCGGCATCACTGCTGACCGCGGTGCGCACCGTGGCGTCCGGCGAGGGGCTGATCGCACCGGCGGTGACCCGGCGGCTGATCGCGGAGTTCGCGAGCCCGCGGACGGCGGGGCGGCCCGCGCGGCACGGTGCCGCACCGGACCGGGCGGTCCTGGACGCACTGACCCCGCGCGAGCTGGAGGTGCTGGGATGTCTGGGGCGGGGGCTGTCGAACGCCGATATCGCGCTACGGCTGGCGATGGCGGAGGCCACCGTGAAGACGCATGTCAGCCGGCTGCTGGCCAAGCTGGACCTGCGCAGCCGGGTGCAAGCCGCCGTACTGGCACAGGAGTTGGGAGTGGACGGGCCCTAGCGAACGCGCCGCTCAGGCCACATTCACCCTCCCCCGGGCTTCGTCCGTGGGTACCCATCCCACGAGAACACCCGATTCAGGCCACATTGCCCCTCCCCCAGACTCCGTCCGGGGGCACCCCCACCCAACGAGAACGCCCAAGTCAAGCCACGTTGACTCTCCCCCAGACTCCGTCCGGGGGCGCCCCCATCCAACGAGAAAGCCAATTCAAGCCACGTTGACTCGTTGGCCGGGCGGTGCCGCCTCCAGCCAGGCGAGGAAGCCGGTGAGCGCGTCCTCGCTCATCGCCAGTTCCAGGCGGGTGCCACGGTGCCGGCAGGCCAGCACGAGGGAGTCGGAGAGCAGCGCCAGCTCCTCCTCACCCTGCGGGGTGCGGCGCTCCAGGACCTCAATGGCGGAGCGCTCCAGGAGGTGGCGGGGCCGGGGCGCGTACGAGAACACCCGGAACCACTCGATCCGGTCTCCGTTGTAGCGCGATACACCGTAGATCCAGCCTTTGCCGCCGGTCTCGTTCTCCGGGACGTTCCAGCGCAGGCTGCAGTCGAAGGTGCCACCGGACCGCTGGATGAGCCGCCGCCGCAGTCCGAAGACGAACAGCCCCAGCAGTACCAGCACCACGACGATGCCGCTCACAAGCAGAGCGAGGAACATCTCGACCGACCTCCTCGCCTCGATGGGGTTCCCCCCGCGCCGTTCGGGCGCGAGGGAGGGAAACGCACCTGCATTGCCTCAGCCGCGGGCCGCTCCGGAGAATTCCGGGCAGCCCGCGGCTGAGGATCGATCTCTTCGGTGGCGGGGCTCAGTGAACGCCCGTCACCGCACGCAGTCGGACATCGGCGCGACGCTCGGCGGCCGCGTCAGCGTCCGACTTCGCTCGCTCCAGGGCCCGCTCCGCGCGCTGGACATCGATCTCGTCCGACAGTTCCGCAATCTCCGCGAGCAGAGACAGCTTGTTGTCGGCGAAGGAGATGAAGCCGCCGTGCACCGCGGCGACGACGGTGCCGTCCCCGCTCTCGCCGGTCGTACGAATCGTCACCGGGCCCGACTGCAGCACGCCGAGCAGCGGCTGATGTCCGGGCATGACGCCGACGTCGCCCGACGAGGTGCGCGCGACGACCAGGCTGGCCTCGCCGGACCAGACCTGACGGTCCGCGGCGACCAACTCGACGTGCAGCTCAGCCACGATGGCTCCTCGGGTCTCCACCTGCCTGGCTCGGCAGATGTTGGGTCAAATACTAGTGGTCGTACGGGCCGGGGGCGGCCAGGGCCGCCCCCGGGACCGGTGCCGGGGTCAGGAGACGCCCAGCTCCTTGGCGTTCTTCTCCAGGTCCTCGATGCCGCCGCACATGAAGAAGGCCTGCTCGGGGAAGTGGTCGTAGTCGCCGTCCGCGATCGCGTTGAACGCGGTGATCGACTCGTCGAGCGAGACGTCCGAGCCGTCGACACCGGTGAACTGCTTCGCCACGTGGGTGTTCTGCGACAGGAACCGCTCGATACGACGGGCGCGGTAGACGGTGAGCTTGTCTTCCTCGCCGAGCTCGTCGATGCCCAGGATGGAGATGATGTCCTGGAGGTCCTTGTACTTCTGCAGGATCGTCTTGACGCGCGAGGCGCAGTCGTAGTGGTCCTGCGAGATGTAGCGGGGGTCCAGGATGCGGGACGTCGAGTCCAGCGGGTCGACCGCCGGGTAGATGCCCTTCTCCGAGATCGGGCGCGACAGAACGGTCGTCGCGTCCAGGTGGGCGAAGGTGGTCGCCGGCGCCGGGTCGGTCAGGTCGTCCGCGGGGACGTAGATCGCCTGCATCGAGGTGATCGAGTGACCACGGGTCGAGGTGATGCGCTCCTGCAGCAGACCCATCTCGTCGGCCAGGTTCGGCTGGTAACCCACCGCGGAGGGCATCCGGCCGAGCAGGGTCGACACCTCGGAACCCGCCTGGGTGTACCGGAAGATGTTGTCGATGAAGAAGAGCACGTCCTGCTTCTGCACATCGCGGAAGTACTCCGCCATGGTCAGACCGGCCAGGGCGACGCGGAGACGGGTGCCCGGGGGCTCGTCCATCTGACCGAAGACCAGCGCGGTCTTGTCGATGACGCCGGACTCCGTCATTTCCTCGATGAGGTCATTGCCCTCACGGGTGCGCTCGCCGACACCGGCGAACACCGACACACCGTCGTGGTTGTTGGCCACGCGGTAGATCATTTCCTGGATCAGCACGGTCTTGCCGACACCGGCACCACCGAACAGACCGATCTTGCCGCCCTTGACGTACGGGGTCAGCAGGTCGATGACCTTGACGCCGGTCTCGAACATCTCGGTCTTGGACTCGAGCTGGTCGAAGGACGGGGCCTTGCGGTGGATGGCCCAGCGCTCGGTGACCTCGGACGCCGCCTCCGGCTTGTTCAGGATCTCGCCGAGGGTGTTGAACACCTTGCCCTTGGTGACATCGCCGACGGGGACGGTGATCCCCGTACCGGTGTCGGTGACCGGGGCCTGGCGGACCAGACCGTCGGTGGGCTGCATCGAGATCGCACGGACCAGGCCCTCGCCCAGGTGCTGGGCGACCTCAAGGGTCAGCTTCTTGAGCTTGCCCTGCTCGGCCGGGTCGGCGACCTCAACGGTCAGCGCGTTGTAGATCTCCGGCATGGCGTCGACGGGGAACTCCACGTCGACGACCGGGCCGATGACCCGGGCGACGCGGCCCGTGGCGGCGGCCGTCTCAACAGTGGTCGTCATTACTTGTCACTCCCCGCGGTCGCGTCGGCCAGAGCACTGGCACCACCGACGATCTCGCTGATTTCCTGGGTGATTTCGGCCTGTCGGGCCGCGTTGGCAAGCCGCGAGAGCGACTTGATGAGGTCTTCCGCGTTGTCGGTCGCCGACTTCATCGCACGACGCGTGGCGGCGTGCTTGGAGGCGGCGGCCTGCAGAAGCGCGTTGTAGATCCGCGACTCGACGTACCGCGGAAGCAGGGCGTCGAGAACGTCCTCGGCCGACGGCTCGAAGTCGAACAGCGGAAGGATCTCGCCCTTGGCCGTCTCCTCCGACTCCGCCACTGCCTTGTCGAGGCTGAGCGGCAGCAGGCGGTCGTCGGTCGCCGTCTGCGTCATCATCGAGATGAACTCGGTGGTGACGATGTGGAGTTCGTCCACCCCGCCCTCGGCGGTGTCCTGCTGGACAGCGCCGATCAGCGGTGCGGCGATCGCCTTGGCGTCCGCGTACGTCGGGTTGTCGGTGAAACCGGTCCACGACTCCACGACCTTGCGCTCGCGGAAGCTGTAGTACGACACACCCTTGCGCCCGACGATGTAGGCGTCGACCTCCTTGCCCTCGGCCTTGAGCCGCTCGGTGAGCTGCTCGGCGGCCTTGATGACGTTGGAGGAGTAGCCGCCGGCCAGACCGCGGTCGCTCGTGATGAGCAGCAGTGCGGCCCGCGAGGGCTGCTCCGCCTCCGTCGTCAGCGGGTGCTGGGTGTTCGAGCCCGTGGCAACCGCCGTCACCGCGCGGGTCAGTTCACTCGCGTACGGCGTCGACGCCGCCACCTGGCGCTGCGCCTTGACGACGCGCGAGGCGGCGATCATCTCCATCGCCTTGGTGATCTTCTTGGTCGCGGTGACGGAGCGGATGCGACGCTTGTAGACCCGGAGCTTGGCTCCCATGGATCAGGTCCCTTCCGTCGTCACTTGCTGGTGCCGGCCGGGGCGTCCTCGCCGAGCAGCTTGCCGTCCGAGGTCTCGAACTGCCGCTTGAAGCCTTCGACAGCCTCGGCGATCGCGCCGATGGTGTCGTCGGACATCTTGGCGCCCTCGCGGATGCTGGTCAGCAGGTCCTTCTTCTCCCGGTGCAGGTGGTCGAGGAGCTCCCGCTCGAAGCGGCGGATGTCCTCCACCGGCACGTCGTCCATCTTGCCGTTGGTGCCGGCCCAGATGGAGACGACCTGGTCCTCGGTCGCGTACGGGGAGTACTGCGGCTGCTTGAGGAGCTCGGTCATGCGCTTACCGCGCTCCAGCTGCTGCTTGGAGGCCGCGTCCAGGTCGGAACCGAAGGCGGCGAACGCCTCCAGCTCGCGGTACTGGGCGAGGTCCACACGCAGTCGGCCGGAGACCTGCCGCATCGCCTTGTGCTGGGCGGAACCACCGACACGGGAGACGGAGATACCGACGTTCAGCGCGGGACGCTGGTTCGCGTTGAAGAGGTCCGACTCCAGGAAGCACTGGCCGTCGGTGATGGAGATGACGTTGGTCGGAATGAACGCCGACACGTCGTTCGCCTTGGTCTCGACGATCGGGAGACCGGTCATCGAGCCGGCGCCCATCTCGTCGGAGAGCTTGGCGCAGCGCTCCAGCAGACGCGAGTGCAGGTAGAAGACGTCGCCCGGGTAGGCCTCACGGCCCGGCGGACGGCGCAGCAGCAGGGACACGGCGCGGTAGGCGTCGGCCTGCTTCGAAAGGTCATCGAAGATGATCAGGACGTGCTTGCCCTGGTACATCCAGTGCTGGCCGATGGCCGAGCCGGTGTAGGGCGCCAGGTACTTGAAGCCCGCCGGGTCGGACGCCGGGGCGGCGACGATGGTGGTGTACTCCAGGGCGCCGGCCTCCTCCAGCGCACCGCGCACGGACGCGATGGTGGAGCCCTTCTGGCCGATGGCGACGTAGATGCAGCGGACCTGCTTCTTCGGGTCGCCGGTGCGCCAGTTGTCGCGCTGGTTGATGATCGTGTCGACGGCCAGGGCGGTCTTGCCGGTCTGGCGGTCACCAATGATCAGCTGACGCTGGCCACGGCCGATCGGCACCATGGAGTCGACGGCCTTGTAGCCGGTCTCCATGGGCTCGTGGACCGACTTACGGACCATGACGCCCGGGGCCTGCAGCTCCAGGGCGCGGCGGCCCTCGGACTCGATCTCGCCGAGGCCGTCGATCGGGTTGCCCAGCGGGTCGACGACGCGGCCGAGGTAGCCCTCGCCCACGGCGACCGAGAGCACCTCACCGGTGCGCTGCACCGGCTGGCCCTCCTCGATGCCGCTGAACTCACCGAGGATCACCGCACCGATCTCGCGCTCTTCCAGGTTCAGCGCAAGACCGAGCGTGCCGTCCTCGAACTTCAGCAGCTCGTTCGCCATTGCCGAGGGAAGGCCCTCGACCTTCGCGATGCCGTCTCCGGCCTCGCTTACCGTGCCGACCTCCTCGCGCGAGGCCGCGTCCGGCTTGTACGCCTGGACGAAGTTCTCCAGCGCGTCCCGGATCTCCTCCGGCCGGATCGTGAGCTCCGCCATCTGGGTTCCCTGCTCTCCTTGTTGGGCCCGAAGTTACTTGCGGGTGTCCGGGGGTCTGTCCCCCGGGGGGTTTCCGCTTACGGCCCAACTCGGGCCGCCGTCATGCTTGTGCTGGTCCCCGGGGCTTCTTCCGGACCGCAGCCGGACCTCGTGGTCCGGCCGGCTGGTCCGGCGCCTGGCCGCCGGTTGTGCAGCTCTTGAGTTGGTGTGGCTGGGTCAGCCGGCCATCCGCCGGGCCGCCTCGTCGAGGCGCTCCGCGATGGTCCCGTTGATGACCTCGTCGCCGATCCGGACCTGGACTCCGCCGAGGACCTCGGGGTCCACGTCGAGGTTCAGGTGGACCTGCCGTCCGTACAGCTGCGCCAGGGAAGCGCCCAGGCGCTGCCGCTGCCCTTCACTGAGGGGCACCGCGGAGGTGACGACCGCGACCATCCGGTCCCGGCGGCTCGCCGCCAGCTTGGAGAGGGCGTCGAGCCCCGCTTCCAGGCTACGGCCCCGCGGCTGTACGACAAGACGGATCACGATGCGCTCGGTGACCGGGTTGGCCCGGCCGCCCAGCAGCGCACGCAGCAGCTCCGTCTTGGCCGCGACCGTCGCGTTCCGGTCGGTCAGTGCACCGCGCAGCTCGCTGTTGGAGCTGACGATCCGGCCGAACCGGAAGACCTCGTCCTCGACGTCGTCGAGCTGGCCGGCCCGCTGCGCGGCGACCAGGTCGGCGCTGTAGTCCAGCTCCTCGAGCGCGTCCGTCAGGTCACGCGAGCGCGACCAGCGGGCGCGGACCATACCGGACACCAGGTCGACGGCCGGGCCGCCCACCTGGTTGCCGAGCAGCCGCCCGGCCAGTTCGGCACGCGCCTCGGCGGCCTGCGCCGGGTCGGTCAGGACCCGACGCAGCGACACCTCGCGGTCGAGCAGAGCGGTGACGGCAGCCAGCTCCTCGGCGAGCTTCGCGGCGTCGACGGACGTGTCGTCCGTCAGCGCGTTGAACTGCTCGCGTGCGGAGGCGAGTGCCTCGCGGCTCGCTCCGTTCATCGTCCGGCCTCAGCCTTCGTCGCGTCCGACGCCGCCTTGGCCTCGACGTCGTCGAGGAAGCGGTCGATGGTCCGGCTCTGCCGGGCGTGGTCCTCGAGGGACTCGCCGACGAGCTTGCCGGCCAGGTCGACGGCGAGCTTGCCCACGTCCTGGCGCAGCGCCTGCGCAGCCTGCTTACGGTCCGCCTCGATCTGGGCGTGACCGGCAGCAATGATCTCCTCACGCTGCCGCTGGCCCTCGGCACGCATCTCAGCGATGAGCGTCGCGCCCTGCTCCTGCGCCTCCTGGCGCAGGCGCGCGGCCTCGTGGCGGGCGTCGGCCAGCTGCGCACGGTAGTCCGCGAGCACCTGCTGAGCCTCGGCCTGATTCGCCTCGGCTTCCTCCATGCGGCCTTCGATGAGCGTCCGGCGCTCTTCCAGAACCTTGTTGATGTTCGGGAGGAGCTTCTTGGCCAGGAAGCCGAAGACGATGAAGAAAGCGATCAGGCCGATGACCAGCTCTGGAATCGGCGGGATCAGGGGGTTCTGAGGAACCTCCGTCGCCATGTTCACCAGGGGCTTCACATCAGTGCCTTCCGTCTGTCAGGGGGTTGAAGCGGTCCGTCAGGTCCTGAAGAGGAAGCCCATGACGATGCCGATCAGGGCGAGCGCCTCACAGAAGGCGAAACCCATGATCTGGTTGGTGCGGATCAGGCCGGCAGCCTCGGGCTGACGGGCCAGGGCCTGGGTGCCGTTACCGAAGATGATGCCGACGCCGACGCCGGGGCCGATCGCGGCGAGACCGTAACCGATCGAGCCGAGGTTGCCGGTGACGCCGGCGGCCAGGTTGACACTCTCGAGAGCAGCGGACATGCCGTTACTTCCTTCTCTTTCACGGACCGGTGGGGGTTGGCCACCGGGCGTCTATAGGGGCTGGGAAAGCGGGGGCTCAGTGGTGCTCGGCGAGCGCGCCCTGGATGTAGTTCGCGGTCAGGAGCACGAAGACGTACGCCTGCACGGCCTGGATGAACAGCTCGAACGCCGTCAGAAGGATGGTCATCACGAACGAGGCGCCGGCGTAGACGATGCCGATGCCGTTCAGCAGGTACCAGGTGCCGATGGTGAACATCAGCAGCAGGAGGTGACCGGCGAACATGTTCGCGAAGAGTCGAACCGCGTGGGTGAAGGGCCGGATGATCAGGTGCTGGAGCAGCTCGAGCAGCATGATCAGCGGCAGAATCCAGCCGACCGACTTGTCGTAGCCGCTCAGGTTCTTCAGCGCGCCGACGAAGCCCTGCTTCTTGAACGTCAGGAACATCCACGTGAAGTAGACGATCGCGGCGAGACCTGCGGGGAACGCGATGATCGACGTCACCGGGAACTGGGCGATCGGAATGATCGACCAGATGTTCATGATCCAGACGAAGAAGAACAGCGAGACCATGAAGGGGACGTACTTCTCGCCCTCCTTCTTCCCGAGAGCGTCATAGACGATCCCGCGGCGTACGAAGTCATAGCCCGCTTCGCCGATCATCTGCAGCTTGCCCGGGACCACCTTGGCCTTGCCGAACGCCGCCCAGAAGAACCACACGACCACGACGGTGCTGAGCAGTGCCAGCAGCATGACCTTGTTGAACTCGAAGCCGTTGATGGTGAACAGCGGCTTGAAGACAAACGAATGTAGCCCGGGAGCCGGGAAGCCGCACCCGGAAAAGATGTGGCAGTTGGTCTCGAAGGCGAGCATCGTTTCAGCACTCACCGCGAGCTCCTTCAGCGTGGCGCATGGGTACGGCAACCTCGTTGTGTCGGCGCGGCGTTGAGCCACGGAGCGGCACTGGACTGGTCTTACGGATTAGGGGGCGGCTGGCGGGCGCTGGGCCCGGCCACATCACAGGCATCGGCCGCGAGAACCGCCCGTTCCATCGAGTGGAACTCGGGAGCTCAGCCGCCTGCGCCAACTGTGCCGCAGTTGGAACCGGACGATAGCAGGCCCGCAGGAGGGCATTTATCTCGGCCCTACGTGTCACGTCGGCGACCCCGCCGTCTCCGCCCTCTTCGGCTCGGCGGAGTCGGGTTCCACGTACAGAATCTTCGCCTTCATATGCCCGCGAGTCTGTGCCGCGATCCATACAAGGGTGGCGCCGAGCAACGTGAACGCAAATGCCTTGGTGTCGAAGAACGTGGTGTCCTTGAACGCGATCAGGAAGACCGCCACGAACAGGATCTGCACCGTGTACAGCAGCAGCCCCATCATCTGGAACAGCTGCGGGTGGTTCTTCGCCGTCTTCTGCAGGACGACCAGGCCGGCCCCCATGACGAGCAGCACCAGCACGGTGCCGACGACGGCGCCGAGCGCTCCCGCCACACCTGCGACCGCTCCGCTCACGGCAACGGCGACAGCGCCGATGGCGAGGGTGGGCACAACGGCGTGAAGGAGTAGTCGGGCGTCATTCGACTGCATGGCGGCGCTCCGGCAAAAGATGTGGGGTGTGTCGTCATGGACGAGCGTAGACCCGGCCTGAGGCGGAACCTGCGGCCCAAGGACAGTCGCACTACGGCCCTTCGGCTCTGTCGCCGGGTTTCGTGAACGGTATCACAAACTATTTGATGAGGTCTTTACCTGGTTCGTGTGGACCCTGTCACACCTGAGCGTGAACGTGCGCGTTGGTGCACTGACGGGCGGCATTATGTCTGGTATGGAGTCAACCGCCCCGATTCCTGATGCACGTTCGGGCGATCGAACCCCTGGATCAGCGGTGACTGTCCGCCTTCCGGCGGCCCACGAAGCGTGAGCGGTCCCCGATCGCGGTGGCACCGTGGATGCCCGCGGGAACTGGTTCCCGCTCCTCCTCCGGTTCGACGGCACTCTCGTCGTCCGTCGCCGCGGCCGTCCCGGCCGGCACCGCCGCGGGGGCGACCCGGCGGTACCGCGGCGGCACCATCCACTCCGCCCAGATCGGCGCCCGCGGCGTGAAGCGCGGCAGCAGAAGCAGTACCAGGCCCACCGCGCTCAGCAGCACGATGCCGAGGACGATCCACATGCTGGCGTTGTTCGCCGAGTAGGCGACCGCGCCGAAGGCGATCAGCGCCGACCAGAAGTACATGATCAGCACGGCCCGGCTGTGCGAGTGCCCGATCTCCAGCAGCCGGTGGTGCAGATGGCCGCGGTCGGCGGCGAACGGCGACTGGCCCTTCCACGTACGCCGCACGATCGCCAGAATCAGGTCGGCGACCGGCACCGCGATGACCGTCAGCGGCAGCAGCAGCGGGATGTAGACCGGCACCATCGCGTGGGTCGCCTCACGCAGACCGCCCGCCTTCAGGTTGAGCAGATCCGGGTCGACCTGGCCGGTCACCGAGACCGCGCCCGCGGCCATGACCAGGCCGATCAGCATCGAGCCCGAGTCGCCCATGAAGATCCGCGCCGGATGCATGTTGTGCGGCAGGAAGCCGAGGCACATACCCATCAGAACGACCGAGAACAGCGTTGCGGGCGCGGCCGCCTCGATGCCGTAGCCGAACCACATCCGGTACGCGTACATGAAGAACGCCGCGGCCGCGATGCAGACCATGCCGGAGGCGAGACCGTCCAGGCCGTCCACGAAGTTGACCGCGTTGATGGTGATCACGACGAGCGCGACGGTCAGCAGGGTGCCCTGCATCGGGGTGAGGGAGACCGTGCCGACACCGGGGATCGGGATCCAGAGAATCGTCAGGCCCTGAAGGACCATCACGCCCGCGGCGATCATCTGGCCGCCGAGCTTGACCAGCGCGTCCACGCCCCACTTGTCGTCCAGGACGCCGAGGATCCAGATCAGCGCGGCACCGGAGAGCAGCGCCCGTGGCTCGTTGGAGTTCTCGAAGACGCTCTTGAGGTTGGTCAGATGCGAGGCGACCAGCAGGCCTGCGCACAGCCCGCCGAACATCGCGATGCCGCCGAGCCGAGGCGTCGGCTCGCGGTGCACATCACGCGCACGGATCTCCGGCATCGCACCGGCCGCGATCGCGAACTTCCGCACCGGCCCGGTCAGCAGGTAGGTCACCGCGGCCGTGACGCACAGCGTCAGCAGGTATTCACGCACGGGCTGCCCCATTGGTATAGCTGGCCATCACAGCCCCACACCCTATGCGGGTCAGCCCCCTGGCCGTGAATACAGGAAAAGACGCCTGGCGTCAGCGGATGGTTCCCGCCGTCATCCGAGATCGGGATAAGGCGGAAAGCCGTGGACCAAAGCGACGGTCCGGGAGCGGACCGCGCCGTCCTCCTCCAGCGCCGCCACGATCAGCTCGGCGACCGCCTTCATCTCGGCCTCGCCCATCCCCTGGGTCGTCACCGCGGCGGTGCCCAGCCGGATGCCGGTCCGGCGGATCACCGGGTCCTCGGCGCACGGCAGCGCGCAGGTGTCCAGCACGATACCGGCGGCGGCCAGCCGGCCCCGGGCGGTGCGTGCGTCCAGGCCGAGCGGGGCGGTATCGGCGGTGATCAGATGGGTGTCGGTACCGCCGGTGGTGATCGTCAGACCGTGTCCGGCGAGCGCCTCGGCGAGCGCGCGGGCATTGGCCGTGACCTGATGGGCATACGCGCCGAAGGCGGGCGTGGCGGCCTCCGCGAAGGCCACGGCCTTGGCGGCGACGGCATTCATCTGTGCGCCCCCCTGGGTGAAGGGGAACACCGCCCGGTCGATCCGCTCGGCCAGCTTCGTGCCGCACAGGATCAGCCCGCCGCGCGGTCCGCGCAGCACCTTGTGTGTGGTTCCGCACACCACATGGGCGTACGGGACGGGGCTGGGTGCCGCTCCCCCGGCGATCAGCCCCAGGGGGTGTGCGACATCCGCGATCAGGTACGCGCCGGTCTCGTCGGCGATGTCACGGAAGGCGGCGTAGTCGAGGTGCCGGGGGTAGGAGATCGAGCCACAGACGATGGCCTTGGGCCGGCGGGCGCGGGCCAGGTCGCGGATCGCGTCGTAGTCGAGGAGGCCGGTCTCCTCGTCGACGCCGTAGCCGACGAAGTCGAACCAGCGGCCGGAGAAGTTGGCGGGCGATCCGTGGGTGAGGTGGCCGCCGTGCGGGAGGGACATGGCCAGGACGGTGTCTCCAGGGCGCAGCAGGGCGGCGTAGGCGGCCAGTACGGCCGAAGACCCGGAGTGGGCCTGGACGTTGGCGTGTTCGGCCCCGAACAGGGCCTTGGCGCGCTCCACCGCGATCCGCTCGGCGAGGTCGACGATCTCGCAGCCGCCGTGGTGCCGGGCACCCGGATAGCCCTCGGCGTATTTGTTGCCCAGTGGGGACCCGAGGGCGGCGAGGACGGCCGGTGAGGTGAAGTTCTCCGCGGCGATCAGCTGCAGTCCGTCGCGCTGCCGGGCGCTCTCCCCGAGCAGTACGCCGGCGATCTCCGGGTCCTGGCGCAGCAGGGCGGCGAAGTCCGGGGAGCCGGCCGGCCGGCTGCCGGCATCACGGGCGGCGGCCCGCGCCCGTTCCTCAAGGGTCGTCCCGGCCGGACCGGCGCCGGAAGCCGGCGCGGTGGCCTGGGAACGGGTGTCCGGGGTCTCGCTACGGGGTGACGCGGTGGTGGCAGGCATCGCTTGCTCCGGGCCTCGTACGGGGACGTAGTCCCAATGTAGGCGCGGCAGGGCGATCGGGCGCGGTGTGCGGGCCGCTCGGGGGCCCCGGATACGGCACCCGGGGCCGGAGCGCCCTAAGGGGTGTCCAGATCGGAGAGACACCCCCTAGGCCCGTGCCGGGACTCCCGTGAGCGCGGTGACGACCGGGTCGAGCGCCTGGTTGATCTCGTCGCCGATGGAGCGGAAGAAGGTGATGGGGGCGCCGTAGGGGTCGTAGACCTCGTCGGACTCCGGGTTGGGCGCCAGCAGCCAGCCGCGCAGCGCCGCGGCGGCGCCGACCAGCGCACGGGCGCGCTCGACCAGCCCGCCGTCCGGCTGGTCCGGATCGGGCTCGGGGAGCGTGGCGGGGTCTATGGCCCGCACCAGCCGGTTGAACTCCTTCAGTGTGAAGGTACGCAGCCCCGCCGAGTGGCCCATCGAGATGACCTGGGCGCGGTGGTCGCGGGTGGCGGTGAGCACCAGGTCGGCGCGGATGACGTGCTCGTCGAGCAGCTCCCGGCCGAGGAAGCCGGCCGGGTCGGCGCCGTAGTCGGTGAGCACCGTGGCGGCGTGCGTCTCCATCGGGGCGCCTTCGTGGCCCCACGTTCCGGCGCTCTCCACGAGCAGCCCGCCGCTGCGGGCCTCACCGAGCCGCAGTTCCAGGGCATGGCGGTGCAGCCGCTCGGTGATCGGCGAGCGGCAGACGTTGCCGGTGCTGACGTGGAGAATCCGAAAAGGAGAGGGAAGGGGTACCGGGGTGTCGCCGCCTGGTCCCGCTATGCCACGCCCCAGGGGCGCCATCAATTGGCCACCTCGAGCTCGGGTACCACCTTGCGCAGTTCTTCCGCGCTGATCGCGCCCTCGCGCAGCAGGACCGGGGTCTTGCCGGTGACATCGACGATCGAGGACGGTACGGCGGCGGGCGTCGGGCCGCCGTCCAGGTAGACGGAGACCGAGTCGCCCAGCATTTCCTGTGCGGCGTCGCAGTCCTGCGGGGACGGGTGGCCGGTGAGGTTGGCGCTGGAGACGGCCATCGGACCGAATTCGGTGAGCAGCTCGATCGCGACGGGGTGCAGCGGCATCCGGACGGCGACCGTGCCACGGGTCTCGCCCAGGTCCCAGGTCAGCGACGGCTGGTGCCGGGCGACGAGGGTGAGCGCGCCGGGCCAGAAGGCGTCGACCAGCTCCCAGGCCTGCTCGGAGAAGTCGGTGACCAGGCCGTGCAGGGTGTTGGGGGACCCGACGAGGACCGGGGAGGGCATACCGCGGCCGCGGCCCTTGGCCTCCAGCAGGTCGCCGACAGCCTCGGCGCTGAAGGCGTCCGCGCCGATGCCGTAGACGGTGTCGGTCGGCAGCACGACCAGCTCACCGCGGCGGACGGCCGAGGCGGCCTCGCGCAGACCGGTGGTGCGGTCGGTCGCGTCGCTGCAGTCGTATCGCCGTGCCATTACGGGACCTCCTCGTGCGAAACGAATACTTCGGATGCATCGGCTGCATCAAGCGCCGAGGCGGGCCGCGTCATGGCGTCGCCCGGCGCGCGGTGGCGAAACGGGGCCTGTTGTTGAGGTCCGGGTGATCGGCCGCATCGGCCCAGCCCCGCTCCTCGGTGAAGATCCACGGCACCTGCCCGCCCTGGGTGTCGGCATGCTCGATGACGACCACACCGCCGGGCCGCAGCAGGCGGTGTGCGGTCCGCTCGATGCCCCGGATGGTGTCCAGGCCGTCCTGGCCCGAGAACAGCGCGAGCTCGGGGTCGTGGTCGCGGGCCTCGGGTGCGACGTACTCCCACTCGGTCAGCGGGATGTACGGCGGGTTGGAGACGACCAGGTCGACCTGCCCGTCCAGTTCGGGAAGCGCGGTCAGCGCATTGCCGTGATGGAGAACGACGCGGGACCCCTCGACGTTCTTGCGGGCGTACTCCAGGGCCTCCTCGGACAGCTCCACGGCGTGCACCCGCGAGCGGGGCACCTCCTGGGCCAGGGCGAGGGCGATGGCCCCCGAGCCGGTGCACAGGTCGACGATCAGCGGCTCGACGACGTCCATGGCGCGTACCGCGTCTATCGCCCAGCCGACCACCGACTCGGTCTCCGGGCGGGGCACGAACACCCCTGGCCCGACGGCGAGTTCGAGGTAGCGGAAGAATGCCCGGCCGGTGATGTGCTGGAGCGGCTCACGGGCCTCGCGGCGGGCGACGGCCTCCCAGTAACGGGCGTCGAAGTCCGCGTCCTTGACGTGGTGCAGCTCACCCCGTTTGACGCCGTGCACGAACGAGGCGAGTTCCTCGGCGTCGAAGCGCGGCGAGGGCACACCGGCGTCGGCCAGCCGCTGGGTGGCCTGGGCCACCTCGGCGAGCAGAAGGTTCACGGGGCCTTCCTCCTAGTGCGCTGCGTCTTCATGGTGCGGTTCGCCGTCGATCGGCCGGGGGTCCCCCGGGGGATTGCTGTCTCCAGCCGGTGCGTACAGGGTCGTGCGGGCTTACTGGGCGGCGGCGAGCTTGGCGGCCGAGTCGGCGTCGACACACGCCTGGATGACCGGGTCGAGCTCACCGTCGAGCACCTGGTCCAAGTTGTACGCCTTGAAGCCGACCCGGTGGTCCGAGATGCGGTTTTCCGGGAAGTTGTACGTACGGATGCGCTCGGAGCGGTCAACCGTGCGAACCTGGCTGCGCCGGGCGTCCGACGCCTCGCGCTCGGCCTCTTCCTGGGCGGCGGCCAGCAGCCGGGAGCGCAGGATGCGCAGCGCCTGCTCCTTGTTCTGGAGCTGGCTCTTCTCGTTCTGGCAGGAGACGACGATGCCGGTGGGCAGGTGCGTGATGCGTACCGCGGAGTCGGTGGTGTTGACCGACTGGCCGCCGGGACCGGAGGAGCGGTAGACGTCGATCCGCAGGTCGTTGGGGCCGATCTCGACCTCGACCTCCTCGGCCTCGGGCGTGACCAGCACACCGGCCGCGGAGGTGTGGATCCGGCCCTGCGACTCGGTGGCGGGCACCCGCTGGACGCGGTGCACCCCGCCCTCGTACTTCAGCCGCGCCCAGACGCCCTGTCCGGGCTCGGTGGCGCCGCCCCCGCCCTTGGTCTTCACGGCGACCTGGACGTCCTTGTAGCCGCCGAGGTCGGACTCGTTGGCTTCGAGGATCTCGGTCTTCCAGCCGGCCCGTTCGGCGTAGCGCAGATACATCCGCAGCAGGTCGCCGGCGAACAGCGCGGACTCCTCGCCACCCTCACCGGCCTTGACCTCCAGGATGACGTCCTTGTCGTCGCTGGGGTCCCGCGGGACGAGCAGCAGCCGCAGCTTTTCGGTCAGCTCCTCGCGCCGGGCGTCGAGCTCCTTGACCTCATCGGCGAAGTCCGGGTCGTCCGCGGCGAGTTCGCGCGCGGTCTCCATGTCGTCGCCGGTCTGCTTCCAGTCGCGGTACGTCGCGATGATCGGGGTGAGCTCCGCGTAGCGCTTGTTGAGCCGCATGGCCTCGCGCTGGTCGGCGTGGACCGCGGGGTCGGCCAGCCGCTTCTCAAGATCGGCGTGCTCGCCGATCAGTTCCTCGACCGCCTCGAACATCGTGGGTTCCTCTACTGGCTGCTGTGGTGACCCGGGTACCGGGGCGCTGGCACATCTGCGGCTGCGCCGCGGGCCCCGGCCCCCCTTACGGGAGCCAAGGGCCAGGACGACAAAACGCCGGTCCGGTCACCCCTGGGCAGGGGCGACCGGAGACCGGCGCCTTGCGGGTCGCTACTTCTTGGCGGCTGCAGCGCCCTTGCCGAAGCGGGCCTCGAAGCGGGCCACGCGGCCGCCCGTGTCCATGATCTTCTGCTTGCCGGTGTAGAACGGGTGGCACTCGGAGCAGATGTCGGCGCGGACCGTGCCGCTGGCGACCGTGCTACGGGTGGTGAAGGACGCGCCACAGGTGCAGCTGACCTGGGTCTCGACGTACTCCGGGTGAATGTCGCGCTTCAAGGGATTCTCCTAGGTTCGGGAGTGCACCGGGTCGTGTCGCGGGTTGCGTCACGTGAACCGGGGCCGACGGTCCAGTCTGCCAGGACTAGCCGTATCTCCCAAAACCGGGGTAGGTCCGCAACTATTCCCCGGCCGGCTCCGGGGCCACCGGACCCCGGAACCACACCGCACCGGCTACTTCACGTAATTGTCCGTGCCGCCCTTGTCACCGGCCGAGCCCTTGATCGCGGACTTGGGGATCTCCTTGTCCTGCCGGAGCGCGTCCCAGACCTGGCGGCTCTGCTTGGTCAGCGGCAGCACCCGGTCGGGGTCTTCGGTGTCGTAGGTCACCGGCAGCGTCACCATGTCGATGTTCTCCGACCCGATGTTGCCCAGGCTCTTGGCCAGGCCGGTCAGTTCGCTGACCGAGTTGAGGTCGGTGTCGGTGGTGATGGCCTTGGTGGCCGTGTCGGCGATGTCGTAGAGCTTGGTGGGGTTGGTGAGCACCCCGACGTTCTTGACCTGCTCCATCAGGGCCTTGATGAACGTCTGCTGCAGCTGGATGCGGCCGAGGTCACTGCCGTCGCCACCGGGGACGCCGTGCCGGGTCCGGACGAGGCCGAGCGCCTGCTCGCCGCCGAGCATGTGCTTGCCGGGCTGCAGATGCAGATGGCTGTCGTTGTCGTCGATCGCCTTGCTGGTGGTGATCTCCACCCCGCCCAGCGCGTCGATGAGCTTCTTGAAGCCGGTGAAGTCGACCTCGAGGAAGTGGTCCATCCGGATACCGCTGATCGATTCGACGGTCTTCACGGCGCAGGGCGGGCCGCCGACCTCGAACGCGGTGTTGAACATCGCCCGGCGCGCACCGGGGACGTCCTTGCCGTCCTTGATGCAGTCCGGCCGCTTGATCATGGTGTCCCGGGGGACGCTGACCACGCTGGCCTTCTTACGACCCTTGTAGACGTGCACGATCATCGCCGTGTCGGAACGCGCGCCGCCCTCGTCCCTGCCGTAGTCACCGTTCTTGCCGGCGCGGGAGTCGGACCCCATCACGAGGAGGTCCATCGAACCGTCGTCGACATTCTTCGGCCGGTCATGTCCGAGGGCGGCGTTGATGTCGACGCCCTTCAGATTGCCGTTGAGCTTGAAGTAGACGTAGCCGAGTCCGGCGCCCCCGAGCAGCGCCACGCTGACCAGCGTGCACAGGGTGATGGTCAGTACGCGTCGGCGCCGGGTCGGCCCCTTGCGCCGACGTCCCGTGGCGCGTATGGCGCGGGCGCGGCTTTCGGCCGTCTTCTCGGCCCCGTTGGTGTCCGCCATCTGCTCCTCAGTCCTCGTTCACTCGGCTGCCCCTCGCCGCCGCCGTGCAGTGTGCTGGCACGGCCTTGTGCTCCTTGTCAGACGGGAGGTCGACGGGAAGGGTTGCACAGCGAGTCATGAGCGCTTTCTTAGAAAACCGCGGCGGCCCGGCGGACGGGCGCGGGACCTTCGCCCTCCTCACCTGGGTCTTCGGCCCCTTTTCCGCCATGGCTGGAACCATGCGGGTTGCCCGGATCTGTGCGGAAGGTCTCAAGCACGGCCGTGCTGCGGCCCGGGGGGACACGGCCCAGGTCACAGATCACCGTCGCGGCCCGTGCCGTACGGGGCGCCCAGCACGAAGCCCCCCTCACCCGTGAGGGCGAGGAGGGCTTGGTGTACGGCGCCAGGGCGCGCCCGGCGGGCGTCAGTCGTTGCCGTTGCCCGCGGTCGGCGTCGTCTTCTGGATCTGCAGCAGGAACTCCGCGTTGGACTTCGTCTGCTTCATCTTGTCCAGCAGCAGCTCGATGGCCTGCTGCTGGTCCAGGGCGTGCAGCACCCGGCGCAGCTTCCAGACGACCGCGAGCTCGTCGCTGCCCATCAGGATCTCTTCCTTACGGGTGCTGGACGCGTCCACGTCCACCGCCGGGAAGATGCGCTTGTCCGAGAGCTTGCGGTCGAGCTTGAGCTCCAGGTTGCCGGTGCCCTTGAACTCCTCGAAGATCACCTCGTCCATCCGCGAGCCGGTCTCGACCAGCGCGGTGGCCAGGATGGTCAGCGAGCCGCCGTCCTCGATGTTGCGCGCCGCACCGAAGAAGCGCTTCGGCGGGTAGAGCGCGGTCGAGTCGACACCACCGGACAGGATGCGGCCCGAGGCCGGGGCGGCGAGGTTGTACGCACGTCCCAGACGGGTGATCGAGTCCAGCAGGACGACCACGTCGTGACCCAGCTCGACGAGGCGCTTGGCGCGCTCGATGGCCAGCTCGGCGACGGTGGTGTGGTCCTCGGCCGGGCGGTCGAAGGTCGAGGAGATGACCTCGCCCTTCACCGACCGCTGCATGTCGGTGACCTCTTCCGGACGCTCGTCGACCAGGACGACCATCAGGTGGCACTCGGGGTTGTTGCGGGTGATCGAGTTGGCGACCGCCTGCATGATCATGGTCTTGCCGGTCTTCGGCGGGGCCACGATCAGGCCGCGCTGGCCCTTGCCGATCGGCGTGACCAGGTCGATGATCCGGGTCGTCAGGCCGCCCGACTCACCCTCCAGGCGCAGTCGCTCCTGCGGGTAAAGGGGCGTCAGCTTCCCGAACTCCGGCCGTCCGCGGCCCTGTTCGGGCGCCACGCTGTTGACGGTGTCGAGCCGGACCAGCGCGTTGAACTTCTCGCGGCGCTCGCCGTCCTTGGGCTGGCGGACCGCGCCGGTGACGTGGTCACCCTTGCGCAGACCGTTCTTACGGACCTGGGCGAGCGAGACGTACACGTCGTTCGGGCCGGGCAGGTAGCCGGAGGTCCGGATGAACGCGTAGTTGTCGAGGATGTCGAGGATGCCCGCGACCGGGATCAGGACGTCGTCCTCGGACACCTGCGGCTCGTTGCCGAAGTCCTCACGGCCCCCGCGACGGCCCCGGCGGTCGCGGTAGCGGCCGCGACGGCCCCGGCGGCCGCCCTCGAAGTCGTCGTCCTCATCGGTACGGCGGTCGCCGCGGTCCCGCTGGCGCTGGCCGCCCTGACCGCCCTGGCCGCCGTCGCCGGCGTCGCCCTTGCGGCGGTCCCCGCGGTCACGGTCACGCTGGCGCTGGCCGCGCTCACCGCGGTCGCCACGGTCACCCTTCTGGCCGCGGTCCTGGCGGTCGCCACGGTCCTGGCGCTCGCCCCCCTTGCCGGGCCGGCCCTCGCCGGTCTCCTGCGGGGATGCCGCGGTGTCGGTCTTGGCGTCCGCCTTGACCTCGGTCTTCGCCTCGACCTTGGTGTCGGTCTTGAGGTCGCCCGAGGCGGCCTCGGGGCTGCCCGCGGCGGCGGTGGCGCGGCGGCGGCGGCGCTCGCCGGCCGGCTGCTCGTCGCTGACCGGCTGGCCGGGGATGTCGATCTGCTGCTGGCCCCCGGCCTTGTCGCCCCTGTCGGACTTGGCGGCCTTGCCGGCCGCCGGCTCCGCGCTGTCGTCGCCGGTACGGGCCTTGGAGGTGGTCCGGCGCTTGGGCTTGGTCTCGGTGTCGGCGGGCGCGTCGGCCTTGGCGGCGGAGCCTGAGCCTCCGGCCTGCTTCTCCTTGATGACCTCGATCAGCTGGCTCTTGCGCATCCGCGCGGTGCCCTTGATACCGAGGCCGGAGGCGACCTGCTGCAGCTCTGCCAGGACCATGCCGTCAAGGCCGGTGCCGGAACGGCGGCGCCGCGTGGTAGCAGGCGCGGCGGGAGCGTCCGTGGCGGGCGCGGTGGCACTGCCATCGGTGCGCGCGCCCATCAGATCGGTGGTGTCGCTCACGAAGGGTCCTTCCCTGGAGCGGGCGTCGGCCTGTCTGGCTCGGCGACCGGTTGTGCTGTCCGGCTGGGTCCTTGGTCTTGTGGACCGGGGCCGGGGCGGTGGTCCCGCCGGAAGTGGCGGAGAGATCAGTTCATGGCGCCGGCGTGAAGAGATGCAGAGTGGCCCATGTCGTCACGCCGATTCCGGAGCGTGCTCACTACTGCTCAGGCCATTGCTCCAAGCAGTTTGGGAGGCTCCCGGAAGAAAGTGGTCCCTATGGGGGACACGAAGCACCGCGCCACTCAGGCGTCGAGTACTGACTTGAGGTTAACACTACCGGGTCCAACAAACATTCCCCCTCTCCAAGACCGGCAATCGTCGATCACCCGCGTGATCACCCGGCGAGCGGCAGCACGCAGGTGCCTGCCGCATCGAGGGTCAGCCGGTTGGCCGCCCACCCCTCTCCCGCCAGTGCCGCGACCTTGTCGGCCGCCGCGTCCTCGACCAGTGCGAGCACCGTGGGGCCCGCACCGGACACAACTGCGGGGACGCCGTCCGCACGCAGTCGGTTCACCAGGGCCACGCTCTCCGGCATCGCGGGGGCGCGGTACTCCTGGTGGAGTCGGTCCTCGGTCGCGGCGAGCAGCAGCTCGGGGCGCCTGGTCAGGGCCTCGACGAGCAGTGCGGCGCGGCCGGCGTTGGCCGCGGCGTCCACATGCGGGACGGTGCGCGGCAGCAGTCCACGGGCGGTCTCGGTGAGCACCGGCTTTCCGGGCACGAAGACCACCGGAACGATGGAATCGGCGGGATCCATCCGGATCGCACGCGCGGTTCCGGTGTCCATCCAGGCGAGCGTGAAACCGCCCAGCAGACAGGCGGCGACATTGTCGGGGTGGCCCTCGATCTCGGTGGCCAGCTCCAGCAGCGCGGTGTCGTCGAGCTTTTGCTCACCGCCTATCGTCACGGCGCGGGCGGCGACGATGCCCGCGCTGATGGCGGCCGAGGAAGACCCCAGGCCGCGGCCGTGCGGGATGCGGTTGGCGCAGACGATTTCCAGGCCGCGCGGCTGTCCGCCGAGCAGCTCGAAAGCGGCGCGCATCGACCGTACGAGCAGGTGACTCTCGTCGCGCGGCAGGGTGTCGGCACCCTCACCTGCGATGTCGATGTGCAGCCCGGAGTCGGCGACGCGCACCACGACATCGTCGTACAGGCCCAGGGAAAGACCCAGGGCATCGAAGCCGGGACCGAGATTGGCGCTGGTAGCGGGGGTGCGCACCCGGACGGCGGCGGCGCGGAACGCGGGACCGGCCATCGCTCGATGACTCTCCTTGATTGATGCTGCGGTACTGCCCCGGAGCGCCGCGGCACCGAAGTGCCCGGCCGGCTTCCTGGGGTCTGTTCTGACCTGCCCTGAACACCACTGCGTTATGCCGTGGGGAGGGGAGTTGGCTACCAGCCTATCGAAGGAAGGTTCTGTCGCGACATAGGGCGCACGGGAGGCGCACGATGCGTGTCGCGCGCCTTCCCATGCCTCGACGCTGTCTTCCGTGATCTTTGCAGCCTTTGCACAATTTGCTGTGCGTGGGTGACGGGACGTGTGCCGCCCCGTCACCGTGTGCCGTACACGCGGATCCGCCCGTACGGCTGCCGGGTTCTAGGCGAGGCCCAGACGCTCGGCCGCGGCGTCCGCGTCGATCGGGACCGTGACCGGCTGCGGCGCTCCGGCCACCGCCCAGTCCGGGTCCTTGAGGCCGTTGCCGGTGACCGTGCAGACGATGCGCTGGCCCGGGTCGACCTTGCCCTCCTCGGCGGCCTTGAGCAGACCGGCGACCGAAGCGGCCGAGGCGGGCTCCACGAAGACCCCCTCCCGCGCCGCCAACAGGCGGTAGGCGGCCAGGATTTGACGGTCGGTCACATCGTCGATGAAGCCGCCGGACTCGTCCCGCGCCTGCTGTGCGTACGACCACGAGGCGGGGTTGCCGATGCGGATCGCGGTGGCGATCGTGGTCGGGTCCTTGACCACCTCACCGCGCACGATCGGCGCGCTGCCGGAGGCCTGGAAACCCCACATCCGCGGGGTGTGCGTGGCGATGCCGTCCGCCGCGTACTCCTTGTAGCCCCTCCAGTACGCCGTGATGTTGCCGGCGTTGCCGACGGGCAGCACATGGATGTCGGGGGCGTCGCCGAGCATGTCGACGATTTCGAAGGCCGCGGTCTTCTGACCCTCGATACGCACCGGGTTCACGGAGTTCACAAGTGCGACGGGGTAGTTCTCGGACAGGCTCCGGGCCAGCGTCAGACAGTCGTCGAAATTTCCGTCGACCTGGAGGATCTTCGCGCCGTGGACCAGTGCCTGGCCCATCTTGCCGAGCGCGATCTTGCCCTGCGGGACGAGTACGGCACAGACCATGCCGGCGCGGACCGCATAGGCCGCGGCCGAGGCGGAGGTGTTGCCGGTGGAGGCGCAGATGACCGCCTTGGCGCCCTCCTCCTTGGCACGGGTGATGGCCATGGTCATGCCGCGGTCCTTGAAGGAACCGGTGGGGTTGGCCCCCTCGACCTTGAGGTGCACCTCGCAGCCGGTGCGCTCGGAGAGCAGCTGCGCCGGTACGAGGGGGGTGCCGCCCTCCCGGAGGGTGACGACCTCGGTCGTGTCGCTGACCGGCAGCCGGTCACGGTATTCCTCGATGATTCCGCGCCACTGACGGCTCGCGGTGGAATTGGCAGACATGGGTTCCTTTACTCCCCTTCGACCCGCATGATGCTGGCGACACCACGGACGGTGTCGAGCTCGCGCAGTGCCCCGACGGTCGACGACAGGGCCGCGTCCGCCGCTCGGTGGGTGACGATGACGAGGGATGCCTCGCCGTCCTTGCCCGACTGACGGACCGTATCGATCGATACGCCGTGTTCGGCGAAGATGGTCGCGACCTGCGCGAGCACGCCGGGCTTGTCGGCCACATCAAGGCTGATGTGGTACCTCGTGACGACCGCGCCCATGGGACTGACGGGCAGCCGGGTGTAGGCGGACTCGCCCGGTCCGGTGGCCCCGGCGAGCTTGTTGCGGCAGACCGCGACGAGGTCGCCGAGGACCGCGGAGGCGGTCGGCGAACCGCCCGCACCCGGCCCGTAGAACATCAGCTGACCGGCCGCCTCGGCCTCGACGAACACCGCGTTGTACGCCTCACGGACGGAGGCGAGCGGATGCGTCAGCGGGATCATCGCGGGATGCACCCGCGCGGTCACCGACGCGCCGTCCACGGCCCGCTCGCAAATGGCCAGCAGCTTGACCGTGCAGCCCATCCGCTTGGCGGAGGCGATATCGGCCGCGGTGACCTCCGTGAGGCCCTCGCGGTGCACATCGTCGATGGTCACGCGGGTGTGGAAGGCGATTCCGGCCAGGATCGCGGCCTTGGCTGCGGCGTCGAAGCCCTCGACATCGGCGGTCGGGTCGGCTTCGGCGTAACCGAGCGCGGTCGCCTCGTCCAGCGCCTCGCTGTAGCCGGCCCCGGTGGAGTCCATCTTGTCGAGGATGAAGTTGGTGGTGCCGTTGACGATGCCGAGCACCCGGTTGACCTTGTCCCCGGCCAGCGACTCGCGCAGCGGCCGCACCAGCGGGATCGCGCCCGCGACGGCGGCCTCGTAGTACAGATCCGCACCATTGGCCTCGGCCGCCGCATGCAGCGCCGCACCGTCCGCCGCGACCAGCGCCTTGTTGGCGGAGACCACGCTCGCACCGTGCTCGAAAGCGGTGGTGATCAGCGTGCGGGCCGGCTCGATCCCGCCGATGACCTCGATCACGACATCAATGTCGCCGCGTTTGACGAGCGCGGTCGCATCGGTGGTGACCAGCTCGGCCGGGACGCCCTCGCGCACCTTGTCGGGGCGGCGGACGGCGATCCCGGCGAGCTCCACGGGCGCACCGATGCGGGCGGCGAGGTCGTCGGCGTGCGTCGTCATGATGCGCGTCACCTCTGAGCCGACAACACCACAGCCCAGGAGCGCCACTTTCAGCGGACGCGTACGCATCATTCGACCTCTGCTTCTCATCGATCAGCGAATTCCAGCTTGCTCATGCACAAGTCTCACGCACCGGACGGCAGTTTCCGCCCATCGTCCAGATGCCGAGACATTTATTTCATCCGGGGCAGGGATCCGGCGATCCGGCCCTACCCGACATCCAACCGCAGGAGATCTTCCTCCGTCTCCCGCCGGACGATCACCCTGGCGGCACCGTCCTTCACCGCTACGACCGGGGGCCGCAGCGAGTGGTTGTAGTTGCTCGCCATGGAACGGCAGTACGCACCGGTCGCCGGCACCGCGAGCAGATCCCCCGGCGCCACGTCCGCCGGCAGGAAGGCGTCGCGTACGACGATGTCGCCACTCTCACAGTGCTTGCCGACCACACGGGAGAGCATCGGCTCGGCATCGGAGGTGCGCGACACCAGCGCCACGCTGTACTCCGCGTCGTAGAGCGCCGTCCGGATGTTGTCCGACATCCCGCCGTCCACGGACACATACGTCCGCAGCCCTTCCAGCTCCTTGACCGTGCCGACCTCGTACAGCGTGAAGGCCGTCGGGCCCACGATCGCGCGCCCCGGCTCGACGGACAGCCGCGGCATCCGCAGCCCCGCCGACTCACACTCCCGGCGCACGATGTCCCCCAGCGCCGTCGCGATCTCCTGCGGCTCGCGCGGATCGTCGTCCGAGGTGTACGCGATGCCGAGGCCGCCGCCCAGGTCGATCTCGGGCAGTTCGATGCCGTGCTCGTCCCGTACCTCGGTCAGCAGCTGCACCACCCGGCGGGCCGACACCTCGAACCCCGCCATATCGAAGATCTGTGACCCGATATGGCTGTGAATTCCGATGAGCTCCAGGCCGTCCAGCTTGAGCGCCCGGCGCACGGCCTCCGCCGCCTGCCCACCGGCCAGCGCGATTCCGAACTTCTGGTCCTCGTGCGCGGTCGCGATGAATTCGTGCGTATGCGCCTCGACACCGACCGTGACCCGGATCTGCACCCGCTGCCGCTTGCCCAGCCGCTCCGCGATACGCGCGACCCGCACCATTTCCTGGAACGAATCGAGCACGATCCGCCCGACGCCCGCCTCCACGGCCCGGGTGATTTCCTCGGTGCTCTTGTTGTTCCCGTGCAGGGCGATCCGCTCGGCCGGCATTCCCGCCGCCAGCGCCGTGGCGAGCTCGCCCCCGGAACAGACGTCGAGATGCAGTCCCTCTTCGTTCAGCCACCGCACAATGGCCCGGGACAGGAAAGCCTTCCCGGCGTAGAACACATCGGCTTCCGACCCGAAAGCGTCCTTCCAGGCCCGGCAGCGCGCCCGGAAGTCGTCTTCGTCCAGGAAATACGCCGGCGTGCCGAATTCCTCGGCGAGCGCGGCGACGTCCAGCCCGCCGACGGTGACCACACCGTCGGCGTTGCGCCGGACCGTACGGGACCAGACCCGCGGGTCGAGGGTGTTCAGATCGGCGGGCGGCCCGGCGTAGTGGCCCTCGGGCAACACATCGGCGTGACGGGGCCCTGCGGGGTGCGCGGAACGGCTCATGACAGTGGAGATCCCCTCAAAATCGTTCAGAGGTGTTCGGGAGCGGAGATGCCGAGCAGACGCAGGCCGTTGGTGAGCACCGTCCCGCCGGCCTCGGCAAGGGCCAGCCGGGCGCGGTGCACGGCCAAGGGTTTCTGCTCCCCGACAGGCAACGGCGGAAAGAGGTCATGCCACCGGAAGAACGCGTCCGCCGTCGCCTCCAGATGCCGCACCACCCGGTCCGGCGCCCGCAGTCGCGCGGCGATATCGATGACGGAGGGGTAGGTGGCGAGGAGGGTCTGGAAGGTTTGCAGGGCCTGCGCGGCGGATGCGGATCCGGATCCGGCCGACGGGCCGTCGCCCGCGGCGTGGCCCCCCACCGGAACACCCACCTCCCCGGGCTCACTCCGGAATCCCAGCTCTCGCGCGCAGCGCCCCAGCGCCCGCGCCCGCGCAGACGCATACTGCACCCGGAACCGCGGATTGCTCTCCCGCTGCACGGGCCGCTCGGGCACCCGTACCGGATCCTGCGCGGCAGGCCGCAACAACACCCAGCGCGCTTCATCGGCTCCGAGGCGGGCGAGGAGAGTGGCGAGGTCATACGGAGCGGGCTCGCGAACGGGAGGTCCGTCGGCCTGGCCGCCACCGAACCCGGCCGCCGCGTCGATCCGCGCCAGCGCCTCGGCGACAACGGCCTCACGGGCGCCCCCCGCCGCGGCACCGGTCACCGGACCGGACACCACAGGGCGCTGCCCCACACCCGGTCCCCCGTATCCGTCCCCCTGCGCCAGCACCTCCCGCACCAGCGCGGCCTGCGCCCCGTCCCCCAGCGTGAAGTTCAGGAATCCCGGACCGGCGATCTCGACCCGGGCGATCCCGGCGCTCGCGATCAGCCGCTTCCGCAGAATCTCGGCGACCTCCCGGGCCGGCCGCCCCGCCTGCCGGGCGAGCTGCAGCGCGACATTGGAGGCGTAGTCCCCACACCCGGGCCGCGGCGGCGGCTGCACCACGATCCGCGCCGGCACGGGCACGGAGAGCTCCTTCTCCTCCACCGCACCACGCACGGAGCGCAGGACGGTACGGGAGAGCTCAGCGGGGGTCACAGGACAAGCGTATGGGAGACCAGGGGTACCCATGCGACCCGGTTTCGCCCTGTGGACACTCCACGTAACGATCCAGGCCGCCCGGCCCCCTTTTCCCGCTGGTCCCCGCTAGTCCCCGCCCGCGTCCACCATGCCGACTCCACCGGACGCCGCGACCTCACCGGACGAGGCGCCACGCCCCGCCCCGCCCCCGTCGCTCTCCCCGCCCTCTTCCTCAGCCCCGCCCTCGGGCCCACGCTCCCGCTGCCGCTGCCGGCCCTCACGCACCAGCATCCCCACGGTCCGTACCAGCTCGGCCGGCTCGAACGGCTTCGCGAGAAACGCATCCACGCCCACCGACTCGCCGTTGTTCACCTCGCCCTGTGTGCACGCACTGACGATGGCGATCGGGATGTCCCATGTCCGCGGATCGGAGCGCAATCGCGCCGCGGTATGCAGACCGTTGAGCCGCGGCATCACGACATCAAGGGTCACGACATCAGGTCTCACGTGGTGCACGACATCCAGACATTCGGCACCATCAGCCGCGGTCACGACCTCGAAGCCCTCCAGCTCGAGATTGACCCTGATCAACTGGCGGATCACCTTGTTGTCGTCGACAACAAGGATCCGACCGGACAAGCCAGGCACACCATGAGACTAGGGCTCCACCTGCGACTGCGTCCCGGTTTTCCCCACTTACGCCCCCGTGCGAGGGACCTTTCCCCGACCCTCACCGCCACACCCCGCACATGCGCTAGAACCCCGGTCACCCCGCCACACCCCCTCGCCCGCCTCCCGCGAAACCTGTTCATGAACACCCCATGAGAGCTGGTAGTGTTCTTCCCGTCGCCACGAGAACACAGGCGGCAACGCCCCCGTAGCTCAGGGGATAGAGCAACGGCCTCCGGAGCCGTGTGCGCAGGTTCGAATCCTGCCGGGGGCACCTTGGATGAGGTGCCGGAAGACCCCGCCAGCAGTAGAGATGCTGCGAGCGGGGTCTTTGCGTGTGCGCAAGTAGATGCTTTTGAACCCGCACCTCCCTATGCCCCTGCACCTCCCTATGCCGGAGCCGTGACTTCCCGACCTTTCGCCGCGCCCGCCTCAGACCCGTCAGGCGGTTACGAGCAGCGGCGCAGAGGGGTGCAGGAAGGTCTTGCCGAATGGGGTGCTGTCCGTAGCTCTTGGCACAGTTCGGCGGGACACTGTCGACCGACGGCCGAGTCCGCGGCGGTTTTCGGCCAGCGGAAGATTGCCCCGGTGGGAGGGACTCACCTACGCTCCCCGGCAGCACGAACACCTCGTTGCGACCGGGCCTTGTCCGGCGTGGCACCTCCTATGGCCGTCCCCCAGGGATCTGGGGTCGGCCATAGCTGTTTCTGCACCAGGGGGCGCTCTTGTATCTGTGTTACGTCGATGAATCCGGTACCGGCCAAGTGCTGAACCCTGCCGTGCCGGATTCGGTACCGGTCCTGGCGATCGGGGGGTTCACCGTTCCCGAGAGTCAGATGAAGGCTCTCGCCTGGGACTTCATCGCGCTCAAGAAACAGTTTCGGCCAGAGCTACGCACCGTCCCCACGCTGAGCCAGGTCGTCCACCATGAGATCAAGGGCGAGACACTCCGGAAGTGTTTCCGCCGGCCGGGCCGCAACCAACGGCGGATGGCACAGCGATTCCTCGACCAACTGCTCACCATTCTCGAAACGCGCGACTGTACGGTCATGGCGCGCCTCTGGGTGAAGCAGGACAGCGTCGTCAATGATGACGCCGCCATGTACGGCGCTTCGGTCACGGCGCTCTGTGAGAACTTCGAGCATTACCTCGCCGCGCGGTCGAGCAGCGGCATCGCCGTTCTTGACAGCCGGAACCCCACGGACAACGTCGGTAATGTCCACTGTGTGACCACCCGGAAGTTCGGCAGGGGAGGAGACCGCATGCCGCATCTTCCCGAGTCGCCCGTGTTCGGTCACAGCAATACGCATCTCGGGCTCCAGATTGCCGACTTGCTCGTGTCCGCGGTGCTGGCCCCGGCCGCCTCCGTGACGTATGCAGGAGACTTGCAGGGGAACGTGCATTGCCACCCGGGATTCCGCGAAGTCCGTGATCTGTACTGTCCCCGTCTGGGCAAGCTCCAGCACCGCTACCTGACTCCCAGCGGCAAATGGACCGGTGGGGTGGTGGTCTCGGATGCCCGCGGTCATCGGTCGGCCGGCAAGCTGTTCGCGCCGACCGCGGCCAAGACCGGCGAGGCAGCGTCCGGTTTTCCCGCTCAGGTCGCTCCACACGAACTGGCAACCGCCGCTTCGTTCCCCAACTCCCCCGCATCGGCTCCCTAAGGGGTGTCGTGACTCAGTTGCGATCGTTCCCACGACGGAACTGTTCCCACGAAACGTATTCGTGGCGCCTCGCTGACCGGGCGTGCTTGACTCAATCCCATTCGCCGGGCGTGAGATCGCGCTAGCGTTTGCGTGTCAGCGCGGCCCGACAGGCTTCCCCTTACGGACATGCCTCCATCCGCACGAGTTTCGTGTGCCATGGGGGAAGTTCTTGTCCTTGTACCTACTTCGGGAGCCTGCCTCCGCGCTGGTTGAAGAGATCAAGCGAACGTCGGGAATGAGCCAACGGCCCCTGACGGAGCGCCTGATCACGACGTACCAGCGGGTTCACCACAACAAGAAGGACCCTGCGAAGTCGTTGGTCGATGCCTGGGAGAACAGCCTTCCCGTCGTGATCCAAGCGCTGGAGGACCGGGGGCTCAGCCAGGTCGAGGTGCTCATCGAGTTCGGGCTTCCGCACACCAATGCCGATGTGGACATGCTCCTCGCCGGGGTGCATCCCGGAAGCGGGGAAGCCTCCTACGTACTTGTCGAACTGAAGCAGCAGCGTGAGGCCACCGTCCACCCGGAGCGGTCAGTGGCCGTCGATCTCGGCTATGACAAATGGAAGCTGCACCCCGTCAGGCAGGTGCAGCAGTACTGCCAGTACCTGATGCAGTACAAGGGGGCGTTGCGCGGGAAGCCCGGACGCGTCGCCGGGGCGGTGCTCATGCACAACGCCCACGACACCGACGTACAAGAGCTGTTCGCTCTCCCCGCAAGTGATCACGGCCGCCTCTACACGATGGATCGGCTCGAGGCCTTCCGGAAGCTGCTGGGTGCACGTCTGGCAAAGAGCCCTGGCGGGGAGGCGGCCCAGGCGCTGATCGACTCTCCGGAGCACGAGCCGCCAAAGATCACCGATGTGAACCTCACGGCGCGGATGGGAAGTCCGGAGCGTTTTCAACTCCTCGATGAGCAGGAGATTGCGCATCAGGACGTTCACGAGGCGGTGCGCCGGGTCCGTGACGGCGGCACCAAGGAGGTCATCATCGTCCGGGGTGGGCCGGGCAGCGGAAAGAGCGCCATCGCGCTGGAGCTTCGCCGCACGCTCGATCTGGCCGGCTGGGACGTCATCCATGCGTCCGGCGCGAAGGCGCTCACCTTGACCTTGCGTGAGGCCTACACACGCGCCGCGCCGCGGGGCACGAAGAGCAAGGCCAAACAGGAAGCCACCCGGCTCTTCACCTACTTCAACCAGTTGAGGAAGTTGGGGACTAACGGCTGCGATGTCGTGATCTGCGACGAAGCACACCGTATCCGCCGGCACTCCGTCGACCGGTACACCCCGAAATCGGAACGGGAGAATGCCCGGCCTCAGGCGGACGAGATCATCGACGCGGCTCGCGTCCCCGTATTCCTGCTCGACGACTGGCAGTCCCTGCGCCCCGGCGAGGTGGGCACCGCCGAATACCTGGTGGAGCGCGCGAATGCGCTGGGATACAAGCACACCCTCATCGATCTCAGCGGAATGTACCGCGCTCAGGGCAGTGCCTATTTCCGTGACTGGACACTCAAGCTTCTCGGCGTAGGTGCGAACACACCTCAGGCCTGGGTTCCCGACGGGCGGATGCAGGTGCAGCTTGCCGACACACCGGAGGAAATGGAGCAGTTCCTCAAGTCACGTGAGGAAGCAGGCGAGAGTACACGCATGGTCGCCGGCTTCTGCTGGCCCTGGAGCAAGCCCGATGATGAGGGCTCGCTGGTGTCCGACGTCACCATTGATGCCTGGCACCGTCCTTGGAACGTCAAGGCCGGCTACGCGGTCGACGGCGCGCCGGACGCCGATTTCTGGGCCACCGACCCCAGGGGAGCCGATCAGATCGGCTGCGCCTACACGGCTCAGACCTTCGAATTCGACTGGGTGGGCGTCGTCATCGGCCCCGATCTGGTCTGGCAGCATGACCGCTTCACTGTCGATCGCTCCGCCACCTACGACCCGGAGTTGCGCCCGAAAACCATCGATCAGGCAGATATCGAGCGATGTGTGCGCAATGCCTATCACGTGCTGCTCACCCGAGGCATGCAAGGCGTCGTGATCTATGCGACGGACGAGGCCACGAGAGACGCTCTGCGTGGACATGTGATCAAGACGGTGAATCACCCGCTGCCCTCGAACATGCGGAAGATCCGCAAAGCGTGACGTCGCATTGCCGCCGGTCGACTTCCCGAGCCCTTCGGTAGCATTTGATCAAACACCAATGCGGGCCGACGGGCTTCCGGCTCAGGACATGCCCCCCACCGCGCGAGCTACTTCGTGCTGCCTTGGGGGCATTCTTGCTGTTCCGCGACTCGGCCACTGCGGTCGCCACCCGCCATCTCGAAGGGGCGCTGGCACTGCATCTGGCGGAGCGGTTCGTCCACGTACACGGCTACAAGCCGGGACCCTCGGAGGCGCTTTCGTGGAAACGGAGCATCCCGGCGCTGACCGACGCTCTACTCGATGCCGGGCTCGGGGAGATCGAGGTGCTGCTCGAGTACGGGTTGCCGCTGACCAGCAAGCGCGCTGATGTGGTGCTGGCCGGGGTGCACCCAAGGACGCAAGAGCCGTCGTACGTCGTGGTGGAACTCAAGCAGTGGAGCGAGGCACACCCCGATGAGGACGACGATCCGGTGCTGTGCCGCGTCGACGCCTACTCCCGGCCGGTGCTCAATCCCATAGAGCAGGTGCGCGGGTACTGCGAATACCTGGTCGGCTTCAACGGGGCACTCGCCCGGCACCCCGAGCGGATCTCCGGGGTGGCGTATCTGCACAACGCGACGGAATGCGGTGTCGCGGGGCTGGACGAACTGGAGCTCAGCGAACACGGCCGGATGTTCACGGCTGACCGACGGGGTGAATTCCTCACCTTCCTCAAGTCGAAGCTGGCGCCGGCATCTGGTGCCCTGGCCGCCGATGAGCTGCTTCTGGCGACGGCGCGGCCCTCGAAGCAGCTGATGAACATGGCAGCGCAGGAAGTCCGCGAGCGCGAGCAGTTCGTGCTCCTCGACGAGCAGCGGATCGCCTACGAGATGGTGTTGAAGGCTGTACAGCGTGCGCATGCATCGGACCACAAAGAAGTGGTGGTCGTCACTGGCGGCCCCGGCACGGGGAAGAGCGTCATCGCGCTTTCGCTGCTGGGCGAGCTGTATCGCCGTGGTATCCCGGCCCTGCACGCCACCGGCTCCCAGTCGTTCACGAAGACCATGCGCAAGGTAGCAGGTGCCCGTAAACGCGAGGTGCAGCATCTCTTCAAGTACTTCAACAGTTTTATGTCGGCGAAGCGCAACAGCCTCGATGTCCTTGTCTGCGACGAAGCTCACCGCATGCGTGAGACCTCCGCGAACCGCTATACCCCGGCCGCTCAGCGGACCGGCAAACGTCAGGTGGAGGAATTGATCGATGCGGCGCGCGTACCGGTGTTCCTGCTTGACCAGCACCAGGTCGTGCGCCCGGGTGAGATGGGCACCGTCGAGGAGATCCAGGCGGCCGCGGCAGCCAAGGGGCTGCGCTATCGGCGGGTACGGCTGGACAGTCAGTTCCGGTGCGGCGGCAGCGATGCCTATCTGCGCTGGGTGGTGCGGTTGTTGGCACTGGAGGACGGCGGTCCGGTGGAGTGGGCGCCGGACGGCCGGATGCAGCTGGCGCTGGTCGAGACGCCTTCGGAGCTGGAGGAGTTCCTGCAGAACCGGCGATCGCAGGGATACGGGGCGCGGATGTCGGCCGGCTACTGCTGGAAGTGGTCGGACGCGAAACCAGGCCAGCCGCTGCCGACGGACGTGCGTATCGGTGACTGGCAGCGCCCGTGGAATCTCAAGGGCGAACGGTCCGTGATGGGTGCTCCCCCGTCGGCTCTGTGGGCGACGGACCCCGCCGGCTTCGGCCAGGTCGGGTGCGTCTATACGGCACAGGGCTTCGAGTACGACTGGAGTGGCGTCATCATCGGCCCGGATCTGGTCTGGCGGGGCGACAAGTGGGTCACTGACCGTGCCGCGTCCAAAGACCCGGCGTTCAAGTCGTCCACTCCTGACGAGGTCGTGGACCGCTTGATCCGCAATACGTACAAGGTGCTGCTGACACGCGGCATGGTGGGCACGGTGATCTGCGCCACGGATCCGGAGACCCGGGACAAACTGCGCACTCTGCTCCGCGCGGCCCTTCCGTAGCTGAGGCGGCACTCCAGCAAACCCTGATTCAGGCCTCCCGGGGTGATTGATCGGCGCCGGGCCTTTCTCATCGATCGGCCACATGCCAAGACCGGGCACCAGGCCCCGAGGCCAAGTGCCCGGTCAGTGGGGGACGCGGAGCCGGGGTGGGGTCAGCCGTCCAGGCGGACCGGGAGGGATTCGATTCCGTAGACGATCGAAAGCTTGCGGAATTCGAGGTCCTCGGGATTTGCGGCGAGGCGCATGTTCGGGAAGCGGCGTACCAGGGCGGGGTAGGCGGCGCGGAGTTCCATGCGGGCCAGTTCCGCGCCTACGCAGCGGTGAATTCCGTAGCCGAAGGCGAGGTGGGAGGGGACGTTGCGGGTGGGGTCGAACTGTTCCATTTCCGGGCCCAGTTTGCCGTCCCGGTCCGCACCGCTCAGTGAGCACAGCACCACATCTCCGGAGGCGATCTGGACGCCGCCGATTTCCAGGTCCTCACGGGCGAAGCGCGGGAAAGCCACCTGTACGACGGTCAAGTAACGGAGGAGTTCCTCGACATAGCCATCGACGACGTCATCGCCGTCGTGAAGGGCCGCGAAGTGCTTCGGGTCCTGGAGGAGGACCAGGGCGCCGAGCGCCAGCATGCTGGCGGTGGTTTCGAAGCCGCCGGTGAGGACGCCGTCGGCGAGGCCCGCCAGCTCTTCGTCGCTGACCGAGTCGCCGTGTTCCTTCACGATCATGCCGAGCAGGCCGTCGCCCGGGTTTTCGCGCTGCTTCTTGACGATGTCCCGGAAATAGGAAAGGGATTCGGATATGGCGCCGAAGGAGGCATTCGCTCCGCTGAAAAGGTCGAAGCGGGCGGCGCTGAGGCGTTCGAAGTCGGCGCGGTCTTCATAAGGGACGCCGAGGAGCTCGCAAATGACGAGGGAGGGAATCGGGAGGGCGAAAGAGTGGACGATGTCGACCGGGTCGCCGTTTTTACCCGCCTTTTCCATCGCGTCGAGACGCTCCTCGACGATCTCATGGATACGGGGTGTGAGCCGCCCGAGGCGTCGCATGGTGAATTCGGGGGTCAGGAGCCGGCGGAGACGGGTGTGAACGGGCGGGTCGGCGAATCCGAGCCCGCCGGGATTCTGTTCGGCACCGGCGCCGGCCTTGCCGACGAGGTTGGTGAAGTCCGAGCTGAAGGCGTTGGCCTTCCCCAGCACCGCCTTGACCTCGTCGTAGCCGGTGACCAGCCAGACGTTGGCGGCTATCGGCACCGGAAGCTTGCTGACCGGCTCCCGCTCCCGGACGGCCGCCAAATCGCCCACAGGGTTGAGACCGTCGCGCCGCAATGGCATCAGGACGGACTCGGGCAAGAAAGACATTCGAGACAGGTCGAAGCCTTTCTTCTGTGTTCTCGCCAGATACATACGGCCGGCCCAGGCGATGATCCGGGAACGGAGAGTCGTCATGACGCTAATACTGCCTTTCGTCGAGGGGGACGGTCACCCGCGCTCGGCGGCCCAAGACGACCGGGACAGCACGGAACCCCCACTCGGCGTGCACGGGTGTGACGTACGCCATAGCCCCTCGCTTACGGTGGTCATGGCACAGGTCCATGCCATCGACCGGAGTCTTCGGTCGTCCGCGTCAGCGTGACGAGCTCGGCCTCGGCCTTCTTCTTCTATTCGGTCTGGACGAGTTTACAAAGTGCCATTGTCCGCGTTCACGGAACAACCCGGGATGCCCCTGGGGGACCCCTGGTTCATCCCTGACACTTCCCTTAGACATGCCCGCCGCCACGCGCGCGCCCGCCCGCCGCCCTCGCGCACTTCCCCGCGTGCCACCTTGCCGTCGCGGAAGGAGTGGAGGCGGCCGGCGATTCCGATTCCACCGGGCCGGCGGCCACCGTGCGCGCCCCGGAGGCCCCGCCACGCCCGGACGGCGAACTGGCGCTTCCAGTAGTGGCATTGCGGCTTCGCGGGAGTGTCGCCCGATGGTGGATGCGGCAGGGGGCCCGGGCCACTGCGCGGGGTGGTGAACGGCGCTTCGGCGAGAGCGACCGCCCAACCCTCTGCACTCGAATTACTGAGCGTGATGAGTTGCGGACTCTTCGCGGCCTCCTTAGCGTGAGAGGGGAGCGAGGCAGGCGGCACGGCAAGCGCGGCGCGAGCGGGCGGCGCGCGGCAGAGGAAGCCGCACTCGCAGCCGGGGAAGGGTGCGACAGGCACCGCACCGGCGGGGCGTCAGTCCCGGCCCGTCCGTCCAGTGACGCCCGGCAACTCTGCTCGATTCACCCCACAGGGACTCCCCTGGGACTCTTCCCTTCGCAGGAGGAAGCGCATGTTTCCGAAGTCGAAGTCCGGCAAGTTCGGCACGTTTGCCCTTTGCTTTCTGACCGGTGCGCTGGCCGGGGTCCTCGCAGCCGGCCCTGCCCTGGCGGCCGACGACGGCGAGAGCGACGATCTCGTCGAGTACGTGGGCCGGGTCGTCGCCAAGGAGGGCCTGGTGCTGCGTACCGGGCCGAGCACCGACTACCGCGCGATCGGCATGAAGGAGTACGGGACCGTGGTGGGGATCATCTGCCGGGTCAACGGGCAGCGCGTCCAGGGCAACCCGGTCTGGTACAAGCTCAGCGACGCCTCGTACGTCTGGTCCTCAACGCGCGACATCGTGAACGACGGGGAAGACCCGCGGTGGTGTTGAGGCGGGCCCGGCGCGCGGCGGGGAGGCGCCCCGGCGGTGCACGCCGGGGACACCCCTGCCACCCCCTACTGGACCCCTGTCTCTCCGGCCTGCTGGACCCCTGCCTCTCCGGCCCGCCGCACCCTTGCCTCTCCGGCCTGCCGCACCCCTGCCGTTCCACGCAGCGGGCAGGTACGCCCCGAACGTCGCATCCGGCATAACGGAAATAACGGCCACCGCTTGCTACGTTGCCAGGCATGACGGCAATGGCAAGGGCGACGGCCGGACGCCCGGCGGACACTCCCCCACCGTTGCCGCTGCTGCCCAAGCGACGGGGCATCGAACTGGCCCTCCTCGTAGGCGCGGTCCTGATCAGCGTCTGCGGATACGTCGTCGTGGGGCTGGCCAGAGGGCATGCGCTGCCGGGCGGTGCGGTCCGGTACGGCGCCGGGCTCGGCGCACTCGCGCTGCTCGCGCATCTCGCCGTCCGCTTTCGCGCCCCGTACGCCGACCCGCTGCTGCTGCCCACCGCCGTACTGCTCAACGGGCTCGGGCTGGTGCTGATCTTCCGGCTCGATCTGGAGACCCCCGCCGACCATGCCGCGCCCACCCAGCTGATGTGGTCGACGGTCGGCGTCGGGCTCTTCATCACGGTGGTGGTGCTGTTGCGCGACCACCGTGTGCTGCAGCGGTACGCCTATGTCTGCGCGGCGCTCGCGCTGTTGCTGATGGCCGCGCCGATTCTTTTCCCCGCCATCAACGGGGCGAAGATCTGGATCCGCATCGCCGGATTTTCCATTCAGCCCGGCGAGTTCGCCAAGGTTTTGATCACTGTCTTCTTCGCGGCCTACCTTGCCGCCAACCGCAGCGCGCTGGCCCACACGGGACGCCGGATGGGGCGGCTGCGCCTCCCCACCGGCCGGGTGCTCGGACCGATCGTCGCGATCTGGCTGATCAGCGTCGCGGTGCTGGTCCTGGAGCGCGATCTGGGGACCTCGCTGCTCTTCTTCGGGATTTTCGTCGTCCTGTTGTACGTGGCCACCGGGCGGACCGGATGGATCGCGGTCGGGCTGATCCTGGCGGGCGTCGGGGCGGCCGCCGTCGGCACGCTGGAGCCGCATGTGCACAGCCGGGTCGAGGACTGGCAGCATCCGTTCGCCGGTATCGCGGCGGGCCGGGGGCCCGGTCAGCTCGCCCAGTCGCTGTTCGCGTTCGCCGCCGGCGGGATGCTCGGCACCGGCCTCGGCCAGGGCCACTCCTCGCTGATCGGCTTCGCCATGAAGTCCGACTTCATCCTGGCGACCTTCGGCGAGGAACTCGGGCTGGCCGGGCTGACCGCGCTGTTTCTGCTGTACGCGCTGCTGGTGGCCCGCGGCTACCGCGCCGCGCTCGGTCTGCGGGACCCGTTCGGCAGCCTGCTGGCCGTGGGGCTGGCGGCGCTGCCGGCCCTTCAGGTCTTCGTCATCGCGGGCGGGGTGACGGGGCTGATTCCGCTGACGGGGATGGCGATGCCGTTCCTCGCGCAGGGCGGGTCGTCGGTCGTCACGAACTGGATCATCATCGCGCTGCTGTTGCGGATCAGCGACCGGGCGCGGACACCACGGACGGAAGGGAGCGGGAGCGGGGGCGGGAGCGGAACCGGGAGCAGGAGCGGGAGCAGGAGCGGGACAGGGACCGGCACGGGGAGTGGTGGTACGGGGAGCGGTCGGGGGCGCCGTACGGGGAGCGGTGCCGGGGCGGGGGCCGTCGCCTCACCGCCGGGGAGCCCTTCGAGGAGCCCTTCGGGGACCTCTGCGAGGAGCCAGGTGGCGCATGAAGCCGGGCATGACGCGGGGTTCGGCGGGGCGGGGAGCTGGGTGGTGGGTTTTCTGAAGCCGACGCGGTCCCAGGGCCAGACACAGTCCCAGCGCCAGACAGGGTCGCAGGGCCCGTCCCAGGCGCACGGCCAGACACAGGCGCAAGGCCGGCCCCCGGCAGCCCCGCCCCCCGCCTCCGCCGATGACGCCCCCTCCCCGGAGGCCGGCCATTGATCCGCTGTATTCGGCACACCGCCGCGTTCTCCTTCCTTCTCCTCGTTGCGCTGCTGGTCAACGCCGCGCGGGTGCAGGTCTTCGAGACGGAGAGCTACGGCGCCAACCCGGCCAACCGCCGGGGGTCGATCGCCCGTTACGAGCAGCCGCGCGGGTCCGTGCTGGTCGCGGGCCGTCCGGTCACCGGTTCCCGGGACAGCGGCGGGCGGCTGCGCTACGAGCGCACCTACACCGAGGGACCGCTTTATGCGCCGGTCACCGGCTACTCCTCGCAGATCTACGGCACCTCGCTGCTGGAGAGCGCCGAGGACGGCGTCCTCGCCGGCTTCGACGACCGGCTCGCCACCTTCCCCTGGTGGGACCAGCTGACCCGCACCCACCGGCCGGGCGGCAGCGTCCACACCACCATCAACCCCCGGATGCAGCGCGCCGCGTTCGACGGGCTGGGGGGCAAGAAGGGTGCGGTGGCCGCGATCGAGCCCCGTACGGGGCGGGTCCTGGCGCTGGTGAGCACGCCGTCGTACGACCCGGGCGAGCTGTCCGGCAACGACTCCGCGGTCAGCGCGGCCTGGCACCGGCTGAACGGGGCCGGGCCGCGGCCGATGCTCAACCGGGCGCTGCAGCAGACCTATCCGCCCGGCTCCACCTTCAAGGTCGTCACCGCGGCGGCCGCGCTGGAGAGCGGCAAGGTCACCGATATCGAGGCCCCTACGGACTCGCCCGATCCCTACCCCCTGCCCGGCACCGCCACCCTGCTCGGCAATGCCGCGGAGGGCTGCGAGGACGCCCCGCTCAAGGACGCCTTCCGGGCTTCCTGCAACACCGTCTTCGCGCGGCTGGGTGCCGCGATCGGGCTGCGGGACATGACCGCGATGGCCCGCCGGTTCGGCTTCAACGACCCTCGGCTGCGCATCCCCTCCCCGGTCGCACCGAGCACCTTCGATACGCGGATGGATGTCTCGCAGGTCGCGCTGTCCGCCATCGGGCAGTACGACACCGCCGCCACGCCACTCCAGATGGCGATGGTCTCGGCGACCGTCGCCAACGGGGGCCGGCTGGCGCCCCCGTCCCTCGTCGACGAGGTGACCGATACCAGGGGTGTCATGATCGAGGCCGGTCCGCACCGCCCCACGCACCAGGTGATCGGCCCGGTCACCGCGCAGCAGCTCCAGGAGATGATGATCGACGTCGTTGCGCACGGCAGCGGCAAACGGGCCGCCATCAAGGGCGTCACGGTCGGCGGCAAGACCGGCACCGCGCAGCACGGTGTGCGCAACGAGGGGACGCCGTACGCCTGGTTCATCTCCTGGGCGAGGGCGAAGGACAGCTACGAGCCGGCCGTGGCGGTGGCCGTGGTGGTCGAGGACGCGGCCGCCGACCGGGCGGACATCAGCGGCGGCGGGAGCGCGGCACCGATCGCGCGGGCGGTGATGGCGGCGGCGGTGCACTGAGACACCTTGGTCGCCAGCACCTTGCTGCGTACCCGCCCGTCCGCGTCACAATGGCCGTATGGCTGACGCGATCCCGCCCATGGAACCCGCCCCGCCCCCGCTGCTGTCCCTGGCCGAAGTGGAGGCGCTGGCCCGGCGTGTGCACTCGGGGCAGACCGACAAGGCGGGCCGCCCGTATGCCGAGCATCTGGCCGCCGTCGCATCGGGCGTGCGCGAGCGGGGCGGCAGCGACGAGCAGGTCGCCGCGGCCTGGCTGCACGATGCGGTCGAGGACGGGGCGCTGAGCGAGGAGTGGCTGGCCGGTGCGGCGCTGAGCGAGGCGGTCAAGGCGATGATCCTCGCCGTCACCAAGCGGGCGGGCGAACCGGTCGAGGAGTACACCGCACGCATTCTGGCCACGCCGGGGGCGCTGCTGGTCAAGGAGGCCGATCTGGCACACAACGCGGATCCGGACCGGCTGGCCGTACTGGACGCGCCGACGCGGGAGCGGCTGACGGCGAAGTACGCCCGGGCGCGGGCGCTGTTGGGGCTGTCCGCGCCGTAACGGCCGCCGGGGCCCGGCCCGCTGCACTCGCGCACCGGAGTCCGCACCTCGGACACCCCCGCAGATAGATGCGGTACACAGCTAGTCTGCGGCGATGCCCCCTTCGCAGCCTTCGCAGCCTTCGCCGTCCTCGGAGCCTTCGCAGCCCTGGGAGCCCGCGCAGTCCGCACCGCCGTCCGGACGGACCGCGCCGCAGCCGGCCCCCGAAGCAGCCCGCGTGATCGCCGCCCTGGAAGGCGTCGGCGTCCGCCGCTACACGACCGGGCAGGTCATCCTCGACGCGATCGACTGGACCGTACGGTCCGGTGAGCACTGGGCGCTGCTCGGTGCGAACGGCGCCGGCAAGACCACCCTGCTGCGTCTCGTCGGCGCGCTGATGTTCCCCACCGTTGGCACCGTGGAGGTGCTCGGCCACCGCCTCGGCTCGGTGGACGTCCGCGAGCTGCGCGCCGTCATCGGTCTGGCCTCCGGCGCGCAGAAGGTTCCGCAGGACGCGACCGGCCACACGGTCGTCCTGACCGGCGCGACCGGCACCGTCCAGCCGCTGTGGCGCAAGTACGACGCGGCCACCCGTGAGCGCGCCCACGAGCTGCTCACCGAGCTGGACTGCAAGGAGCTGGCGGACCGCCCGTTCGGGGTGTGCTCGGGCGGCCAGCGGGCCAGGATCCTGATCGCCCGCGCGCTGATGGCCGGGCCCCGGCTGCTGCTGCTCGACGAGCCGTTCAACGCACTCGATCTGCCGTCCCGCGAGGACCTGATCGATGCGCTGCACCGACTGGCCGTGGGGCGGCCGGAGTTGGCGACCGTGACGGTCACCCACCACCTGGAGGAGCTGTCCCCGGCCATCGGCCGCGCCCTGCTGCTGCGCGACGGCCGGGCGCAGGCCTGCGGCCCGGTGGACGAGGTGCTGACCGGTGAGCGGATGACGGCCTGCTTCGGCCGTCCGATCGAGGTATCCCGGCACGAGGGGCGCTGGCTGGCGCGGTCGGGCAAGCGCTGAGGTTGTCCCGCGGCGGGCCGACGGGCCTGCGGGCGGGCGGCCCTACGCCTCCTCCCCCTCCGTCACCGCATCCCGCACCCCGCACTGCTCGGCTTCCTGCACGCCCGGCTCCCCGGCGGGGCGTCCTGACGGCCGGGCGCGGGGCCGGCCGACCCGGCGGTCAGCCCTCCGCCCCCTCCGCGATGGCCGTCGCGACCTCGGCCGTACGGGCCTCCTCCTCGGCCGCAAAGCGCTCCGCGTCCAGCTTCTCGGCGAGTTCCTCGTCCTGGGCCATCAGCAGATCGAGATTGGAGTCGCCCATCTCGAAGACGCCCATGTCCACGTAGGCGCGCTGGAGGCGTTCGCCCCACAGGCCGATGTCCTTCACACACGGCACGATCCGGCTGAACAGCAGCTTGCGGAAGAGATGCAGGAATTCGGAGCGCTCGGTGAATTCGGCGGCTTCCTTGTGCGGAATGCCGAAGTTCTCCAGGACTTCCAGTCCGCGCAGGCGGTCGCGCATCAAATAGCAGCCCTCGATGACGAATTCCTCGCGTTCGCGCAGTTCGGCATCGGTGAGCTGCTTGTAGTAGTCGCGCAGCGCCATGCGTCCGAAGGCGACATGGCGCGCCTCGTCCTGCATGACATACGCGAGGATCTGCTTGGGCAGCGGCTTGGTGGTGGTGTCGCGGATCATGCCGAAGGCGGCCAGCGCCAGGCCCTCGATCAGCACCTGCATCCCGAGGTACGGCATGTCCCAGCGGGAATCCTTGAGGGTGTCGGAAAGCAGCGCCTGGAGGTTGTCGTTGACCGGGTAGAGCATCCCGATCTTTTCCTGGAGGAAACGGCTGTATATCTCGGCGTGCCGCGCCTCGTCCATGGTCTGGGTGGCCGAGTAGAACTTCGCGTCGAGGTCCGGCACGGATTCGACGATCCGCGCCGCGCACACCATCGCACCCTGCTCGCCGTGCAGGAACTGGCTGAACTGCCAGGAGGTGTAGTGCTGACGCAGGTCCCCGCGGTCCTTCTCGGTCATTTTGTCCCAGTACTTGGTGCCGTACAGGGACATGGACTCATCCGGGGTGCCGAGCGGATCCCGGGGGTCCACCTCCAGATCCCAGTCGATCCGCAGATTGGCGTCCCACTGCTTGTCCTTGCCCTTCTGGTAGAGCGCGAGCAGCCGGTCGCGTCCGTCGTCGTAGTCCCAGCTGAAGCGGGCCGCACCGGAGGCGGGCACCTTCCACACGGGGTCGCCTGGGTCCTGTACGTAGAGATCTCGGGTCGACACGGACGCCTCCTCGGCTCGCCAAACGCCTTGTCATGGGCGGTCGTTGGCAGGCTCACACGTTTCTTACCGAAGGGTCAATAACTCGCGCACAGGGGATTGACGAGCTTGCTGACAAGCAGTCTCATAAGAGGTGACCGCGGGGAGGACAGCCCCTGACCCCAGTAGCGAGGTAGCCACAGCCATGACGAGCGCGCCCACCGCAATGACCGAGACGGACACCGGCGTGCTGCGGGACGCCCTCGGTCTGCTCAAGGACCGGGAGCAGGTCGCCGAGCGACTGCTCGACTCCTCCGCCAAGCACTCCTTCGACCCCGACACCGAACTCGACTGGGACGCCCCCCTCGAAGAAGGCAAGTGGTTCTGGCCGCCGGAGCTGGTCTCGCTCTACGACACCCCGCTGTGGCGGAAGATGTCACCGGAGCAGCAGCAGGATCTGTCCCGGCACGAGGCCGCCTCGCTCGCCTCGCTGGGCATCTGGTTCGAGATCATCCTGATGCAGCTGCTCGTACGGCACATCTACGACAAGCCGGTGACCAGCGCGCATGTCCGCTACGCGCTCACCGAGATCGCCGATGAGTGCCGGCACTCCAAGATGTTCGCGCGCATGATCCAGAAGGGCGGCGCGCCGGCGTACCCGGTCTCCCGGCTCAACCACCACCTCGCCCGCGTCCTCAAGACCATCTCCACCACTCCGGGTTCGTTCGCCTGCACCCTGCTCGGCGAGGAGATCCTGGACTGGATGCAGCGGCTGACCTTCCCGGACGAGCGGGTGCAGACCCTTGTGCGCGGAGTGACCCGTATCCATGTCGTCGAGGAAGCCCGGCATGTGCGCTACGCCCGCGAGGAGCTGCGCCGCCAGATGGTCACCGCGCCGCGCTGGGAGCGGGAGTTGACCCGCATCAGCTCCGGCGAGGCGGCCCGGGTGTTCTCCGTCGCCTTCGTCAATCCGGCGGTCTACACCCAGGTCGGCCTGGACCGGCGTGAGGCCGTCGCCCAGGTCAGGGCCAGCGGCCACCGCCGCGAGGTGATGCAGTCCGGCGCCCGGCGGCTGACCGATTTCCTGGACGAGATCGGCGTACTGCGCGGTGTGGGCCGCAGGTTGTGGCGGAGCTCGGGTCTGCTGGCCTGAAGCGGGCGGCAGGAAACCGGTAGACCCCGAGCACCTGTACGAGCCGACATCCGGGCCGGTTACGCTGCTGTTCATGAACGGCAGCGGCACCGCCCCAGCAGTACCCCGACCCGCCTATCGCAGGCTGAGCGTGGAGCAGCGCCGCAGCCAATTGCTCACCGCCGCGCTGGACCTGTTCGCCCAGCGCGCGCCGGAGGACGTCTCCCTGGACGACGTCGCCCTTGCCGCCGGGGTCTCCCGGCCGCTCGTCTACCGCTACTTCCCCGGCGGCAAGCAGCAGTTGTACGAGGCCGCGCTGCGCAGCGCGGCCGATGTCCTGGAGCGCTGCTTCGCCGAGCCGGAGAGCGGGCCGCTCACCCAGCGGCTGTCCCGCGCGCTGGACCGCTACTTGGCATTCGTCGATGAGCACGACGCCGGGTTCAGCGCGCTGCTCCAGGGCGGCAGCGTCGTGGAGACCACCCGTACGACCGCGATCGTCGACGAGGTACGGCGGGCCGCGGCCGACCAGATCCTGCGGCATCTGGGCGACCCGGAGCCGGGTCTGCGACTGCGGATGACCGTCCGGATGTGGATCACCGCGGTCGAGGCCGCCTCGCTGATCTGGCTCGACGAGGACAAGCAGCCGGCCCTCGACGAGCTGCGGGACTGGCTGGTCGACCACTTCATCGCGCTGCTGACCGCGACCGCGGCCGGGGACCCGCAGACCGCCCAGGTGGCCCGGGCGGCGCTGAAGCTGGAGACCTCCGACGGCCCGGCCGGCGATCTGGCCCGCCGCACCCTGCCCGTCGTCAGCGACGCCGCGCATCTGCTGTGAGCCGCCGCCGGGCCGGGGCGGTGTGACACTGAGGGTGTGAGAAGCGAGAACACCCTCTTCGTCGGCGGACCGCTGGACGGCCGGGTCCTGCCCGTTCTGGTCGGCATGACCGGCCAGCCGCCCAAGACGTACGAGGTGCCCGAGCCACACGACAACGGCCGCCCCCCGACCGTCCACGTCTACCGGCGCGTCCCGGCCCGGGTGGGCCGCCTCGGCCTGCCCAGCGGCTGGAAGTACGAGTACGACCCCGCCGGCAAACCCTCCACGGGACCCAAGTGGCCCTGGCGCAAGCCCCGCTGACCACCGAAGAGCCGCAGAGACTCACCGGCCGCGCCCCCCAATCCCCCAATCCCCCACCCAGGGACAGCCGCGGCAACCACGTGAGGTGGCGGGCCGGAGGCGGTGGGGTGCGGGACTGCTTCGCTTTACGTCCCGCACCCCACCGCCGGAGGCCCGCCACCGCCACCACGACGAAGCCCGCGCCGCGGCGGCAGCCCGCAAAAACACCCCTCCCCGCCGCAGGCGGGGAGAAAAGCGCGGCGCCGCACCAGAAAACGTGGTCAGCCGGTCAGCGACGCGAGATACGCATTCGTCTTCTCCGGCTCGTAGAAGAAGTTCTCGAAGTCGGACGGGTCGTTGAAGCCGTTGGCGAAGCGGTCGGCGACGGGCTGCAGCTGGCCGGCCGCACCGATGAGATTCAGGATGTGCTCCGGCGGCGGGGCCAGCATCGCGTTCGTCCACTTGGTGACGTGCTGGGCGGTGCTCCAGTAACGCTCGAAGGCGGTCCGCATCCAGTCCCCGTCGAAGGGCTGGTCACCGCGCTCGACGATGGAGGCGAGGTAGGAGGCGGCGCACTTGGCGGCCGAGTTGGAGCCCTGGCCGGTGATCGGGTCGTTGGCGACCACGACATCCGCGACACCGAGGACCAGACCGCCGGAGGGCAGCCGGCCGACGGGGTTGCGCACGGTGGGGGCGTAGCGGCCGGCCAGCGTGCCGTTGGCGTCGGTCAGTTCGACCTTGGTGGCGCGGGCGTACTCCCAGGGCAGGAACTTCTCCATCAGTTCCAGCGTCGTGGCGAGGTGCTCATCGGGATCCTTGACGCCCTGGAAGGCGTCCAGCGGGCCGCCGGGTATGCCTTCCCAGAAGAGGATGTCGGCGCGGCCGGAGACCGTGTAGGTCGGCATGACGAACAGCTCGCCGACACCGGGCACCAGGTTGCAGCGCACCGCGTCGTAGTCGGGGTGCTCAGGGCGCGGGCCAAGACCGTGGACGTAGGCGACGGCCAGCGCGCGCTGCGGGGCGTCGTACGGGGAGCGCTCGGGGTTCCGGCCGAACATGGACACCAGCTCGCCCTTGCCGGCCGAGACCAGCGTCAGGTCGTAGCGGCTCGCGAAGAAGTCCAGGTCGGAGACGGCCGCGCCATGGATGACGAGCTGGCCGCCGCGCTGCGCGAAGGTCTCCATCCAGCCGGCCATCTTCACCCGCTGGTCCACGGACTGGGCGTAGCCGTCCAGCTTGCCGACCCAGTCGATGGCGCGCTGCGAGCCCTCGGGCGCCTGGTGGCTGCCGGGCGCGGCGACCGAGACGCCGAGGCCCTCGATGCGCGGGGCCTGGCTCTCCCAGAAGTTGATCTGGAGGTCGCGCTCGTGCTGGAGCGCGGTGTCGAACATGCACTGCGTCGACATGACCCGGCCGGCGCGGATCTCGTCGGCCGTGCGGTTGGACATGAGGGTGACCTCGTAGCCCTGCGACTGGAGCCCCAGGGCGAGCTGGAGGCCGGACTGGCCGGCTCCGACGATGAGTATTTTCCGCATGGCGGGACTCTTCTCTATTACTGCTGGTGGTTCGGGGGTGAGTGTGGGGGGAGGGCGCGACCTTACGGGCCGGGTTACTCCGGTGTGGTCTCCAGGGCGTGGCCGACCAGCGCGAGCAGCGACTCGATCACCGTGGTCCGCTTCCGCGCATCCATGATCACTACGGGGACGTGCGGCGGTACGGTCAGCGCGTCACGGACGTGCTCGACGGCGTAGGCCTCGGTCCCCTCGAAGTGGTTGACCGCGACGACGTACGGCAGTCCGCAGCTCTCGAAGTAGTCCAGCGCCGGAAAGCAGTCCTCCAGGCGGCGGGTGTCGGCCATCACGATCGCGCCGATCGCGCCGCGCACCAGGTCGTCCCACATGAACCAGAAGCGCTGCTGTCCGGGCGTGCCGAACAGATACAGCACCAGTTCCTGGTCGAGGGTGATCCGCCCGAAGTCCATCGCGACCGTGGTCGTGGTCTTCTCCGGGGTGGCGGTCAGATCGTCCGTATCGGCGCTGGCCTGCGTCATCACCGCTTCGGTCTGGAGCGGGGTGATCTCCGAGACCGATCCGACGAACGTGGTCTTGCCGACACCGAAGCCGCCCGCCACCACGATCTTGGTGGCGATCGGCGCCCGCGAGCGGTCCGTCTGCCAGCTCTGCAGCCCCGCGTCGGCGGCCGTGGCCGCCGGGTCGGCCTGGCCCACGGAACCGGCGGTCGCGGTCGGCCCGGCCGATATCGTGTCAGAGCCTGTGAAGTCCACTCAGCACCCTTTCGAGCAGCGCGCGGTCGGGCCGGCCGGAGCCGTGCCCGGTGCCGTAGACGCGAATCTTTCCCTGGTCGGCGAGGTCGCTGAGCAGTACCCGGACCACGCCCAGCGGCATCTTGAGGAGCGCGGAGATCTCCGCGACCGAGCGCATCCGGCGGCAGAGCTCGACGATCGCCCGCATCTCCGGCATCACCCGGTCGCCCCAGCCGCCGGAGGTGAGTTCGCGCCGCTCCTCGGGCGCCTCCAGCGCGGCCACGAACGTCTCGACGAGCAGCACATGGCCGAACCGCGTCCGGCCGCCGGTGAGCGAGTACGGCCGCACGCGCGAGGGTTTCCGGTCCCCACGTACGGGGAGTTTGGGGCTACTACTCACTGGGCGCTCTCCATCGACTTGCGCAATTCGCTGCGGAGTTCGGGGGTGAGGACATGGCCGGCCCGCCCGACGAACAGCGCCATGTGGTAGGCGATGACGTTCATGTCGCAGTCCGGGGTGGCATGCACGCCGAGCAGCGAACCGTCGCTGATCGACATGACGAACAGGCTGCCCTCGTCCATCGTGATCATCGTCTGCTTGACCGACCCGCCGTCCATGAGCTTGGCGGCACCGTTGGTGAGACTGCCGAGCCCGGACACGATGGTGGCCAGATCCGCGCTGGAACCCCGCGGACCCTCACTCCCCGGCCGTGCCGCCTCGTCCGCCCGGTCGGGGTCGGACGACAGCAGCAGCAGACCGTCGGAGGAGACCACCGCGACCGAGCGGATACCCGGCACCTCGTCCACCAGGTTGGTCAGCAGCCAGTGCAGATTCCGTGCCTGGCTGCTCAGGCCCTGTCCGTAAGCAGTGGGCGCTTGCGCATTCAATCGCGTGCCTCCTCGACAACGTGGCTCTCTCCCGGGGCCCCCGCTCCGTCGGTGTCCGTCTGTGGGATGGTCTGCTCCGCTGTACGTTCTGCGATCTCGGCTTCGACATCACGCCGGCCGACTCGCGCCCCCGCTTGAAAGCCGCCGAGCCGGCGCCGCAGCGCCTCGGCGTTGGCCGCTCCGCTCTTACGCGGGGCGGCGGGCGCCTGTTGCTGCGCCACGACCTTGGGCGTGCGCTTGGGCAGCCCCATCTCGGTCGTCCGCTGCTTCCCCGCGGGCGGGGCGGCAGCGGTCTGTGGGTCGGCCGGTGTGCCGGCCGGGGACGCGTCGGCGGGTGCCGCCGCGTCCGTGGGTGCCGCCGCGTCCGTGGGTGCCGCGTCCGTCCCGGCATGCGTGTGCTGGTCCGGGCCGATGGCGTACGGGTCGGACGCGGGTGCGTCGGACGCGGGTGCGTCGGACGCGGCGGGCCCGGCCGGGGCGGTGTGCCGTCCGGTGCCCGCGGGCGCCGGGTCCGCGGCCGGGCGTGGCTCTTCCTCGGGCCGCGCATGCTCACCGCTGCCGCTGGTGGTGGCGCCGTACGGGCCGGGCGACTGCGGGCCGTACGGGCTCGGTCCGGACCCGGCGTACGTGGTCGGGCCGGACGGCTGCTGCGCGGCGGGCGCCGGTGCCGGTTCGGCCGGGGCGCCGAGCCCGGCGGCGTCGATCGCGCGCTCCGCGGCGGCGACGAACGGGTCGGCAGCGGGCGCCGGGTCCGCGTCCGGGGCATCCTCGCCGCCGCCGGCCGGTACGGCGTCGGGCCCGTCGGGCCGTTCGACGGTCGCGGGCGTGTCCTGGGCCGGGACCGCGGCGGGGGCCGCCGCGCCCTCCACCGCCGCCGGTTCGGCCCGCGACCCGCGCGCCGGGAGCGTGTTGGAGTTCGCCTCGGCGACCGAGCCGGGCAGGCTCGGGGTGTGCGTCACGTCCTGGGACGCGGTGGCCGCGGAGGCCGTCGGAGCGGGGCGGGTGGGCAGGATCGAGCCGGGGAGGACGATGACGGCGGTGACGCCGCCCTGCTTCGCGTCCCGCAGCTGGACCCGGACGCCGTGCCGGGCGGCCAGCCGCACCACGACGTACAGGCCGAGGCCCAGCGCCTCGTCGATGCTCTCCGAGGACGAGGCGGCGTCGACGTCCGCCAGCCGCTCGTTGAGCTCGGCCATCCGCTCCGAGGTCATCCCTATGCCCTCGTCCTGGACCGAGAGCATGACCTCGCCGCTCTCCAGCAGCCAGCCGGACAGCTCCACATGGGCGTTCGGCGGCGAGAACGCGGTGGCGTTCTCCAGGAGTTCGGCGACCAGGTGGCTGAGGTCGTCCGCGGCGAACCCGGCGACCTGGGAGTGCGGCGGCAGCGACTGGATGCGCACCCGCTCGTAACGCTCGATCTCGCTGATCGCGGCGCGCAGCACATCCAGCAGCGGCACCGGCCCCTGGTGGTTGGTGCTGTGCTGTTCCGCGCCCGCGAGGACCAGGAGGTTCTCGCTGTTGCGGCGCATCCGCGCGGCGAAGTGGTCCAGCTTGAAGAGGGTTTCCAGCCGGTCCGGGTCCTGCTCGCTCTCCTCCAGCGACTCGATGACGCCGAGCTGGCGCTCCACGAGACCGAGGGTGCGCAGCGAGAGGTTGACGAACCGGCCGTGCACACCGTTGTGCAGGGCCGCCAGCCGCTCGGTGAGATCGGCGATCTCCTCCTTGAGCGTCTCGCCCTGCTCCTGGAGCACCTCGCGCTCGGCGACCAGCCGCTGCCGGCCGCCGATCAGCCGCTTGCGCTCACCCTCCAGTTCGGTGGTGCGCCGCGCCAGCTCGCCGACCTGGGCGTGCAGCGTGTTGACGGACCGTACGGCGGCGGCGAATTCGTCATTGCGGCCCTTGTAGGTGATGGGCTCCTCGTGCGCGGGGTCCGCGGCCACCCGCTTGGCGCCGATCCGCAGCGCCGCGAGCGGCTGGGTCAGGGAGCGGGCGGCCCAGACACCGGCACCGACGGCCAGCAGCAGGCACAGCGCTTCCAGACCGATGCGGACCTCCAGCTCCGTCACCTCGTCGTCGCGCAGCACGCCGAGCCGCTGGATATCGGCGGTGGCCATGGCGGATTCGACGCCCCGCATCAGCCCGATGCGGGTGGTGAGGGTGCTCTGTACCCGCTGGCGGCTGAGCCGCAGGTCGACGGCGTCCAGACGGGGCTGGTCGGTCAGCCGGGCCAGATAGCGCTCGGCGGTGTTGACCTCCGCACCGTTGACGGTGCGGTCGTAACGGTCCCGGGCGGCCTGGCTCGCGGTCTGCTGGAAGTCGCCCAGCGCGCCCTGTTCCCGGAGGTGGGCGACCTGGGCGAGGTGGGTCAGCCGGGGCTGGCTGCCGCCCGCGTTGAGCCCGGCGAGCAGCAGCGCACGGGTGCCGGCGGCCTGTTCGGCAGCGCGGCCGAGGGCGGGCAGCGCGCGGGTGTCGGCGTCGGCGGAGTCCGCGCGGGCCGGCAGTCCACGGGCGATGTCGTCGCTGATTGCACCGAGTGCCTGGATGGCCTCGGTGTAGGAGTGATAGGTCTGCTCGGCCGATTCGGGCCCGGACAGCGCCTTTTGACGGGTTTGCGGCAGCGCGGCCAGCAGCTTGGCGGCTGCCCGGTACGCGGCGGTGTCGCCCGAGGCGTCCTGGGCCTCGGTGCGCAGCTCGTCGATCTGCCGGTCCACACGGGCGCGCTGGGGCCGGCCGGCCGCGGCGCCGTCGGCCCCGGTGCCGCCCGTTCCCGCGGCGGGACGGCTGCCGCGCCCGGCGGCGGCATACGTGGTCATTCCGTCGCGTTCATCGGCGAGGGAGTGCGCGAGCGCCAGGGCCCGGGCGTTCAGCTCGGCGAGATCGACCAGTTGCTGGCCGGTGTTGGCATGGTCGGCCGTCGCCGCCAGACCGGGGGCGCCGGCGCCGATAACGGCGGCGGCCACCACGGCCACCGCCCCGACCAGTCGGTTGCGCACCCGCGCGGGACGCCGTCCCGTGGGCTCCTCACCACGGCCCGTCGTGTCCGGGCCCTTACCGGGAGCCGAGCCCGTGCCCGGTCCCGGGATCGAACCGGCCGGTGAACCCGGCTTCCCTGCGCCGCCTCGAAGCCGCATCTTCCGCACCGCTGCTCGCATTCCTGTCTCGCCTGCTCACGCCCTATGGCGTCGCGGACCCGGCTCGCTCTCCGCCCGCGGAGCGGACCTGCGCGAAGACCGCAGCAGCGCACACTTCCGCGAAGGGGAACAGCCCGGCTCTGCGCGTCGCGACGAATGTCCTGACCTCACCCCAATGATCCGGGCAACGACCATTCCACCGGCACCGCGCAGTGGCTCGGCAACACATGCCCGGCCACCTGAAGGAGTGAACATCACTAGGAGTTTGACCATCAACTTCCGTGCGCCCTTGATTTCGGCGGCAACCTCGCTCACCCGCCGAACGGGTTTGGAGATGCGTCCCGGTCCTGGAAGGATGCGCGCCCGCACGCCGCCGGCCCGGTGGTCCGTACCCTCGGTAAGCCCCCTGGCCGGCGGGCGCCGACGCCGCCGCGGACGCCCGCCGGCCGGGGTGAAACCACCGCCTCCGGCAGACTTCCGGGTATGCACATCGCACTCGCCACCGAGCCGGGCGATCCCCAACGCCCAAACGAGGACTACGCATCGGTAGCCCTGCCGGCCTCCGGCCAGGGCGGAGCTCTGGTCCTGCTGGACGGCGTGACGCCGCCGGAGGAGGACCACGGCTGTGTCCACGGGGTGCCGTGGTTCACCGCGCGACTCGGTGGCGCAATGCTCGAACTGTCGGTTTCACACCGGGATATGACGCTGCCTGAGGCTCTCGCCGCAGCCATCTCCCGGACAGCCGACGGCCACCGGGCCAGCTGTGACCTTTCTCACGTCCGCACTCCGCAGGCAACCGTGATCGCCGCGCGATGGTCCGGGGTCACCGTCGAGCATCTCGTCCTGTCCGATTCGGTGCTCCTCCTGGAGCGGGCGGACGGCTCGGTGGATCCGGTGCTCGACTCCCGGCTGGACGAACTGCCGCCCGCGGTCCGGGACCTGCGGGCCGCCGTACGGGCGCTGCCCCGCGGCTCGGCGGAACGGGCCGCGGCGGGCCGGGAGTACGCCCGCGCGGTCGAGGCGCTGCGCAATGCGGAGGGCGGCTTCTTCACCGCGGCCGCCGATCCGGCGGTGGCCGCCCGCGCGGTGACCGGCAGCACCCCGCGCGCCGGCCTCCGCTCACTGACCGCCCTCAGCGACGGCGCGAGCCGCTGGGTCGAGGTGTTCCGGGAGGGCTCCTGGGCGGAGTGTGTGGCCCTGGTGTCCCGGCAGGGTCCCCAGGCGCTGATCGACCGGGTGCGGGCCGCGGAGGCGGCGGACCCGGCGGGCACGGCGTTTCCGCGCGGCAAGGCGCGGGACGATGCGGCGGTGATTTTTGTGGCGCCGTGACAATCACCGTCAGGCGGGTTTTCTTTCCCGCCGCGCGGGAACGGCCTCGCGGCGGTACGGGTCGGACGGCGGCCACCACGCCGGTGGCCAGGGGTTTTCCGCGATGTCCCGCCGTCATCGCGGGGCTGACGCGGGACCCCGTGGCGACGCCCGCTACACCTCGTCCCCCTCCTGCTCCGCGTTCAGCCGGTGCAGCAGCCGGGCGAGTTCGGCGACCTCGCCGCGGTCCCAGGAGGCGAGGCGGCGGGCGTACCGGGCGCGGCGGCCGGTGCGGACGCGGGTGAAGCGTTCGCGGCCCTCGTCGGTGATGCGCACCAGGACCGCGCGGCCGTCCGCCGGGTCCGGTTCGCGGGCGACGAGTCCGAGCTTCTCCAGGGCGTGCAGCTGGCGGCTCATCGTGGCCTTGCCGACCCCGAAGTAGCCGGCGAGGTCGGTGGCGCGCTGGGCGCCGGCGTCGGCCAGCCGCACGAGGAGGCCGTACGCGGCGGGCTCCAGGTCGGGGTGCACCTCTCGTGCCAATTCGCCGGAAGAGGCACGGGCCCGGCGGAGAAATACCGCCAATTCACGTTCCAGGGCGAGAAATACGTGGTCCACACCAGTCGGCTCGCCGTCCGCCGTCGTCCCGTCGGCTCCGGTGTTGTGCACGTCAGCGCCCATTCCCGCGTTTCCTCACCTGAAAGTTTCTGCCATCGGCGGCCGAAGCCGCAGCTCGGCCAGTATTTCGCAGGATTAGACCAACGGCAGCCCAGTGACCCTCTTTTGTCACGTCGGTCTACGCACGTACCGTCAATTCTGGCATGGCCATACCAAGCGGCCCGGGTATCCGCCGCGCGTCATGCACCTCGCACCTCCGTGTCAGCACGCCTGTGCCATGCCGTCAGCTCCGCCCCCCCTCTGGTCAACCACCGAGATCTTCGGAGGCACGTATGTCCGTGCTCAGATCCGGCACCCCCCCACCGCCCCGCACGCTCCCTCGCGGCCGTGGCCGGGATCCTGCTCACCCTCGTCTCCCTCCTCCTCGGCCTGCCCGGCACCGCCGGCGCCGCGGCCGTGAAACGCGCACCGGAACCCACCCACCCCGGACAGGACTGGGCCGGTTCCCAGATCGCCCGGCACGAGGGCACGGCGGCCGGCGGCGCACCGCCGGCCGCCCCGCTCGCCTCCGTCGAAGGCGTGGACGTCAGCAGCCACAACGGCAATGTCTCCTGGCCGGCGCTCTGGAACAGCGGCGTCCGCTTCGCCTATGTCAAGGCGACGGAGTCCACCAGCTACACCAACCCGTACTTCGCGCAGCAGTACAACGGCTCCTACAACGCCGGAATGATCCGCGGCGCCTACCACTTCGCCACCCCCAACACCTCCAGCGGCGCCGCCCAGGCCAACTACTTCGCCGACCACGGCGGCGGCTGGTCCAAGGACGGCAGGACACTGCCCGGCGCGCTCGACATGGAGTACAACCCCTACGGCGCAACCTGTTACGGGCTGAGCGCGGCCGGACTGGTCAACTGGATGAAGGACTGGTTCGCCACCTACAAGGCGCGTACCGGCCGGGACGCCGTCATCTACACCTCCACCAACTGGTGGAAGCAGTGCACCGGCAACTCCGCCGCCTTCGGCGCGGTCCACCCGCTGTGGGTCCCGCGCTACGGCTCCTCGGCCGGCGAGCTCCCGGCCGGCTGGGGCTTCCACACCATCTGGCAGTACACCTCGACCGGCCCGGCGGTCGGTGACCACAACCGCTTCAACGGCTCGATGGACCGGCTCCGGGCACTGGCGAACGGCTAAGACGCTCCGCACACGCGGACGCACCCGGGACACCGGCGCGGCGGCCGGTCCGGCCCCCTCCGCGGGAGCCGGACCGGCCGTCGTCGTCCTCACACCGCGACCGGTACCTCCGGCGCGGCCCCGTTCGACGCCGGTGTCAGCGCCAGCTCCAGCACCTGGCGGACATCGGCGACCGGGTGGACCTCCAGGGAAGCGAGGATCTCGGCCGGGACATCGTCCAGGTCCGGTTCGTTGCGCCGGGGGATGATCACGGTGCCGATACCGGCCCGGTGCGCCGCCAGCAGCTTCTGCTTGACGCCGCCGACCGGCAGCACCCGCCCGGTCAGCGAGACCTCACCGGTCATCGCCACATCCGGCCGGACCTGCCGGCCCGACAGCAGCGAGGCCAGCGCCGTCGTCATCGTCACGCCCGCGCTCGGCCCGTCCTTGGGGACCGCGCCCGCCGGTACGTGCAGATGCACTCCGCGCTCCTTCAGGTCGGCGACCGGGAGCTCCAGTTCCGCGCCGTGGGAGCGCAGGAACGACAGCGCGATGTGCGCGGACTCCTTCATCACGTCGCCGAGCTGGCCGGTCAGCTGGAGCCCGGACGCCCCGGTCTCCGGATCGGCGAGCGAGGCCTCCACATAGAGCACATCGCCGCCGGCGCCGGTGACCGCGAGGCCGGTGACCACACCGGGCACCGCGGTGCGCCGCTCGGCCGGGTCCTGGGCCGACTCGGGGGTGTGGTGCGGCCGCCCGATCAGCGGACGCAGCTGGTCCGCACCCACCGTGAACGGCAGCTCCTGCTCCCCCAGTTCGTGCTGTGCGGCGACCTTGCGCAGCAGCCTGGCGACCGCGCGCTCCAGATTCCGTACGCCCGCCTCGCGGGTGTATTCGCCCGCCAGCTTGCGCAGCGCCTCGTCCGCCAGGGTCACCTCGCCGGGCTCCAGGCCGGCCCGCTCCAGCTGGCGCGGCAGCAGATGGTCCCGGGCGATGACCACCTTCTCGTCCTCCGTGTAGCCGTCCAGCCGGACCAGCTCCATCCGGTCGAGCAGCGCCTCGGGGATGGCTTCGAGGACGTTGGCGGTGGCCAGGAAGACCACATCGCTGAGGTCGAGTTCTACCTCCAGGTAGTGGTCGCGGAAGGTGTGGTTCTGCGCCGGGTCGAGGACCTCCAGGAGGGCGGCGGCCGGGTCGCCCCGGAAGTCGGAGCCCACCTTGTCGATCTCGTCGAGGAGGACGACCGGGTTCATGGAACCGGCCTCCTTGACGGCCCGGACGATCCGGCCGGGCAGTGCGCCGACGTACGTACGGCGGTGGCCGCGGATCTCCGCCTCGTCCCGGACCCCGCCGAGCGCGACCCGGACGAACTTCCGGCCCATGGCCCGCGCGACGGACTCGCCGAGCGAGGTCTTGCCGACGCCGGGCGGCCCGACGAGCGCCAGGACGGCCCCGCCGCGGCGGCCACCTACGAGACCGAGCCCGCGCTCGGCCCGCCGCTTGCGGACGGCCAGGTATTCGGTGATCCGCTCCTTGACGTCCTCCAGGCCGGAGTGGTCGGCGTCCAGGATCTCCTTGGCGCCGGCGATGTCGTAGGCGTCCTCGGTCCGTTCGTTCCACGGCAGTTCCAGGACGGTGTCCAGCCAGGTGCGGATCCAGGAGCCCTCGGGGTTCTGGTCGCTGGACCGCTCCAGCTTGTCGACCTCCTTGAGGGCGGCCTTGCGGACGTCCTCGGGCAGGTCGGCGGCCTCGACCCGGGCGCGGTAGTCGTCGCCCTCGTCCTCCGGGTCGCCGTTGAGCCCGGCGAGTTCCTTGCGGACCGCCTCCAGCTGCCGCCGCAGCAGGAACTCCCGCTGCTGCTTGTCGACACCTTCCTGGACGTCCTTGGCGATGGACTCGGCGACGTCCTGCTCGGCGAGGTGCTCGCGCAGCGCCTCGGTGGCGGCCTTCAGCCGCGCGACCGGGTCGACGGTCTCCAGCAGCTGGACCTTCTGTTCGGTGGTCAGGAACGGCGAGTAGCCCGAGTTGTCGGCGAGCGTCGGCACGTCCTCGATCTGCTGGACGCGGTCGACGACCTGCCAGGCGCCGCGCTTGCGCAGCCAGCTGGTGGCGAGCGCCTTGTATTCCGTGACGAGTTCGGTCACCGCGCCGGGCAGGGGGTCGGGGACCGTCTCCTCGACGGTCGTGCCCTCCACCCAGAGCGCGGCCCCGGGCCCGGTGGTGCCGGAGCCGATCCGCACCCGGCCCAGGCCCCGGATCAGCGCGCCGGGATCGCCGTCGGACAGCTGCCCGACCTGCTCGATCCGCCCGAGCGTGCCGATCGCCGCGTACTTCCCGTCGATCCGGGGCACAAGCAGCACCCGCGGCTTGTTACCCGAGGAGGCGGCGGCCTGTGCAGCCTCCACCGCTGCCCGTACGTCCGCGTCGGACAGGTCCAGAGGCACCACCATGCCGGGGAGCACGACCTCGTCATCGAGGGGCAGCACGGGCAGAGTGAGCGAGGTGGACGTCGAAGCCATGATCTCCCCTTCGGCAAGCAAGTTGAGCTTTACTCACTCAATGCGACCGGGCCGGGAGATGTTCCCCCGAGTGCGTTCGCTGTGAGCGATCGGGGGGGGAGTTGCCGCCGCCGGGCCGGGGCCGCGGCGATCCGGCGGGCGCGGCGGGGCCGGGCATGGCAGGGCCGGGTACGGCGGGGCCGGGCATGACGGGGCCCGGCAGGGCAGGGCGCGGTCGGGCACCCGTGGATCGCCGACGGTCCGACGGTCCGGCGGCCGTGCCGGCCGGACCGCGGGGCCCCCTACCAGTGAGCGGGGCGGGTCAGGGTCTGCGGCAGCTGGGTGGCGGCATCGCCCTTGGCCGCGTTGAGCTGCGACTGGGTGAGGAAGAGGGCACCGGTGAGATCGGCTCCGGCCAGGTCGGCGGCGCGCAGATCGGCGCCGATCAGGTCCGCGGTGCGCAGATCGGCGCCCTTGAGGTCGGCGGCGATCAGGTAGGCCCCGCGGAGGTTGGCGCCCCGGAGGTTGGCGCCCTTCAGGCGGGCGCCCATGAGGTCGGCGCCCCGCCGCTCCTTCTTACGGCCCGGGACCCCGGCCCGTACGAGTTCGCTGGTGCGCAGCAGGAGGGCGTTGACCTCGCCCCGGTGGGCGGGCACGTCCAGCTCGGTGAGCTCCCCGGCGCCGGCGCGGGTGAGGCGTTCGGTCTTCTCCAGCGCGGCGCGCAGATCGGCGTGGACCGGGCGGGCCGCCGGCCGGTCCAGCGCCTCGGCCAGGTACCAGAGGAGTTCGTGCAGCTGCCGCATGACGGGGAAGACGTCGAACATCTGCCGTGCGGTCCCCGGGGCCTGCCGCCAGTCCTGTCCGCCGAAGGTGACCTGGGAGACCTTCTGCCCGGCGCCGAAGCAGTCGAAGACGGTGCAGCCGGCGAAACCGCGCGGGCGCAGATCGCGGTGGATGCTGCAGCGGAAGTCCGTCTGCAGGTTCGGGCAGGGCCGGCCGGCGTCCTTGTCGATCGCGAAGTCCGCCGAGGCTGCGAACGGCAGCGCGACACAGCACAGCCCGAAGCAGCTGCCGCAGTCGGACTGCAGGCCGAGTTCCGTGACATCCGGGGTCGATGGCGTGCGCTCTGGGGACAAGGTGCGTGTACTCCTGCAGCCGGCGGGCACCGCACGAGACCGTGCCCGGAAGGGACCGCCATTCTCCCAGGCGGGAGAGGGCGGCCGCCCCTGACCGGTTCCGGTCACCGCGGCCGGGACCTGCCGCGCGCACCCGGCGTTGTCAGTGGCCGGCCCTCACCTCGGGACCATGAGCATGATCGGAGGGTACGCGCGCGTCACTCCTGCCACCCCCGCGGATCCGCGCGGAAAGCCCGCCGTCAATTCCGTCCTCACGCCTCGTCAGGACTGCTACCTTCACCGCATGTTGCAGCGGATGTCCGGAGTTTTCATCGGCGCACTCTTCGGGACGATCTTCGTGGTCGCCAACGCGCACGACCCGCTGAATCCGGCGATCGGTATCGCCCTCCGGGTGCTCGCGGTGCTCACCTTCGCCGGGCTGCTCGCGCTCGCCCTGCTGGCGGGGCGCCGCGGACAGCCCGCGCCGGACGATGCCGAGGTCCCTCAGGCGGACTGGTTCCGGGGGAAGTTCGCGTTCGTCGTGGGGGCCGAGGCGGTGCTGCTGATCGGCGGCAATCTGGCGCTGCGGGCGGCGGGCGCCCCCGAGCAGACCGCCGTGGCCTGGATCGCGCTGATCGTCGGTCTGCACTTCGTCGCGCTGATGGCGGTCTGGAAGCGGCGCAGCATCGCCGTCCCCGGCGCCACGCTGACCGCGCTCGGCGCGACCGGCCTGGGCATGGCGGCCACTTCCGCCGTGGCATGGGTGCCGTTCGTCAGCGGAGTGCTCTCCGGTGTGGCACTCCTGGGCGGCTGCGCCTACGCCATCACCCACACCTACCGGTCGGCGGCACGGCCGTAGGCCTGCCGTCCGGATCGGCCGCGCCCCGGGACGCTCAGTACGTCCGCGCGCCCCGCAGTGCGGGATGGCCCAGGTCGCCGAGGAGCGGTGCGGGTGCGGCACGGCGGCTGCGCCAGCGGCGCAGCAGCGGCCAGCTCGCCGCTCCCAGGACGAGCGAGAGGACATGTCCCCAGTCGCTCAGCGGGTCGACGTACGCGAGCAGATCGGTCAGGGCCAGATAGCCGACGCCGGCCAGCAGCGGCCAGCGCGACCAGGCCGGCAGCAGACCGGCGAGGGCGCCGGTGCAGGTCATCACGCCGAAGCTGATGCCGTAGTCGAGGCGGTGCAGCGAGCTCTCCGGCAGCCGGCCGGCGGCGACCGAGAAGGCGACCGGCAGTTCGGTGGCGAGGGTGGCGAGCACATGGCCGCCGAAGAAGACCGCGATGGCCCGCAGCGCGCCGATCCGCCGCTCCAGCGCCGTCAGGATGAAGAGGAAGGCGACGGCGTACGCGGAGGTCATCCCGCCGGCGATCCACAGGGCGCTGGCGATCAGCACCAGCAGCGGGGCCTGGGCGAGATGGACCACATCGGTGCTGGATCCGCGCAGCAGCTCGGAGACCAGCCCCGGGTCGGCGTACTCGGCGAAGAGCGACGTGGCCGCGAGGAGCACGGCGTAGCCGAAGGTGAAGGGGGTGCCGACGGGGGTGGGCAGCAGCCGCCAGGGCCGCCAACGCACCGCCGCACCAGAGGCGTTCGGCCCTTCCCCGGCGGCGGGGGCCCCGGTCGCCCCGCCCCCGCGCTGCCGGGGGAGACCGGGCAGCAGGCCCGGCGCCCCGCCCGGACCGGCGTCCGGCCCCGGCGCGGCGGCCGTCCCACGATCGACCCGTATCCTCTCGGCGGTTCCCAGCCAGCTCACAGTCCGAGGCCCCTTCCGTCCTGGCGCATCCGGTGAGCCACGCCCGTGTCCCTCGGCCGTGAATCTCTGCCCTGCTCTACGTTCCGGACCACCCTGCACGCTCAACCCATGAAGAAGCTGTGAGAGTGATATCCGTCACACGAGGCAACCGTCAGCAGATGCTTCACGTCCGGGTAACCAGCGGCGCATACCGCCCAAAAGCGACCACCCGATGCGACCGCCCAAAGCGTTGGACCGGCGCCCCCGTATTGGCCACCATGGCGCCATGGCTCCCGTGACACCGATGCAGGCAACGAACGGCGCCCCAGAGGCCCCGCGCACGATCGACCGCCGCGAGGGCCCGTACGGCGAGGTGGTGTTGCGGCAACGGGGCGGACCCCCCGCGGCCCCCGGGGCCGACGGCGCCGGCACCCCCGCGGCACCGGTCATCTACGAGATCATCGCCAACGGCTGCTTCCTGATGGACACTTCCGACGGCCGGTCCGAACGGCTGCTGATCGACGCCGCGCTGGACGCACTGCCGGCCGGCCGGGCCCGCCCCGCCGTACTGATCGGCGGCCTCGGCGTCGGCTTCTCCCTGGCCCGCGCGGCCCGGCAGCCGCGCTGGGGCCGGATCGTCGTCGCCGAGCGCGAGGAGGCAGTCATCGACTGGCACCGCACGGGCCCGCTGTCGGCCGTCTCGGCGGCCGCGCTGGCCGATCCCCGCAGCGAGATCCTGCACACCGACCTGGTCGCCCACCTGCGGACGGAAGCGGGCCAGGACACCTACGACGCCCTGTGCCTGGACATCGACAACGGCCCCGACTGGACCGTCACCGAGGACAACAACAGCCTCTACTCCCCCGACGGACTCGCCGCCTGCCACGACCGCCTGACACCCGGCGGAGTGCTCGCCGTCTGGTCCGCGCAGCCCTCGCCGGCCTTCGAGGAAGCACTGCGAAATGCCGGTTTCAGCGGGGTACATACGGAAGAGATCCCCGTTGTCCGAGGCGTCCCCGACGTGGTCCATCTCGCGCAGAAGGGCGCGTAGCCGACAGTCGCACCATGCCCGTACGCTGCTGCCCAGCAAGACGCGACCACGCAGGGGACATGCAGGGGCGGGCGATGGACCAGACTCAGACAACGCAGGGCGGCGCCGCCGCGGCCACGCCGGGAGCCCAGCGCCGGGTCCTGGTCGTGGAGGACGACCCGACGATCGTCGAGGCCATCGCGGCCCGGCTGCGCGCCGAGGGATTCCAGGTACAGACGGCCACCGACGGCCCGGCCGCCGTGGAAACCGCCGAGGCCTGGCAGCCCGATCTGCTGGTCCTCGATGTGATGCTGCCGGGCTTCGACGGCCTGGAGGTCTGCCGCCGGGTCCAGGCCCAGCGCCCGGTGCCGGTGATGATGCTCACGGCCCGGGACGACGAGACCGACATGCTGGTGGGCCTCGGCGTCGGCGCCGACGACTACATGACCAAGCCGTTCTCGATGCGTGAGCTGGCCGCCCGGGTGCATGTCCTGCTCCGCCGGGTCGAGCGCGCCGCACTGGCCGCGCACACCCCGCGCAGCGGCATCCTCCGGCTGGGCGAGCTGGAGATCGACCACGCCCAGCGCCGGGTCCGGGTGCGCGGCGCGGACGTCCATCTGACGCCCACCGAATTCGATCTCCTGGTCTGCCTGGCGAACACCCCGCGCGCGGTGCTCTCCCGTGAGCAGCTGCTGGCCGAGGTGTGGGACTGGGCGGACGCCTCCGGGACCCGTACGGTCGACAGCCACATCAAGGCGCTGCGCCGCAAGATCGGCGCCGAGCGGATCCGCACGGTCCACGGTGTCGGTTACGCCCTGGAGACCCCGCCCGCATGAGGCGGTGGCCCCACACCCCCCTGCGCGAGCTGTGGCAGCGGGTCTGGGACGGGCTGCGCCCGCTGGACCCGTACCGCTCGGTCAAGGCCGCACTCGGCGCCCTGGTCAGCGTCTCGGTGATCATCACCACACTGCTGGTGTTCGTCGCGATGCACTCGGCGACCGAGCTGCGGGTGATCACGATCTTCTCGATCATCGCCTCGCTGCTGATCACCCAGTTCGTGGCCAACAGCCTGACCGCTCCGCTCGACGAGATGACGGACGTCACCCGGTCGATGGCGCACGGTAACTACAGCCGCCGGGTCCGCTCGGAGCGCCGTGACGAGTTCGGCGACCTGGCGAACGCCTTCAACCGGATGGCGGCCGACCTGGAGGCGGTGGACACCCACCGCAAGGAACTGGTCGCCAATGTCTCGCACGAGCTGCGCACCCCCATCGCGGCCCTCCGTGCCGTCCTGGAGAACGTCGTCGACGGCGTCTGCGAGCCGGACCCGGAGACCATGCGCACGGCGCTGCAGCAGACCGAGCGGCTGGGCCGCCTGGTCGAGCACCTCCTGGACCTGTCCCGGCTGGACAACGGGGTGGTGCCGCTGCACGCCCGCCGCTTCGAGGTCTGGCCGTATCTGTCCGGGGTGCTCAAGGAGGCCAATATGAGCCGGGGCGCCGCCACGCTGTCGGGGCTGTCAGGGGTTGCCGGCTCCGGCACCCACACCCGTACGGACGTCCATCTCCACCTCGATGTCTCGCCGCCGGAGCTGACCGCGCACGCGGACGCCGAGCGGCTGCACCAGGTCGTCGCCAATCTCATCGACAACGCGATCAAGCACAGTCCCCGGCACGGCCGGGTCACGGTGCACGCCCGGCGGGGCGAGGGGCCGCAGAGCCTGGTGCTGGAGGTGCAGGACGAGGGCCCCGGGATCCCCGAGGCGGAGCGCTACCGGGTCTTCGAGCGGTTCAACCGCGGCGGTCCGGCCCCCTCGGGCCCCGGCACCGACGGCGGTACGGGCCTGGGCCTGGCGATCGCGCGCTGGGCGGTGGATCTGCACGGCGGGCGCATCGGCGTGGCCGAATCGCCCCGCGGCTGCCGGATCCGGGTCACTCTTCCGGGGCTGGAGTCAGCTCGAAGCTGACGGCCGCTGACGTAGGGTCGGTGGTGGAAACACTCCTCCGCGGGTGTGGTGGCGATCACTCGTACCCGCACAGAGGCAAACTTCGTGTGTTCCCCGCCAAGTCATGCCCTGAAACCCGACCGGGAATGTGACGTACGCGACGAGTGCCCCTCCCGGCCTGCACCAAGGGTCACAACAGGCGTAGCCTTTATTCCCGCTGTCCACCACCTTAGGAAGCGGAAGAGGGCGGTTGCCGCCGTGTCGCTACAGTCCCCCAACAGCTCGAGCATCTCGACCGACCAGGAGGGGCAGGGTAAGAACCCTGCCGCTGCGTTCGGTCCCAATGAGTGGCTCGTCGACGAGATCTACCAGCAGTACCTCCAGGACCCGAACTCGGTAGACCGAGCCTGGTGGGACTTCTTCGCCGACTACAAGCCGGGCGGCGCCACCGCGCCGGGCCAGCCGGCGGAGGGCTCCGCCCCCGCTCCGGCCGCCCCGGCGCAGTCGTCCGCGCCCGCAGCGGAGCCGAAGCCGGCCTCCGCCGCGCCGGCCACCCCGGCGAAGCCGGCCGCGAGCGCTCCGGCACCGGCCAAGGCCGCTCCGGCGAAGGCGGCTCCGGCCAAGCCCGCCGCGAAGCCGGCCGCCGAGGAGGGCCAGGCCCCCGCCGGTCCCGAGTTCATCACCCTGCGCGGCCCCTCGGCCGCCGTGGCGAAGAACATGAACGCCTCGCTGGAGCTGCCGACGGCCACGTCCGTCCGCGCGGTCCCGGTGAAGCTGCTCTTCGACAACCGCATCGTCATCAACAACCACCTCAAGCGCGCCCGCGGTGGGAAGGTCTCCTTCACCCACCTCATCGGGTACGCGATGGTGCAGGCCCTCAAGGCCATGCCGTCGATGAACCACTCCTTCGCGGAGAAGGACGGCAAGCCGACGCTGGTCAAGCCCGAGCACGTCAACCTCGGTCTGGCCATCGACCTGGTGAAGCCGAACGGTGACCGCCAGCTCGTCGTCGCCGCCATCAAGAAGGCCGAGACGCTGACCTTCTTCGAGTTCTGGCAGGCCTATGAGGACATCGTCCGCCGGGCCCGCGACAACAAGCTGACGATGGACGACTTCACCGGAGTCACCGCGTCGCTGACGAACCCCGGCGGCATCGGCACCGTCCACTCCGTGCCGCGCCTGATGCCCGGCCAGTCCATGATCATGGGCGTCGGCGCGATGGACTACCCCGCGGAGTTTCAGGGCACCTCCCAGGACGCCCTGAACAAGCTGGGTGTCTCCAAGGTCATGACGCTGACCAGCACCTACGACCACCGGGTGATCCAGGGCGCCGCCTCCGGCGAGTTCCTGCGGATCATGAGCCAGCTGCTGCTCGGCGAGAACGAATTCTTCGACGACATCTTCAAGTCGCTGCGGATTCCGTACGAGCCCGTCCGCTGGCTGCGTGACATCGACGTCTCCCACGACGACGACGTCACCAAGGCCGCCCGGGTCTTCGAGCTGATCCACTCCTACCGGGTCCGCGGCCACGTCATGGCCGACACCGACCCGCTGGAGTACCACCAGCGCAAGCACCCCGACCTCGACATCACCGAGCACGGCCTCACTCTGTGGGACCTGGAGCGCGAGTTCGCGGTCGGCGGCTTCTCCGGCAAGTCCATGATGAAGCTGCGCGAGATCCTGGGCGTGCTGCGGGACTCGTACTGCCGCACCACCGGCATCGAGTTCATGCACATCCAGGACCCGCAGCAGCGCAAGTGGATCCAGGACCGGGTCGAGCGCTCGCACAAGTCGCCCGAGCGCGAGGAGCAGCTGCGCATCCTGCGCCGGCTGAACTCCGCCGAGGCGTTCGAGACGTTCCTGCAGACCAAGTACGTCGGCCAGAAGCGCTTCTCGCTGGAGGGCGGCGAGTCCGTCATCCCGCTGCTGGACGCGGTCATCGACGCCGCGGCCGAGTCGCGCCTGGACGAGGCCGTCATCGGCATGGCCCACCGCGGCCGTCTGAACGTCCTGGCGAACATCGTCGGCAAGTCCTACGCGCAGATCTTCCGGGAGTTCGAGGGCAACCTCGACCCGAAGTCGATGCACGGCTCCGGCGACGTGAAGTACCACCTGGGCGCCGAGGGCACCTTCACCGGTCTGGACGGCGAGCAGATCAAGGTCTCGCTCACCGCCAACCCCTCCCACCTGGAGGCCGTGGACCCGGTCGTCGAGGGTGTCGCCCGCGCCAAGCAGGACATCATCAACAAGGGCGGTACGGACTTCACCGTCCTGCCGATCCAGCTCCACGGTGACGCGGCGTTCGCCGGCCAGGGCGTGGTCGCCGAGACGCTGAACATGTCCCAGCTGCGCGGCTACCGCACCGGCGGCACGGTGCACATCGTCATCAACAACCAGGTCGGCTTCACCGCCGCGCCGGAGGCTTCCCGCTCCTCCATGTACGCCACGGACGTGGCCCGCATGATCGAGGCGCCGATCTTCCATGTGAACGGTGACGACCCGGAGGCCGTGGTGCGCGTCGCGCGGCTGGCCTTCGAGTTCCGCCAGGCGTTCAACAAGGACGTCGTGATCGACCTGATCTGCTACCGGCGCCGCGGTCACAACGAGACCGACAACCCGGGCTTCACCCAGCCGCTGATGTACGACCTGATCGACAAGAAGCGCTCGGTGCGCAAGCTCTACACCGAGTCCCTGATCGGTCGCGGCGACATCACGCTGGAGGAGGCCGAGCAGGCGCTCCAGGACTTCCAGGGCCAGCTCGAAAAGGTCTTCACGGAGGTCCGGGACGCCACGACGGCCCCGATGGCCCCCGAGGTGCCGCAGCCCAAGGCGGAGTTCCCGGTCTACGTCGACACCGCGATCTCCCAGGAGGTCGTCAAGCGGATCGCCGAGTCCCAGGTCAACATCCCCGAGCACATCACCGTCCACCCGCGTCTGGTGCCCCAGCTGCAGCGCCGTGCCGCCCAGGTCGAGGACAACACCATCGACTGGGGCACCGGCGAAACCCTCGCCATCGGCTCGCTGCTGATGGAGGGGACCCCCGTCCGGCTCGCCGGCCAGGACTCCCGCCGCGGCACCTTCGGCCAGCGCCACGCGGTGCTGGTGGACCGGGAGACCGGCGAGGACTACACCCCGCTGCTCTACCTCGCCGAGGGCCAGGCCCGCTTCAACGTCTACGACTCGCTGCTCAGCGAGTACGCGGCGATGGGCTTCGAGTACGGCTACTCCCTGGCCCGCCCGGAGGCGCTGGTCATGTGGGAGGCGCAGTTCGGTGACTTCGTCAACGGCGCCCAGACGGTCGTCGACGAGTTCATCTCCTCGGCGGAGCAGAAGTGGGGCCAGACGTCCGGCGTCACCCTGCTGCTCCCGCACGGCTACGAGGGCCAGGGCCCGGACCACTCCTCGGCCCGTATCGAGCGCTTCCTCCAGCTGTGCGCGCAGAACAACATGACGGTCGCCTCGCCGACTCTGCCGTCGAACTACTTCCACCTGCTGCGCTGGCAGGTCCACAACCCGCACCACAAGCCGCTGGTCGTCTTCACTCCGAAGTCGATGCTGCGTCTGAAGGCCGCGGCGTCGAAGACGGAAGAGTTCACGACGGGCGGTTTCCGCCCCGTCATCGGCGACTCCACGGTCAAGGCCGAGGATGTCCGCAAGGTCATCTTCTGCTCCGGCAAGGTCTACTACGACCTGGAGGCCGAGCGCGAGAAGCGTGGCGCGAACGACACCGCGATCGTCCGCATCGAGCGTCTCTACCCGCTCCCCGGCAAGGAACTGCAGGCGGAGATCGCCAAGTTCTCGAACGCCGAGAAGTACCTGTGGACCCAGGAAGAACCGGCGAACCAGGGTGCCTGGCCGTTCCTCGGCCTCAACCTGATCGACCACCTCGACCTGGCCGTCGGCGCCGATGTCCCGCACGGCGAGCGGCTGCGCCGGATCTCCCGGCCGCACTCCTCGTCGCCGGCCGTCGGTTCCGCCAAGCGCCACCAGGCGGAGCAGGCACAGCTGGTCGCGGAGGCCTTCGACGCATAAGCGTCAAGGGCCGCCGGAGCGACCGGCAGGCAGACAGCGGAAGGGCCCGTCCCCGGTGGGGCGGGCCCTTCCGCGTACGTGGGGCGCCTCGGCTCGCTAGACGGGCTGCGGTTCGAAGTCCCAGTACGGACGCCGGCGGCGCCGGGCGGACAGGGTGTGCGGGTGCTCGGCGCCCAGGGTCTCGGAGAGCTGCTGGATCGCCTCCTGTTCGAGCTTCGCCGCCTCCTGGCCGCGGCGGAGCGCCCGCAGGTCCTCGGACAGTGCCGTCTTCGCGGAGAGGGTCAGCGGATGGGTGTCGCCCAGCGTCACCTTGGCCCGCTCCAGGGTGACGCGGCCCAGCTCCACCGCGCCGTCCTCGTCGTCCACCCGGTTGCGGGCGGCGGCGGCGTTCAGTGCGCAGCCCAGCGTCCAGGGATGGCCGGGGCCCATCGCCTCGGTCATCCCGCTCAGCGCACGTTCGGCGATGTCCAGCGCATCCGCCGGGTCCCCGAACTCCCCGCGGACCAGCCCGACGTTCCCCAGGGTGCCGACGGTGTACGGGTGGCGCTCGCCGGCCAGGGCGCGATAGCGCTCGGCGACCTCCTCCGCCAGGTCGCGGGCGTGCCCGAGATCGCCGTGCTCCCGCAGGAAGGTGGCGTGGTCCGCGCGCACCATCAGCGTCTCGGGGTGGCGCGGCCCCTGCACCCGGCGGGAGCGCTCGACGAGATCGGCCAGCAGGGTGGCGGCGCGGGTGACCTCGCCGGAACGGCGCAGACACAGCGCGAGGTTGTGCTCGGCGCGCAGGGTCTGCGGGGTGTGCGGGCCCATCACCTGCAGATGCAGCCGGGCGTTGAGCTCCTGGCTGGAGGTGGCGTCGCGGTAGCGGCCGAGCAGGCGCAGGGTGCGCGCGTAGGCGGTGCCCGCGTTGAGCGTGAGGTGGTGGCGGGCGCGCAGCTCGCGCTCCCGGAAGGCCAGCACCTCGCGATGGGTGACCAGCGCTTCTTCGTACCGGCCGAGCAGCGCCAGGACATTGCCGAGGTTGTGCCGCGAGGAGAGGGTGCGGGGTGCCTCCGGGCCGAGCAGCTCGGTGTAGGCGCGCCAGACGGCGTCGAAGAGCTCGTGGGCCTGCCCGTAGGAGCCCAGTGCGATCAGGGTGCCGGCCAGTCCGTCCTGTGCCCGCAGCAGATCGGCGTCGGAGGGGGCCCGCTCGGTGGTGAGCTGGTCGACGACGGCGCTGCCGACCGCCTCGGCCTCGCGGTAGCGGCCGAGCCGGCGCAGCATATTGGCGTGCTGGTGGGTGAGGACGAGCATGGTGCGCTGGGTGGCCGCGAGGCGGGTGCGCCAGCGGGACATGAACTGTTCGCACAGCCGCAGGCCCATGCGGTATTCGCCGCGGACCCGCAGATATTCCACGCAGTTGAGCAGCAGCTGCTGGACCGCGGGCTCGGGGCTGTCGAGGACCCCGGCCGGCTCCAGATGCGGGATGAGCGCGGCGTAGCGCTCCCAGTAGCGGGTGTCGGCGGGGTTCTGCGGGTCGGCGGTGACCAGCACCCGGCAGGCACACGCCGACATCAGATCGCGCTCGTCCTCGGTCATGTCGCTGCGCAGGAACCGGTGGTAGAGCCGGTGCATCAGCGCGGTGTCCACGGCCGGGTCGGAGTCGTCGGAGATCTGGTAGTCGAGGCGGACGGCGGTGGACTCGGTCAGCCGGCGCAGCGCGGTGTTCCAGCTGATCGGCTCGGCGGCCAGATCGGCGAGGTGCTCGGGCAGGTCGCCGCGGCGGGCCTTGGCGAGCATCGGGACGGGGATGGTGTCCGGGGCGAAGAACGCGAACAGTTTGAGGAGTTCGACCGCGGCCGGGCTGCGTTCGCGCAGCGTGTTGAGAGTTATGGCCCAGCTCGTCTGGAAGGCCATGGGGTAGTCGGAGGAGATCCGGATGCCGACGAGACTGGGCTCGCCGCGGCGGATCAGTTCGATGTACTCCTTGGGGGACATCGGGTTGGCGTCGAGCCATGCGGCGGTCTGGGCGAGCAGCAGCGGCAGGTCCTGGACCGCGTCGGAGAGCAGATCGGCTTCCATCGGTGTCAGCCGTGGGGCGCGCCGCCGCGCATAGGCGACGCTCTCGATGCGGTTGAAGGGCAGCACCTCGATCTCCTGGGCGCTGCCGGAGCCCGACCAGTCCCGGGTGAGGGTGGTGATCAGGACATGGCCGCGGCCGTCGGGGACCAGGTCCTCGATCTGTTCCATGTCGTCGGCGCTGTCGAAGATCAGCAGCCAGCGGCGGTAGGGGCGGCCGACGCGGAGCGCTTCGTGGACGGCGCGGATGCGGTCGCCCAGCTCCCGGCCCACGGGGAGGCCGAGCCGGGTGGCGAGTTCGGCGAGCTGTTCGCGGGCGGCGCCGCGGTTGGTGGCGCTGATCCACCACACCACGTCGTAGTCGTTGCCGAAGCGATGGGCGTATTCGGCGGCGATCTGGCTCTTGCCGACGCCGGAGGTGCCGTACAGCGCGATCCGGGTCTCCAGCGGCGGGCCCGCGCCCGCACCGGAGCCGGCCAGCTTGCCGTGCAGCTCTTCGAGGACGTTGTCGCGGCCGGTGAAGCGGTTGTTGCGGCGCGGGATGTTCCACACCTCGGGCGGGTTGTTCGGGAAGCGGGGCGCGCCGGGCGCGTCCTCGTCCACGGCGCGGCCCGGTCCCCCGATGCCGAGCCGTTGCAGTACCCGGCGGTTGGCCTCCTGTGCGTCCAGATCGCGCAGGTCGGCGGGGCGCAGCAGGGATGCCGTGGCGGGCAGGCTCTGGGTGGCCACGCTCACCGCGGCGAACCGGTCGGCGTGCGCGGACACCACCTCCCGCAGCGCGGCCGTCCACTCCTCCTGTGTCTTGGGTCCCAGCCGGAAATACCAGTCGTCCAGCACCATCAGCAGCCGGCCCTCGGCCTCCAGCAGGCCCGACAGCTCCTCCACCAGCCCGGTGTCCACCTGGGGGTCCCAGCGCAGCATGGTCGTGCCGTGGCCCTGCTGCTCCAGCTGATGGGAGATCCAGGCGGCCCAGGGCCGGGTGAAGCCGGCATAGCTGATGGTGATGTGTTCGTTGGAGCCACTGGGACCGGAAAAGTGGGCCTGATCGACCATGCGACCGTCTCCCTGAGATGCGATGGTGCGCGCGTGCAGAGGCTGTCTCATCAGGCACGCCCTGGCTCTTTGGCACGATAGCCCAAGTGTCCCTCCATATGACGACAGTGCGTCAGGTCATCTCGGCGGCACGTCAGTTGAGGGCGACCGTGGCGTCCAGACGGGCCGCGATATGCCGGATCAGGCGTTCCAGGTCGGCGCAGTAGACGGACGGATTGGTGAATCCGCCGGTGTCCGCGCGATAGCGGTGTGCGTAATTGCCGCCGCCGCACACCTCCACCAGGGCGCAGCTGCGGCACTGGGCGCCGAGGCCGTCCCGGCCGCTGCGGCGGGCGGCCATGCCGGGGTGCGCCAGGGCGTCGTCGAAGGTGTGGTGGAAGACGTCGAGGCCGGTGGCGGCGGCGCCCTCGTAGGTGGATTTGAGCGAGTCGACCTGTTCGATGGCGCCATCGGTGTCGACGACCAGGGCGACGACCGGGGAGAGCCCGACCGCCTCGCTGGAGCTGGGGCGGCCCAGGAGGAGGCCGAGGATTTCGGTGAACACCCGCACCCGGGGGCCGGGGCCGCCGTCCCACCACTGGTCGAAGACGGTGCACAGCCAGTCGCCGTACGGGCTGCGGCCGGCCGGTCCGAGGGGGGCGGGCCGGGGGCCCCTCCCCGCAGTAGCCGGGGGAGGGCTGGACCAGTTGGCGTGCGGGAGGAGGAAGTCGACCATCGGGGGGTCCAGGACGCGCAGCGAGTCGTAGACCTCGGCCGGGCCGGCGGTGATGTCGATGGTGCACAGGATGCCGGCGAACACCTCGGGCCGGTCATGGAGGAGGCGTACGGCGCGGGAGACCGCGGGCCAGGAGGGCCGCCCGGCGTGGTCGACACGGCGGCGGTTGAGGCCGGGGGTGCCGCCGTCGAGGCTGAGGCCGAGCCGGAACCCCGCGGCACCCAGGGTGTCGATCATGTCCCCGGTGAGGAGCGTCCCGTTGGTCTGCACCCCGAATTCGGCGGTGCAGCCGGCGGGCAGTGCGGCACGGACCGCGGCGGCCTGTTCGAGCAGCGGTCCGGGGCCGGTGAGCAGCGGCTCGCCGCCGTGCAGATCGATACGGACCTCGCGCAGCCGGTGGGTGCGGGCGTGTTCGGCGATGCGCAGGGCGGTCTGCCGCATGGTGGCGGCCGGGACCGTCGGCGGGCGCTCGCGCCAGCTGCGGTCGGGCCCGGCGTAGATGTAGCAGTAGGTGCAGGCGAGGTTGCAGCGGCTGTGGACCTTGAGCACGAATTGCCGGAAGGGCACGACAGCGGTCGGGCCGGTCTTCTCCCCCGCCACGGGTCGCCCCCTGCTCTCGTCTTCCTGCGTCGAGGTACGGGCTCGCCAACTTCCGCCCGTTGTCTGGTACATGGCTCCGCCCTCGGGCGAAGAACCAAATTCCCCCAGCAACTGGCCGGTTCCCTTGCACGTTTGCCCAAAAACCACCGTTCTCGACAGTCAGTGCAAGACCTTCTCCGGACCGTCCTCGTAGTACGCGACGGCGTCCTCCGCCGACGGCCAGTTGCGCAGCAGCAGCGCCGCGACCTCTCCCAGCACCGCATGCTCCGTCCGTGCCGCCAGAACGCCCACGTCGACCCCGGCAAAATCCGGCAGCCGCTCGGCCGACGGCCCCGAAGGGGCGGCCGCAGCCGGTTCGGTGCGGGGGGTAGTCGCCACGCTGCTCTCCTCTGGCCGGCTGGACGGGGGTGTTCCCGAACTGCCGTCCACAGAAACACGTCCCGCTGCGGACGGCCAGGCAGCCGGACGGGTGCTCGGGGCGGTCAGGCGGTGGATTCGAGGGCGCGCATACGGGCGCGGGTGCGCTGGGCCTCGGGGCCGGTGTCCTCGCCGGCCCGCTGCCACTGCTCCCAGCTCTCGCGGTAGGCGTGCAGCGCGGAGCGGGGGCCGGCGGTGACCTCCAGGACCTCGCCGCGGCGGTGGTGGGCGCGGGCTGCCGGCAGGGCGCTGTCGGCCCGCCGGGCGGCCGCGGCGGCCCGGCGGTAGCAGGCGGCGGCCCGGTCGTGGCGCTCCCGGGAGTCGAAGCGGCGGTCCAGCAGCAGCTGGACATCGCCCACTTCGAGCCAGGCCTCGGCCGACACCGCGTCCGGTACGTCCGCGCCGCGGGCGGCCAGCTCCAGGATCCAGTCGGCCTCGTGCAGATCGGCGAGCGAGGGCTGGCGTTCGTAGCGCAGTCGCAGGGCGCGGCCGAAGAGCAGACGGTGGTTGCCCAGGTCGGGGTCCTGCGGCGCGACCCGGCCCAGCGCCTCGCGCAGCACATGCACCGCCTCGTTGGCCAGCCGCTTGCCCGGCCCCTCGGCCGGCTCCAGCCGGGCGCGCAGCAGCAGTGCCGCACCGCGCTCGGCGAGCAGCGAGCTGTGCTCGGGCGAATCGGGGGTGGTCAGCCGGAGGGCGGCGGCCAGCGCGGCGATGGCAGCGTCGAGCGCGGGCAGGGCACCGGTGCGCGTGTGTACGGCGCGCTGGGCGGCGGCCGTACGGTGCAGGCTGTCCGCTTCCAGGGCCCGGTCGTCGAGTTCATGGGCCAGCACACGGGCGCGTTCGAGGGTGGGCAGCACGGACGGCAGGTCCGCGCCGCCGTTGAGCTGGCGGGCCGCCGCGAGGTCGAGCAGGGTCTCGCAGACCAGCCGGTCGGCCGTGCCGCCGCGGCGGCGCAGCAGCACGGCGGCGGTGTCGAGATCGTCGGCGGCGCGTACGGCGAGCGCCTCGGCGGGGCGCGGCCCTGCGGTGTCGTCGCGGGCGGCCCGGCGGGCCTGGTCGAGCAGGACGCCGCCGCGGGCGGCATAGACCTCGCCCGGCACCTGCTCCCCGCTGGGCCACTGGTCGAGGAGGGTGGTGAGGGAGCGTTCGGCCTCGTCGAGGGGGTCAGGGTCGGCCGCTCCGTCGGTGTCCGGTACGGCCGGCAGGGCGGCCAGGCGGCGCAGGACCTCGGTGCGTAACACCATGCTCTCCAGGACGCGGGGGTCCAGCAGGCTCATCAGCCCGCAGGCGGCGTGCAGATGGCGGGCGGCGTCGGCGAGCGCGGTGCGCTCCTCGGCGGGGGTGCCGGCCGCCCGGCGTTCGCGGGCGCGGGCGTGGCCGACCCGGCCGAGCACGATCAGCGCCCGGGTGCGCTCGGCCTCCCGGCCCGCCGCGGCGGCCTCCTGGTCGTCGGCGGCCGGCTCGCCCGCGGTGGCCCGTTCGGCGGCGCGGGCCGCGCGCTCCGCCTCCTCCAGGGCGTCCGGCTGGCGCCAGGTCGCCCAGGCGTGCAGCAGCGCGCGGGCGAGGTCGGTACCGGCCACCGGCAGGCGTTCGGTGGCGGCGCGCAGCAGCCGGACCGCCTCGATCAGATCCCGGACCGCGCGGTCCTGTTCATAGCGCTCCAGGAGGGCCGCGCCCTCCGCGGCCGGGCCGTCGGACGCGTACGGCCGTCTGGCCGGCGGGCGCAGCGCCGGTTCGAAGCGGCGCAGCACCCGTTCCGAGACCCGGGCGAAGGGTTCGGGAACGGCCCGCTGGCCGGTCTCGGGCTCCCGGCCGCTGCCGGAGAGCATGGCGACCGCGACGGCCGGGAAGTTGCGGGCGCTGCGGCCGAAGGTGCGCTCGACGTAGAGCGAGCAGTGCTTGAGGACCAGGGCGGCCTCGCCCGCGCTGAGCCGGGCGAGGAGTTCGTCACGTACACCCGGCGCGAAGTCGTACCAGGGGCCGCTCACCCCGGTCTGCTCCCCCGACGGCCGCTCATCCGGCGGGAGTTGTGTGACCAGTCCGCCGAGCAGCACCTCCGCCAGCTCGGCCGGGCCGGTGTGCGGCAGCATCGCGCGCTGGACGAGCTGGATGACGGGGAGGGCGAGCGGGACGGCCGAGAGATGGACGGCGAGCAGCCGGGCGGCGGGCGAGGCCTGCTGGTCGAACTCGCGGACCATACGGGCCGGCGCGGCGGGCCCGTACGCGGGCGGCGGTCCCGCCGGATGCTCGGTGCCGTGGTCGGCCCGTACGACGGAGGCCGCGCCGCGCAGCGAGAGGCCGGCGTCGGCGGCGGCCAGCCGGGCCCAGGAGCCGAGGGCGGAGGGGGTGGCGGAGAGCACCGGAACGGCGCGCTCGCGGGGCGCTTCGGACGGGGCGCCCGGCAGCCCGGCGGGACGGCGCCGGCGCCGGGCCGGCCGGAAGTCGAGGGCCTGGTAGGGGCCCTGGCGGCGGACCAGGGTGCCGGCGACGGCGGGCAGCAGGGTGCGCGCCCACATCCGCTGCGGCAGCGGCTGGACGACGGCGAGCGGGGCGTCGGCCGCCCAGCGGTAGAGCAGCCGCTGCATCCGGCCGTCCCGCCAGAGGGGGCCGGCGCAGTCGCTGACGACGAGGGTGAGGTGATGGCCCGTCGGGTCGTGCAGCTGGTCGGCGGGGCGCAGCGGGCGGCCGGGGCCGGGGGCCGCGGCGACCCCCACGTCCGGGCCGTGCGGATGGAGGTAGTGCACCGTGACATCGCGGAAGGCGCCCACCCGCTCGCAGACCTGGCGCAGGTCGTACAGCATCTGCTCCCAGACGGCCATCGAGGACGAGCCGTCCATCAGGAGCCGCAGTCCGGCCGCCCGGCGGTGCACCCCGCGCAGCACCGGGATGATCATTTCGGCATGGGCGGAGAGCTCGGCGGTGGCGGGCTCGTCCAGCTTGCGGGGGACCGGGGCGACCGGCGGGCGGTAGCGCTGGATGGGCCGCAGCGCGCGCTGCAGCGGCAGCAGTCCGGGGAACGCGGAGGCGATCGGGACCGCGACCTCGCCGAGGCGCTGCCGGTCGGGGTCGGGAAAACGCGTGGGGGTCTCGCCCAGGTCATGGGTGGGCAGCAGCTCCGCGACCCGGCGCCGGGCGCCGGTCTGGAGCACGGACGACGGGGGCTTTCCGTCCGCCGGCCCGGCCGTGCCGTCGGCCGGTGCGGTCCCCCCGGTGCCCGCGGGGTCGGCGGAGACGGCCGGTCCGACCCGGAAAGTGGCCGGATCTGTACGGTCCGGACGGTCCGCGCGGGTGGGCCCGGCGTCCGCGGCACCCTCGGCCCGCGGTTCGCCCGGGGTGATCCACTGGGCGAGCCAGAGGGCATCGGCCATCCCGCGGGCGTCGGCCGGCAGCCCCGCCGCGGTCAGCCGGGCGACGAGTTCGTCGAGGGGGCCTGGGCCGGGCTCCCCGAGGGGCACCGGACTCACCTCGTCCGGTCAAGGGGCCGCATCAGCTCCGCCGTCAGACGCCGCCGCGTCTCCTCCTCGTCCTCGTCCGTCCAGCCCGCGCGCTGTGTCAGGTGGATGGCGTTGAAGAGCTGGTCGACGGCGCGGACATCACCGGGCTCACGGTCCAGGAAGCGGTCGATCACCGCCTCGTAGCGCTCGGCGGCGCCCTCGCCGAAGTGCGCCCGCACCATGGCGGCGAGCCGCTCCTTGTCGGGGACCGGGATATGGAGGTGGATACAGCGGCGCAACAGGGGCGCCGGGAAGTCCCGTTCGCCGTTGCTGGTCAGGACGATGAAGGGGAAGGCATGGCAGCGCACCCGGCCGTCGCGCACCGTCACCCGTGCGCCGTCGTCGCTGAGCACCTCCACCTCGGGGGCGGATCCGGCCAGCCGCTCCAGCTCCGGAATCCGGAACTCCCCTTCCTCCAGCACATTGAGGAGGTCGTTGGGCAGATCGATATCGCTCTTGTCGAGCTCGTCGACGAGCAGCACCCGGGGGCGGGCGGCCGGCAGCAGGGCCGTGCCCAGCGGGCCGAGGCGGATGTAGCGGCCGATGCCGCCGCCGGGTTCGTCGGCGGATTCGTCGGCGGGGTCCGGGCCGGCCGCGACCGCGCTCTCCCCGGCGGCCGGGGCGGCGCGGGCGATCTGGAGGTCCTGGAGGCGGCCGATGGCGTCGTAGTCGTACAGACCGTCACGGAGTGTGCTGCGGCTGACGACCGGCCAGCCGAGCACCCGGCCGAGGCCGAGTTCATAGGCGACCGAATGGGCCAGGGTGCTCTTGCCGCTGCCCGGTGCGCCGGTCACCAGCAGTGGCCGGCGCAGATAGAGGGCGGCGTTGACCAGCTCGCGCTCGGTCTCGCCGGGGCGGTGGTGGCTGGCCTCCCGGTGCTGCACACCGAGCCTGCGCTCGGAGGAGGGATCGAGGGCGGCCGGCGGCGCCACGAAGGGGCCGCCGTCGAAATCGCGCCAGGGGGGTGGCGGCGGAAGATGCTCAATTCCGTCGTGCGGTGCCCCCGCGCCACGGTAGATGAGCCAGTCGCTCACGTCGGAACTCCTCGTCGCCGGCCAGGCATCGGTCAGGAGCGATGGTCATGGCGGCGCGCCGGAGATGTCGGCATCCGCCCGGCCTCCCCCCGCGTCCGCCACCCACAATCACGCAGTCGCGTCATCACGAACAAGTCTTCCACGACGCTATGACAGTACCCACCCGGACGGAAGCACACGGGGCGGTTTCCGGTCTCCCCCGCGGGCACCACGGCGCCCAAGTGCCAGGTACGGGGCACGACTTGCCGCAGGAGGGGCGGATGCCGCCGCACCGGGCACCGGGCGCGTGCGAGGCGTACGGGGCGTACGCGGCGCCCGGAACATCAGGGGGCGGCGCCCCGTACCGCTCATCGCGGCGACACCTGGGGGTGGTCCGTGAAGAGCGGCGGAATCGGGTCCTCCGGGTCGTCGTAGAGGAGCACCAGATCGCGCGCCCAGTGCGTGCCCTCCTCCGCAGCCTCCGCGGCCTTGGCCCGCAACTGCCGGACGAGTTCGGGGAGCCGGGCCACTCCGCCCGACCCCTGGAGCAGCTCCCGCACCCCGCGGTGGAACTCCTCGCAGCCGGCATCGCAGTCCCGCTCCTCGCCGTGCCCGTTGGCCGGCCACAGCCCGGCCGGGAAGCCGGTGTCCAGGGCGACCCCGACCGCGTCCCGGCCGAACCCGTCGGCGACGGTGTGGCACAGCGCCGGCAGCGCCCCCTCGGCGGCCGTCTCCAGCAGCCGCCAGACCGCCTCGGCGGAGCCGGGCCGGGCGCCGGCGCCCGGCCGCGGCGGGATGCGCAGGGCATGCAGTTCACGGGCGGCGGCGAGGCCCTGCCAGCGGCGCAGCCACGCCGGATCGACCTGTTCCCGCCGTCCCTGGTCGCGCAGGATCACCGCGCGCCCGGGGCCCACCGGCCGCAGCCGGGCGGTGCGCCGGGGCGAGGCCGCGACCTCCCAGTGGCCGGCGGCGGTGTCCCAGTGGCCTTCGGGGACGGCGACCTCCAGGCGTACGCGGGCGCCCGGCCCGGCATCGCCGTCGGCCCGCAGCAGCCGCCCGCCGAGCCGCCGCAGCACCTGCTCCCGCGCCTGCTCGAACGGCACCCCGCCGGCCGACTCCTGGACGTCCACCCGCAGCCACTGCCCCTGGCCGTAGCCCTCGCTGACCGACCAGTTGAACAGCTCCTGCCCGCCCTCGTCGTAGAAGAGCGGCTCGAACTCGACGAGCACGGAGCGCGGCCGGCGGCGTACCGGGCCTATCCTGCGGCGGTCCTGCGGTTGCAGCACCACCGCCTTGGCCTGCACGAACTCCGCGAGACGGGCGGCCTGTCCGCGCACCCCGGCGGCCTCTTCGCCCGGGGTGTCGCGCACCTCGTCGGCGGTCAGCTGCGCCACGATCCGCAGATAGTGCACAAAGGCGCGCAGCTCCGTGTACGGGTCGCTGCCCTGGTAGAGGGCGCCGTGGCCGTCCCGCCAGGTACGCAGCAGCCAGGCTCCGGGCCGCTCGCCGCGCTCCAGCACCTCGCCGACCGCGGCCTCCACGACCAGCGGATCGCGCGGTGCGGGCAGCCGGGCGAGCAGATCCAGCGCCTGCAGCCGCTCCTGTACGCCCCACAGCCGGCCCCGGCCAGCCATGATCGCGTGCTGGGCGTCGAACCAGGTGGGCCCGACGGCGCGGCCGAGTTCCTGACCGGCCCAGTGCCAGCGGTCGTGCAGGCTCATCAGCGCGTGGTACGGGTCGGGCCCCAGGCTCTCGGCGCCCGTGACCAGGTGTTCCGGCCCTAGTCCGCGCAGCGCGGTGACCGGCACCGCCAGCCCGACATGGTCCTGCTGGTGGCGGCCCTTGACGATGCCGACCACCTCGCCACGGTCACAGTCGAGCAGCGGTCCGCCGGAGGCCCCGGGCGTGACCCGGACATCGCTGCCGAACTGCAGGCCCCGGGCGTCGCGGGCGCCGAAGCGGACCGCGATGAACGGGTCCACGGGGGTGGTGGGAGCGCGCGGACCGGCGGGAGCGCCGCGCCCCTCCCCCGGCACCCGGGTGCCGGATCCGTCGCCCGGCTCGGGCACGGTCCGTCCGTCCTGCGGGCCACCCGCCTCACCCGGGTCACATACGACGCGTTCCCCCCGGTGGCCCGCGGCCGCGCCCCCGCTCGCGCCGCCGTCCCCCTCGGTGCCCGCGCCCGGCTGGTCGTGCCCACGGAAGATGTACGCGTCCTCCAGGAGCGTCGCCGGCTGATCGCTGAGCCAGGCGCAGGGGTGCTCGGTCTCCGGGTCGAGCAGCCGGACCAGGGCGAGATCGGCGCGGGCGGCGGCGGGCCCGGCTTCCGGGCCGGGCCGGCTCAGGTCGTAGGCGAGCCGGGCGGGCACCACCCGGCCGCCGAACGCGACCCCGAAGATCCCGTCCGGGCCCGTGTCGCGACGCCGCCCGTCGCTCGCCGCGAGCACATGGGCGCAGGTCAGCACCCATCCCGGGGCGATCAGTACCCCGCTGCCCCACGGCCTGGCGCCGGCTCTGCCCGGCGCGGCACACAGTCCGACGGTGGTGCGTCCGGCGTGGTCGAGAAGCTGTGTGTAGCGGGCGCGGTCACCGCGGCCGGCGGCCCGGCCTTCGGAGGTCGACATCAGCGGCCCGAATCGTCCGGCTCCCGGCGGTCGGCCGTACGCACCCCGGGCGGCTCATCCCGTAATGGCGTCCCGTCCTCGCGCCGCCAGGTGAGGGTGACGGCGAGGTTGGCCTTCGCCTCGCCGTCCGCGAGCAGGGCGACGGCCTTGCCCGGCTTGGCCGACAGCTCCACGCCGAAGGTCACGCTGGTCTCGTGCGGGGCGACCCGTTCGGTGGCCTGCCGGACGCTGGCGGCGACCCCGCCGATCACCTCGCGGAGCCCTTCGACCCTGGCCCCGAGCGCGTCCCAGGCACCGACGTCCTCGAATTCCCCGTCCGCGTCGTCCGTCCCGTCGGGCCCCGGGGTGTCGAGCCGGGAGACCCGGGCCCAGACTTCCGTACCGTCGGGAAGTTCGATGCGCTGTGCGCGATCTTGCATCACGGCCTCCTGCGCCCCGTGGGCGGCAATTTCCCAATTGCCGCAGGACCGTTGACAGGTGATCAGGCTAGCCGTCGGCCGTCTGTGGCGCGAGAGGTCCGTGAGCCTGCCTATCCTGGCTGGGAATGACCCATGACCCCTGGTGGAGAGCGCGTGTATTTCACTGACCGTGGCATCGAGGAGCTGGAGAACCGGCGCGGCGAGGAGGAGGTCACCCTGGCGTGGGTGGCCGACCAGCTGCGTACGTTCGTCGATCTCAATCCGGACTTCGAGGTACCGGTGGAGCGGCTGGCCACCTGGCTGGCCCGACTGGACGACGAGGACGAGGACGAATAGGCCACCGAGGAGCGGACCGGGACCGGGCTCCCGGGTGCCCGGTCATGCGCGGACGGCCCGCCTCCCGGAGGGGCGGCGGACCGTCGTGGCGGTACCGGAGATCAGGAAGACCAGGAAGACCAGGAGTAGTGGAGCGCGTCGCGCAAGCGGCGCTGCACGCCGTACTCGTCGTTGAGGGCCGCCTGCCCGGCCCTGCGATCGCGCTCGATGTACGCCTTCTTGTGGTGGTGCTCGGCGGCCTGGGTGCCCTCGCCCGCGCCGTCGAGGGCCTGCCGGATCTCCGCCCGGTGGCGCGCGCCGGCACGCCCCCTTGGCGTTGACGATCTTCCCCTGGGCCGAGCGGTTGTACTTTGCGGCCTTCTTGTAGCTGCGGCCCCGGTCGGCCGAAATGGCCTTCCCGTTCAGCGAGTTGACCTTCGCGATACCACGCGCTTGACTTCCCCAATCCGCGATATATCGTGTCCTCAAGAGACGCGATATGTTGCGTTGTACGGCTATCCAGGGGAGGCCAGGAATGTCAGCCCGGAGCGAGTGGTCGCAGCAACCGATACAGGTGGCCGAACCACGCACGCTGGAGATCTCCGACCCCCTCGATGCCTTGCACGTGCGCGTGGTCGGCGGCACCGTCAACGTCGTCGGCACCTCGGACGGCAGCCCGACCCGCGTGGAGATCAGCGAGCTGCACGGCCCGCCGCTGACAATCTCGTGCGAGGACGGCACCCTCTCGATCGCCTACGAGGACCTCCCCTGGAAGGGCTTCCTGAAGTTCCTGGACCGCAAGGGATGGAACCGCAGCGCAGTGATCTCGGTGACGGTGCCGGCCGCCACCCGCGTCGAGGTCGGCGTGGTCGGCGCCGGCGCGGTGCTCTCCGGCATCTCGGGGCGTACGGACGTCCGCGGTGTCTCCGGTGACGCCACACTCGTCGGGCTGACCGGCAGGGTGCGGGCCGACACCGTCTCCGGCAATGTCGAGGTCCAGTCGGTCACCGGCGATCTGCGGTTCAACTCCGTCTCCGGGGATCTGACGGTCATTGACGGGGCGGGCGGGGCGGTGCGCGCGGACTCCGTCAGCGGCGACATGGTCCTCGACCTCGACCCCGCCCAGGGCGCGGACATCGCCCTGACGACGGTCTCCGGGGAGGTGGCCATCCGGCTGCCCGACCCTGCCGACGCCAAGGTGGAGGCCAACACCGCGAGCGGCACGGTCTCCAACGCCTTCGACGATCTGCGGGTCAGCGGCCAGTGGGGCGCCAAGAAGATCACCGGCTCGCTCGGCGCGGGCACCGGCACTCTCAAGGTCACCACCGTCTCCGGCGGTCTGGCCCTGCTGCGCCGCCCGGCCTTCGAGGACGAGGGGCACCGGCCGGGCGACGCCGGCACCGGCCCGGTCCCCGGCCCGCAGGGGGACTCCCCGGCCGACCCGTCCACCGAGAGGAAGGTGCTCTGAGCATGCCCCCCGTCTTCGCCCATGGCCGCCTCCGCCTCTACCTCCTCAAGCTGCTGGACGAGGCCCCGCGGCACGGCTACGAGATCATCCGCCTCCTGGAGGAACGCTTCCAGGGCCTCTACGCGCCCTCCGCCGGCACGGTCTACCCCCGGCTGGCCAAGCTGGAGGCCGAGGGCCTGGTGACCCACACGACCGAGGGCGGCCGCAAGGTCTACTCGCTCACCGACGCCGGACGGACCGAACTCGCCGACCGTGGCGGCGAGTTGGCCGATCTCGAACTGGAGATCCGGGAGTCGGTCGCCGCGCTCGCCTCCGACATCCGGGAGGACGTGAGCGGTTCGGCGCGGGATCTGCGCCGCGAGATCCGGGAGGCCGCCCAGCAGGCCCGCGCGGACGCCCGGGGTCCGGGCAAGGCCGGTCGGACCGGCGACGGGACCGCGGGCGCCGAAGACGACGCCGACGGGCGGCCGTTCCAGGATGCCGCCGACTACTTCGACGGCGCATTCGGCGACAAGGAGTCCTGGCAGCAGGCCAAGGAGGAGTTCCGGCGCGCCAAGGAGGAGTGGAAGGAGCAGGCCCGCCGGGCCAAGGAGGAGAGCCGGCGCGCCAAGCAGGAGGCCCAGCGGGCCCGTAAGCAGGCCAGGGACGCCCAGGTGTTCGCACGCGAGGAGGTCCAGCGGGTCCTCAAGGGCGTTCAGGAGCAGGCCCAGGGGGCGATGCGGTCGGGCGACTGGTCGGGCGCGGTGCGCGAGGCGCTGTCCGAGGTGTCGCGCGAGGTCGGCCGCTTCACCGGCGGTGCGTCCGGCGGCCGGCGGAGCGACGGCGAGCCGGGCGCGGCCGGGCGGGCCGGTACGGACAACGGGACCAGGGTGACGGTCGAGCGCGTCGATCCGGCCGGGGAGGGCCCCGGGGCGGACACTGCGGACACGGCGAACGCGGCGGACACGGCGGACAGGGCGGACACGGCGGACACGGCGAACGCGGCCCCGCCGGCGCCGGAGTGGGCGAACGAACCGGTCGGGGACAACCCCGCCCGCGACTTCGACCGGCTGCTGGACCGCTTCCGCGACGATCTGCGGGACGCGGCGCGCGATCACGGGGTCACGGCCGCCCAGCTCAAGGAGTCCCGCAGCCGGCTGTCGACGGCCGCCGCCCACATCGGCGCGCTGCTGCGCCACCCGGAGCAGCATGCGTCCCGCACGGACCGGGACACGGGCCGGGACGGCTGAGCCGCCGGGGAGGGGCCGACGGCTCGTGACACCACCGCGGTGGGGCGGGTGCCTCAGGGTGCACCCGCCCCACCACGGCCGTCCGTTCAGCTCCCGGCCGCTCAGCTCCCGGCCGCGGGCTCCGCAGGCCGCGGGCTCCGCAGGCTCCGGAGCCCGGCACTCGTACACAGCGCGCCGATGAGCCCGTTCACCGCCTCCGGCGAAATTCCGGGCACCTGCGTCCGCGACGGCCGGAACCGGATTCCCCCAACCCGGCTTCTGTTACCCACAGTTGCCATCTGCGGTCTGGATTCACGCGGCGTAATCGGGGAAGTCACTACTTCGCACGGCTTTTCGTCCGGCACCGGGTTCCAGGGAGCCCCAGCTGCCCGGTTCCGCGGGCCGACGGCCGTGTTCCGGACCACGGTCCACGTCTCCCGTCTGCGCACGCATCGTGAAGGCCATGAGGTAAAGCGATGTCGGAATACCTTTCGGTCGCCCGCCGGATGTGGCACCTGCTGGAGCCACTGCACGCCACGCTCTACTTCGCCCCCGAGGCACGCCAGGTCGCGGCCGACCTCGGCCATGATGTCGCGTCCCGCTGGCCCAGCTATTTCGCCTGGCGTACGGCTCCGCTGGGCGCCGCCGGGCCCGAGCTGGTCGCCGCGACGTACTACACCTTCAGCCCGCGGATGATCACCCGGTACCTCCCGCGGATCTGGACCGTCGCGGACCCGGCCAAGGTGCTGGATGCCCGGCTGCTGGCCATGGACCGTGCGCTGACCGCCCTCATCGACGGCCGGCTGACCGCCGCACAGCTCGCCGAGGCGGCGCGGCTCGCCCGCCAGGCCGCCGAGAACGCCGGTCCCGCCGCCCGTCCGCTGGCCGCCGCGAACCGCGATCTGCCCTGGCCGGACGCACCGCATCTGGTGCTCTGGCAGGCCGCGACCGTACTCCGCGAACACCGCGGCGACGGCCATCTGGCGGCCCTGCTGACCTGTGAACTCGACCCCTGTGAGGCCCTGGTGTCGTTCGCCGCGATCGGTGCCGCGCCGGCCGCCGACTTCGTGGGGCGCGGCTGGAGCGCACAGGAGTGGAGCGACGCCCGGCACCGCCTCGCCGCCCGTGGCTGGATCGCCCCGGACGGCACCGCGACCGACCGCGCCCACAAGGAGCGCGAGGCGATCGAGCGGACGACCGACCGGCTGGCGGCCGGGCCGTGGCGGGCACTGGGCCACTCCCGCGCCGAGCGGCTGGCGCAACTGCTCACCCCGGTACTCTGCGCGGTCTTCGAGGCCGGATACCTCCCGCGGCACAGCACGCTGGGCATCGGGAGGGTGAAGGTCACCTACCCGTAGGGGCGGGCCCGGCCGGGCCGCCGCGAGGGGCCCGGTCCGCCGGACGGCCACGAGGCGGCCCCTTTGCCCACAGAGCTGCCCCATCCGGTTTGCCCACGGAACCGCCCCACCCGGCTTGCCCACGGAACCGCCCCACCCGGCTCAACTCGCGCGCCGGCCCCGCGTCCCGTCGAGCAACCGCACCACCTCGTCGTAGGTCACCCCGTGGTCGGCGAGCACCGCCGCGGCCGGTCCGGGCCGGGTGGTCAGCGCGAGCAGCAGATGCTCATCGCCGATGTGCCGCTCACCGCGGCCGGCCACGATCCGCAGGGCGCGCTCCAGCACGGACTTCGCCTCCGCGGTGAACGGCCGGCGCAGCCGCTTCCGGCGCCCCGCCGTCCCGTCGGCGGCCAGCGCGCCCACCCCGTGGGCCTCCTCCACCCGCGCCACGATCGCGTCGATGTCGATGCCCATCCCGGCCAGCGCCGCCGCGTCCGCCGTCGACACCCCGCCGCGGCGGCGCGCCTCCGCAAGGGCGTCCGCCACCGACTCCCGCCGCTCGTGGACACCGAGTGCGGTGAGCACCCCGGCGGCCGGTGATGCGGTCCGCTCCAGCAGCGCGAGCAGCAGCTCCGGTTCGCCGATCGTGCCGCTGCCCGTACGGTCCGCCTGCTCCGCCGCGCCACGCACCACCGCGCGCGCATCGGCCGTGAACTTCTCGAACATCAGCGCCTCCCGTGCTTCTTGTGCACTGCCTGCCTGCTGACACCCAGCTCCGCCGCGATCTCCTGCCACGACCAGCCCTGCACACGGGCGCTGCGCACCTGGACGGCTTCGAGCTGCTCCAGCAGCCGGCGGAGCGCGGCCACGGCGCGGAGTCCGACCCGGGGGTCCCGGTCGCCGGCCCGCTCGGCGAGATCCGTTGCTTCGGTCATGGATGTCAATCTAGGTTGACGCCCAGGGTATGTCAACCTCCATTGACAGGTGTTCGCTCTCCCGAGGTTCCGTTACAGGCGTTTGGCGCTGCGCAACGCGCTGGCGTAGTAGCCGTTTCCGTCCAGCCGCGACGTACCGCCCTTGTCTCCGATGGTCGGGCCGTTGACCTCTTGCCGGCTCGAAATGAAGACCTGGTGCCCGTCGGAGTCGTTGCCCAGATACATGCCGACGTGGTCGAGCCGCTCCTCGGTCCGGGCCTCCAGCTTGAAGAACACCAGGTCGCCGGGCTGGAGCAGATCGATCGAGGCCGGCCTGGCGAAGGCCGGCGCGGAGCCGGTCAGCGGCACGACGTCTGCACCGAGTCCGGAGCGGGCCATCCCGTTGGCCGTACGAGGCAGGCCGTCGCCCTTTTTGTCGTCGGCCTTCAGGGGGTAGCCGGCGCGATAGCCCAGCACCGCCCGGATGAAGCCGGAGCAGTCCATGGACCGCGCCCGTGCCCTCTCGGGCTGCATCGAGGTGCCGTCCCGGAAGGTGTACGGGATGCCCAGGTAGTCGTAGAAGTCGGACTCCTCAAGGCGTTGGCCGGCGCCGGACCCGCCGTGCGCAGCGATCGGCCCGTAGTTCGCGTCGCCCGCGTACCTGACCCCCGCGGCGTTCAGCTTCGCCGGGGCCTGGGCGACGTATTGGAAGGCCATCGCGAAGAGATCGTCCTTCTCGCTGCCGAAATTGTTCTTGAACCAGTCCTTGAACCACTTCTCCTTCTCGGCGCCCTTCCGCCAGGGTTCCGGCATCATCCGGACCCAGTTGTCGGTGACGATCCGGGACCTGGTGGCGGCGGGCTCGGTGAAGGTGCGGCTCCGGCCGGTGAGGGTGGCGGTGCGGGCCCCGTCGGTGAAGGTGGCGAACACCTCGCCCTTCTCGCCGCGCAGCACGGAGCGGGCCGGACTCCGGAGCCGCTCCCAGGTCAGGTCTCCGGAGAGCCCTCGGGTAAGGGGCGACTTGAGGCCGGCTTCATCGGTGACCGCCGGAATGGCAGGTGCCGCGGTCTGCTCCTCCGCGCGAAGTGCCACGGTGAAGCACGCACTTCCGGCGAGCAGGGCGGTCACGGTCACGGCGTGCAGAACGCGGCGACGGCCGCGCTGGGTCTTTGCGCTCATGGGATCGGCTCCGAATCGTTCGGTCAGGCGGACGGCATGACGCCGAGCAGAATTCCGGCGGCCAGCACGACATAGGCCATGAGCGTCACCGAGCCGGTGGCCAGCACGGTCGGTCCCTTCGGCTGGCGGACCAGCTGGTAGGCGATCAGACCGGGGACGATGAACCCGAGGGTCTGATTCGTGTACATCAGCGGGAACTCCAGTTGCAGCACGATCATCAGCGTGCCGTTGATCACGACACCGATCAGCACGACGGCCGCGAACAGCCGCTTGCCGTAGAGGATCGCGACCCGCTGCACCAACAGGGTGGCGAGGTACGTCAGGACCGTCACCCCCACGACCATCGCGGCCCGCTGGAGATCCTCCACCAGGGTCAGCGCGAGCCAGCCGGGGGTGATCATGCCGCCTGGTGAGAGGTTGGTCGTCAGATAGCAGACGAGCGAGAACATGAGCCCGAGGGCGATGCCGATAGCGGCGATCTCGGGTGTGAGGACGGCGGGGATCAAGGGTGCTCTCCTGAGCTCTGCCACGAATCGGTGTGCGGGTGCTGCTGCGGTACGAACGGTTGGTGCGGGCGGGACTCGTGGGCCGGTGGGTGGCCCGTGGACCGGTCGGCAGGGGGCGCGGGGCGTTCCGCGGAGTCCGCCGGGCCGTCCTGGGTGTGCTGCGGAACGCCGTCGGGTCCTTCGTCCGCGGGAAGTTCGGCCAGCCGCTCCAGCAGATGCTCGCCCTGGCCGTGGATGTTGCCGACGGCGACCAGCGACGAATCCGGACCGAGGTGGCTCACCATCTGAGCCATGAACTCCTCGGGGTCGCGGCGGTCGCCGCCGAGGTCCACCGCACGGGAGCGCCACGCGGCGGGGATCGCCTCGATCGCGCTCCTGGCCGGATGTCCGATCACGAAGACCTTGTCGGGTTCGAGCTCGGGGATGATCTCGCCCATCTGGCCGTTGCGCTCGACACGGTCGGGGCGGCAGTTGATCACGACGTTCAGGGGGCGGTGGATCGCGCCCAGGTCGAGCAGCTGACGGATGTTCATCAGCGTCGACTCGGGGTCGTTCGCGGCGAAGACATTCGCGAACCGCAGCCGCTTGCCGTCGGGCGTGCGGTACCGCTCGACGGAGAGGACCCCCGGGTCCGGCGGAGCGTCGTACATGCCCTGCAGTGCGGTCTCGCGGTCCACACCGAGCAGTTCCGCGACGGTCAGCGCGATGGCCACGTTCTCCTTGAAGGTGAACCAGCTGAAGCCGCGCAACTCCTCATCGGTCACGGTCCCGGGATCGGCGTAGATCAGCCGGCAGTCGCGGGCGTCCGCCTCCTCCTGGAGAAGGTGGAACCGGTCCTGCTCGGCGGTCACACAGATACCGCCCTCCGGCATGGAGCGGGACAACGAGCGGGCGACATCGTCGAGGGTGGGCCCCATCTCGGCCAGATGGTCCTCGCGGACGTTGCACAGGACACCGATGGTGGACCGGATCAGCTTGGACTGGTTGATCTCCTGCAGGGCCGGCATGACGGCCATGCACTCGATCACCAGGGCGTCCGGGTGGTACGCGGCGGCCCGCCGGACGATGCCGATCTGCTCGACCACGTTGGCGATGCCGAACTTGCGGTAGACCGGCTCCTCGGTGGCGTCGGGGTGGATGAACCGGGCCGCGGTACCGGTCGTCTTGGCCACGGTGGTCAGGCCGCCGCCCCGCAGCGCACCCGCGCACAGCCGGGTGATGGAGCTCTTGCCGCGGATGCCGTTGACGAGCACCCGGGTGGGGATGTGCGCCAGATTGCTGAAGTGCCGTCGCTGCTCGATGATTCCGGCGATCAGCAGGATCGCGCAGCACACGACGAGAACGGTGTAGAGGAAGAGCACGGTCCGTCAGTTCCTTCCGGCCAGAGGGGCACTGTCCCGCTTGCGCTGCTCCTGGAGCTCCTGCCGGATCAGCTCCAGGCTGCGGACGACGGCGCCGACCTCGTCGTGATGGCGTGGGTAGAGCACGGTGCGACGGTCCCCGCCGGCGAGCGCCTCGGCCTGCGCGGCCAGGGTGCGCAGCGGGCGCGCCACCACGATGTGCAGCCAGCCGAGACAGGCGGCGGCAGCGGTGAGGCCGAGCAGTCCGGCCAGCACGGTGTGGTTCTGCACGGTGTTCTCGGGGAGGGCAAGCCCGTCAGCGGGCTTCCAGCTGACCACCGTCCAGTTCAGTGACTTCGCCACGCCGCCGCCGTTGAACGGGGCCGCCGCCGCGATCTGGACGCTGCTGCCGTCGCGGTCGAGGAGCGCGCCGGGCCGCAGGCTCGCGCCGGCCCTGGCGCCCGTCCCCTGCACGAGGGTGTCGATCCGCTCGGAGGGCAGCTTCTCGAAGGCGCGGTAGCCGGTGTTGCCACCGAGTGTCCGGCGCTTGTCGTCGACCACCCGGACCTCGCCGAGGCCGGGCCGCTTGAGCAGTGAGTTGAAGAAGTCGACCCGGAACTCACCGGCCACGACGGCACCCTTCCGGCCCGGCACCTCGGCGTAGCCGGCCACGACTGGCTCCTTGCCCCCTTCGTTGAGCACGGTGAGCCCTCGGGTGCCCGGGCCCTTGCCGGCCGGGTGGTGCGGAGTGCCGCCGGCCCGGGCCAGTACCTTTCCGTCGGCGCCGAGGAGGTACAGCGACGCATACCGCGGGTGCTCTTGAAGGGTGCGCTCCAGGACCGTGGCCATCTGGTCCGGCGAGGTGCCCTCGCCGATCAGGGACGCCACCGAGACGAGGTCGGTATGGCCTTCGTCGAGGGCCCGCCGGACCCGGTCGGCCAGGGTGTCGGTGCGCTCGCGCTGGTCGTTGACGATCTGCTGCGGAATGACGGCCTTCGCGTCGGCGTGGTTCAGGGACAGCGCCAGTGGGGCGGACCAGGCGAGCAGGAGTACCGCACACGCGGCCGTCAGGCCCCGGGCACCGATCCGGCGCAGCCGCCGCGGGGTGGCGGGGCCGTCCGTGCCCTGCGGTGCGCCGAGGAGCTGGCACCGCAGACGTTCCAGTGCGTGGCCGACCCGGGCCGCCTCTCCGTACGCGGGTACGCTCACCGGCCGCTGCAGCTCCCCTCCGGCGAGCCGGCGGCTCTCCAGGAAGAGCCGGAGCAGCGGGCGCTGCACGAGGCCGAGAAGCAGGGCCACGACAGCCGCGCCGATGACGAGCAGCGCGCCGGCCGCGGCGATGCCGAAGAGCGGGTCGGTGCCCCGGGAGGGGTCCTCGGCCACGTCGACCATCGTGACGACCGTCAGACCGAGGCCGCCGGCGACGGTGCTCTCGCCGGGCCGGGCGGGAGCGAGGGTGGCATAACCGGCCGCGGCGCGCTCGCCGTGGGACGCCCCGCCGGTGAGGCTCCCGCTCACCCCCGGAAAGCCCCCGGAACCTGGTTCCCTGGCCTTGAGCGGGTGCTGACGGGCCTTCTCGGCAGCCGTCCTGGCGAACGCCCTCAGCTGGCCGTCCGCCCGCTTGGCCGCCTTCCGCTGCGGGTCGTCGAGGTCCTGCTCGGACTCGCGGCTGCCACCGCGGCTGAGGATGGCGCCCGTCGAGTCCAGCACGGCGATGGTCCGGAACTGGCCGAGGCTGATGGCGGGGACGCGAAGGCTGCGGGACGCGACGAGAAGCTGCTGCGGCCGGCCGTCCCAGGAGAGCAGGGCAAAGGAGAGCAGGCGGGTCTCACCGTTCGCCAGGCGCACCATGCGCGGGCCGGGCCCGCCTTTCTCGGACAGCTTTCCGCGGTCGAGGGTCGCCAGGGGCAGGTTCTCGCCCCGGGCGGCGAGGAGCTTGCCCGACCCGACCTCGATGACGGCCGTGCCGCGCCACTTCTGGTAGACGCTGCCGACCTTGTCCAGCACGGCGTCGGCCGGGACCGGGGCACCCGAACTGAAGAGTCCGGCCGCGCGCTGGAGGTCGGTGACGCTCTCGTCGACCGAGGCCCGCATGGCGATGGCGCCGTCCTCGGCGAACTGCTGCTGAGAGGTGAGCACCGCCTCGGGAATCCTGTCGTGGCCTACCCTGCCGAGGCTGAGGGCAGTGACGGCGGCCAGGGCGAGCAGCAGGGCCGACAGGACGGCAATGGGCGGGCGTACGCCGCCGAGCAGGGACATATCGGCTCTGCGCCGAGCCGTGGGCCGCAGCTTCGCCGGCGGTGCGGCCGACGGGGAACTCCCCTCCTGGAGTGAGCCGGTGGTATGTGGGGGGCGCGGGGGCACGTAGGGACAGCCCTTCCTGGGTTCCAAACGGCTGGGACCGTCTGGTGGTACGGCAGTGACAGAGGGGGCGGCGAATCAGCCGGGGATGTCCTTCAGCGGCTTGAGAGCGCCTTCGGCGGCGCCGCGGTTCAGCATCGTGCCGCGGGTCCGCTCGAACGCGAGCTGGTAGCGGGCCCGTTGCTGCGCGGTGAGCTTCTTGTGGCCACGCAGCGCAGCGGCCACGTCCACCAACCGGTGGTCGCGTTGCCCGCTCGCCTCGCCGTCCCCGCCGGCGACGGGATCTTTCTCCTCCGGCGGGATGTCGACGAGCGTCGGCACATAGCGGGCCCGGACGTCCCAGTCACCGCCCCGCTCGGTGAACTTGAACCAGCCGATCACGCCTTCCTCCGACAGTCCGGTCGGCGTCTCGTGGCGGGCGAGCTGGTTGCCGAGTCCATACGCGATCCAGGTTCCGTGCACCTTCTCCATCGGCTGCACGACATGGGCGTGATGGCCGATGACCAGGTTGATGCCGGTCTTCTCGGCGATCTCCCTGCCGAGCTTCAGCTGTGGGGTGCTCGGGTCGGGCCGGTGCTCCTGGCCCCAGTGGATGCTGAGGATCACCACGTCGGCCCCGGCCTTGCGGGCGGCCCGCTCCGCTGCTGCGATCTGCTCGACGCTGGTCCGGTTGACCAGCCAGGGCTTGTCCTTCGGCGCTTTGCGGCCGTTGAAGCCGTAGGCAAAGGAGAGCTGTGCGACGTGGACACCCTTGACGTTCATGATGAGCGGCTTGCCCGCCTCCGCGCCGCTGCGGGCCGAACCGGTGTGCCGCAGACCGGCCTTGTCCATGGCGTCCAAGGTCTGCTGCACCCCTGCCGCACCGTGGTCGAGGGTGTGGTTCGAGGCGGTGGAGCAGGTGTCGTAGCCGACTTTCTTGATCGTGGTGGTGATCTGCGGGGGGACGAGAAAGTCGGGGTAGGACCGGAAGGGGCCTGCCGGCTTGCCCGCGACGGGCTCGAAGTGGCAGATGCCCAAGTCCGCCTTGCTGATGACCGGTTTGATTCCCGCCATGATCGGGTTGAAGTCAATTCCCTTGACCCCACGGCCCGTTCTCCTGGCGTCTCTTTTCGCCTGCTCCGTCAGCTGCGGGTGAATCAGGATGTCTCCTGCCGCGGCCACCGTGAACGAACGTCCTTCCGCCCGGGGCGGATTGCTCTCTCCGGAACCGGCACATCCCGCGGCGCACACCGCGAGCAATGCCAGCGCAGTGGTGCGAGCCGCGAAGCCTGCACGAGGGGTTATATGCACCCAAGTATTGTCATGCAGTTATGGCCGACACTTTCCCCTCAAAGATGAAATTTCCGAGAACGTTGCTGGTCAAAGCCATGATCGTACTCAGCATGGTGATCATCACGGCATGCAGCGGGCAACCTCCCAAGAAGCCTGACCATCCGGCCCCCACCCCGCGGAGCACCCTTGATCTCAAGCAGCACATCGCCGACTTCACCTCCGGGATGGGACCGCGCCGCGGCTACCGCGCACCCACCGGGCAACAGCAGCGGGCGGTGGCGGACGGAGTCGGTCTGTTCCTCGACGGCCATCACGCACCGGCCGAACAGCGCCTCGCCGACGTGGGTTTCCGCATCCGCACCCTGACCGACCGGGTCACCGGCCGCCGGTACGCCGAGTTCGCCGACGCAGCGCAGAACGGCACCACCACCCGCGGCTGGGGGCGCGTCTATGTCGACCTGACCGCCCCTGCGCGGTGGTCGGTGCAGGTCCCGCATCCGGTCGCCGACGCGCACAGCGAGGAACTCGGCGTCGCCCTCCTGCGCGGAACGCCCGGCGGGGTCCTGGTCCTGGCGGGCGCCCACCGCGACGCCGGCCGGGGCATCGCGGCCGACGTCGCGCACCGCCGGGACACGGTCTTCCACGCCGTCTGCGACGCATTGCTGAAACGGCGCCTTCCGGGCATCCAGGTGCACGGATTCGCCGACGATTCCGTACCCGGCTTCGACGCGGTCACCTCGACCGGCGCCGGGGACCGGGGCCGCGCCACCGGCCGCGCCGTGGCCGACGCCCTGGAGGACAAGGGCATGGACGCCTGCCGCGCCTGGGCCCGTGACTGTCCCCTGGAGGGCCGCACCAACATGCAGGGCCGCGCCGCGGCGGCCGCCGGAGTCCCTTTCCTGCACATCGAATTCAGCCGCCGCGTCCGAGAGAGCGACAAGCGCATCTCCCAGGCCGCCGACGCAGCAAGAACAGCGACGGCGGCCTGGAGCACCACCCGGCGGTGAGGTTGCGGATGGCACCGCCGGTGACCTGACCGCCCGTGCCGGAGGGCTGGCCGTCCGTGCCGGGGGCCTGGACGTCCGGCCGCAGCTCGGCCTAGCTAGGGGGTGTCCTTGAACTGACTCCGGGCCGGGCGGGCGGAATCGACGGGGCCGGGGTCAAGGCCCAGGGTTGAGGCCCGGGCCGGGGCCGGGGCCCTGGCCGGACAAGCGGATCACCGCCGCGACACCGTCCGTCCGCACCTCGGCAGGCACCGCGTCCGGCCCCGTCAGCAGCGCCGCGTCGAACCGCGCCAGCCGCGCCACGGACTCGCCGGCCGTCCGGAGCCGGGTGGGCCCCTCGACGGCCACGACGAGGACGGCCTCCGGGCCGTCGGCGCGGCCGTCAGCCGGTCGCCGGACCGGCTCCACCACCCGGCGCCCCCGCACCATCGCCACCGTCGCGTCCGCCCGCCCCTCCCGCAGCATCACATTGAGGTTGACGACGGGGCCGTCCAGCAGCCGGGATCCGGTGGCCGCGCCGCCGGGGAAGGCGAACGGGCGGTAGCGGTCCGGGAGGAGCCGGGTGGTGCCGTCCACCGTCAGTTCCAGCCCGGCCCCGTCGACGACGGTGAGGATCCGCCGGACGCCGGGCAGCGGCGAGTACGGCCCGTCCCGGGTGACGTCCGCCAGGCTGACCCGCCAGGCGAAGGTGTCCCAGCCGGCGCCCGGCGGGTGCACGGCGATCTCCCGGGTCACCCCGCCGCCGTTGCTCCATGGCGTGGCGGGGCGCCCCTCCGCCCGCAGGATCCGCACGTTCCGCAGCCTTCCGATCGAGAGGTGGCAGCCCGTCGGGCCGTCAGACGGTCAGCACGATCTTGCCGAACAGCTCACCCTGCGCCATCTTGGTGAACCCCTCACGCGCCCGGTCCAGCGGCAGCGTCGAGTCGATGACCGGCCGGATGCCCTTGGCCGCGCAGAAGCTGAGCAGCGACGCCAGCTCCTCCTTGCTGCCCATCGTGGAGCCGACGATCTTCAGCTCCAGGAAGAAGATCCGGTTGAGCTCCCCGCTCTTCGGGGTGAAGCCGCTGGTGGCGCCCGAGATGACCAGGGTGCCGCCGGGGCGCAGCGACTTGATGGAGTGCGACCAGGTGGCGGCGCCGACCGTCTCGATCACCGCGTCCACCCGCTGCGGCAGCCGCTCACCGGACGCGAACACCGCCTCGGCGCCCAGCTCCAGGGCGCGCTTGCGCTTGGCCTCGTCCCGGCTGGTGGCGAAGACCCGCAGCCCGGCCGCGGCGCCCAGCACGATGGCGGCGGTCGCCACACCGCCGCCCGCGCCCTGCACCAGGACGCTGTCCCCGGGCCGTACGCCCCCGTTGGTGAACAGCATCCGGTAGGCGGTCAGCCACGCGGTCGGCAGACAGGCCGCCTCCTCGAAGGACAGCTCCTTCGGTTTGGGCAGCACATTCCAGGAGGGAACGGTGACCTGCTCCGCGAAGGTGCCCTGGTAGCGCTCGGTGAGGATGGAGGGCTTCTCCTTGGGGCCGACGCCGTGGCCGCTCTGCCCGATGACGGAGTGCAGGACGACCTCGTTGCCGTCCGCGTCCACTCCGGCGGCATCGCAGCCGAGGATCATCGGCAGCGCCTCCTCGGTGATCCCCACCCCGCGCAGCGACCACAGGTCGTGGTGGTTGAGGGAGGCGGCCTTGACGTTGACGGTCGTCCAGCCGGGACGGGCGTCAGGGGCCGGGCGCTCCCCCAATTCGAGGCCGTTCAGCGGCTGGTCACGGTCGATGCGGGCGGCGTAGGCAGCAAACATGATCCCAACGTAGGCCGCGGCCGGGCGCTGCGGTACCGCGTACGGGTGTGACACGCACCGCGCCGCCCCGGCCGCGCACCGCTACGCCGACGGGCCGGGCCCGCACCTGTGAGAGGTGCGGGCCCGGCCCGGCGGCGGGCGGCGCGCGCGAGGGGGCGGGCGG